>DATMFB010000220.1:0-24703 GCA_035556395.1 Microbacteriaceae bacterium
GAGCCGAATGAGCGTCCGATTCCGCAGGCCCACGGGGCTCGCGGCGGTGCTCGCCGCCGCGCTCCTGCTCGCCGGCTGCGCCGGCATCCCGACGAGCGGCCCGGTCGTCGCAGGACCCGCCGTCGACGAGGTCGACCCCGAGTACATCGTCACGCCGAACGGCCCGGCGGCCGATGCGGACCCGCTCGGCATTCTCACCGGGTTCATGCAGGCCGTCCGGGCGCCGCAGTCCGACTACGCGGTCGCGCGGCAGTTCCTGACGCCCGACCTCGCGGTCAGCTGGGATCCGAACGCCGGCGTCGTCATCCGGACGGGGGCGGCGGTCCTGTCGACGCCGGAGTCGGCATCGGAGGACAGGCCGGTCATCGAGTACTCGTTCTCGACGCCCGCGACCGTCGACACGGTCGGTCGCTACCGGGCGAGCGCGATGGCGGCGAACCGGACGATCGACTTCGCGTTCACGCAGGTCGACGGGCAGTGGCGGATCAGCGAGGCGCCGAACGGCATCGTGCTCGCCGACACCGCGTTCGTGCAGGTCTTCTCGGCCTACGCGCTCTACTTCTTCGACCCGAGCGGGCGGTACCTGGTCCCCGATCTGCGCTGGTTCCCGGCGCGGCAGAGCACGCCCGGCCTTGTCGTCTCCGCGCTCCTCGCAGGCCCCGACGACTGGCTCAAGCACGCCGTCGTGACGGACTTCCCCCGGGGGACGACGCTCGGCACCCGTTCGGTCGTCGTCACCGGGGGCCGGGCCGCGGTGGACCTCAGTCCCGAGGTCGCGTCGGCCTCGCCCGCAGAGCTGGGCCGGATGCGGCAGCAGCTCGTGGCGACGCTCGATGTCGCCGACGCGAGCATCACGGCGGATGGCGTGCCGCTCGCGATCGAGTCGAGCGGGCCGGCCGCCGTGATCGACCCGCAGCCGAGCGGCTCCCTCCTGCTCGGCACCGCGACCGAGTTCGGGCATGCGGGACCCGATGGGATCGTGACGATCCCCGGGGTCTCGTCCGCCGTCGTCGAGGATGGTGCGCGCGCCGTGTCGCTCAACGCGGGGCAGACCGCGGCGGCGTATCTCGCCGCGGACGGGACGGTCCGCCGGGTCTCGGGCGATGCGGTCACGGTGGTGGACGCGCGACCCGGGCTCGTTGCCCCGAGCATCGACGAGTACGGCTGGACCTGGTCGGCCGGGACGGGGAGTCCGCTCGACGCGTTCGACCCGAGCGGCGCATCGGCGGGCATCAGCCCGAGCGCGCTGCCTCCGGATGCCACGGTCGTCTCGCTCGCGGTCTCGCGGGACTCCACCCGCCTCGCGGTCGGCTTGACGAGCCCGGCGGGGCCGCGGCTCCTCGTCTTCGGCATCATCCGCTCGGACGGCGTTCCGACGGGGCTCGACCCGTCGCTCGAGCTGCCCGCGCCGGGCGTGATCGCCTCAGTCGCGTGGGTCAACGATCGCAGCCTCGTCGTCGTCGCCGATTCGGCCGGGGTCCGCAGCGCGCGGGTCGTCGGCATCGGCGGCCCGGGGGAGTCGATCGGCGCGCTGCCGCCTGGTGCCGTCGCGGTGGGCGGGCGCGGCGGGGTGTCCGGTGTGCGCGCGATCGCGGAGGGCATCGTGCTCGCGCCCGGCGGGAACGACGGCTGGAGCGAGGCGGGCTTCACCGCCGAGTTCCTGGGCGTCCAGCAGTAGCTCCCTCACAGCGGGCGGTCAGCGGGGTCTCATCCCCACCCGCCCTGGTGCGCGCCGCCCGGTGGCGGGGGCCGGATGCAGGCTTGGCCCATGAACCGCCTCCGGCTGGACCTCGCCCGGGCGTTCGCGCGCACGCGGGATGCCGTTCTCGACGCCTGGGCGGTCGTGCAGCCGGTCGAGTGCCTCGGCTGCGGTGCGCCCGATCGCGCGATCTGCGGCGACTGCCGCGCGGGGCTACGGGCTCCGCAGCCCCTGCGCGTCCGCTGCGACGCGGATCCGGGCGTGCCCGTCATCGCGGCGGCGGACTACGACGGCGTCGTCAGGGGCGCGCTGCTCGCGCTCAAGGACGATGGCCGGACCGATGCCGCTCGCCCGCTCGCGGTGCTCGTCCGCGCGGCGCTCGCCGTCGCCCTGGCTCGCGAGCCGCCCGGCGTCGAGGTGGCCTGGGTGCCGAGCCGTCCCGCCGCCATGCGGCGACGCGGATTCGATCCCGTGCTCGAAGTGCTCCTCGCGGCGCGGCTCCCCGTCTCGCGGGTGCTCGTCGCGAGTCGGCGGGCCCGCGCCCAGAAGTCGCTCGGACGCTCCGATCGTCTCGCGCAGGCCGATCGGTTCCGGGCGCGGCGACGACTCGACGGGCGGCGCTTCGTCCTTGTCGACGACGTCGTCACGACGGGCGCGACGCTCGCGGCGTGCGCCGCCTCGATCCGCACGGCAGGCGGAGCGGTCGTCGCGGGCGTCGCCGCCTGCGCACCCGACCGCGGACGGCGCGCGATGGGTGCGGTGCGGTGATCCGGGGGGCGGGAGCGATGGGTAGCATCGCCTGGTGCCAGCCGATCGCCATCCGCCTGCGGAGACGGTCGTGCTCGTGCCGACCTACAACGAATCGGCGAGCCTGCCGCGGCTCGTCGAGCGCATCATGGCCGCGACCCCCGATGTCGAAGTGCTCGTCATCGACGACGCGAGCCCCGACGGCACGGGCGACCTCGCCGAACGGCTCGCGGCCGCCGACCCGCGCGTCCGCGTGCTGCACCGTGCCGGCAAGGACGGGCTCGGGCGGGCCTACCGGGCCGGCTATGCCGCCGCGCTCGACCGCGGGTACCGGTTCGTCGTCCAGATGGACGCGGACGGGTCCCACCCGCCGGAGGCGCTTCCGGCGATGCTCGCCCTGGCGGCCGCCTCGCCCGCCACCGACCTCGTCATCGGCTCGCGCTGGGTCGCGGGCGGGCGGACGGTCGACTGGTCGGTGTGGCGCGAGCGGCTCAGCCGTGCGGCGAACGGCTACGCGAGGGGGATGCTCCGGCTGCCGGTCGCCGACCTCACAGCCGGTTACCGGGTCTACCGGGCCGACGCGCTGCGCCGGCTCGACCTCGGGTCGGTGCGCTCGCACGGCTACTACTTCCAGGTCGAGATGACCGTGCGGATCGTCGACGCGGGCGGCGGCGTGGCCGAGGTGCCGATCGTCTTCGCGGAGCGCGACGCGGGAGTCTCCAAGATGACGTTCGGGATCATCCTCGAGGCGATGGTCAAGGTCACCGCGCTCGGGGTTCGGCGCTGGTTCCGGCGGCCGTCGTAATCCGCTCGTGACATTTGCAGGTCCAGGGGATACCGTGGCCCGCACAGCGCGGGCCGCTGGATCTCCCGGCGCAGCGCTCGAGGAGGTCAGCCATGGAAATCGCGATCACCGCCAGGGGCCTCGACATCACGGACCGGTTCCGCGTGTACGCCGCGGAGAAGTCCGAGAAGGTCGCCGCGCTCGCCACCAGAGCAATCGCCCTCGAGATCAAGGTGACGCGACATGCGCCGGGGAAGGGCTCGCCGGGCGATGATCGCGTCGAGCTGACACTCATCGGTCCCGGACCGCTCGTGCGCGCCGAGGCGAGCGCATCCGACAAGTACGCGGCGTTCGACCTCGCGATCGGGCGCCTGCTCGAGCGCATCCGGCAGGGCAAGGACCGCCGCAAGGTGCATCGCGGACGTCATCGCCCGGTCTCGCTCCACGAGGCGACGACCGGCGGGTTCAGCGTCGTGGACGTCACGCCCGCGAGCCCCGACATGCTGCACGCGGTCGCGACCGGCACGGTGCCGGCCGAGGTCGAGGAGGAGGCCGACTGGTCTCCCGTCGTCATCCGCCGCAAGCTCTTCCCCGCGGCGACGATGACCGCGGAGGACGCGGTCGATCACATGGAACTCGTCGGCCACGACTTCTTCCTCTTCGTCGATGCGGAGACCGACCGGCCGAGCGTCGTGTACCGCCGCAAGGGCTGGGCGTACGGCGTCATCGCGCTCGATGCGCAGACCGCGGTGGTCGAGCCTGCACAGGGACGCAGAAGGGCGAGCCGGTAGACTCCCGAATCGGCGCAGGGGCGCCATTGTGAGGAGTTGATCCGTGGCGAACGTGCTCGAACGCGTCCTGCGTGTCGGCGAAGGCCGAACCCTTCGACGCCTGGAGAAGTACGCGGAGCAGGTGAACGCGCTCGAAGCACACTTCGAGGAGCTCACCGACGAAGAGCTCCGCGACGAGACCACCGAGTTCCGTGAGCGGTACGCCGCGGGCGAGAGCCTCGACGATCTGCTGCCCGAAGCGTTCGCCGCGGTCCGCGAGGCGGCCAAGCGCACGCTCGGCATGCGCCACTTCGACGTGCAGATCATGGGCGGCGGCGCGCTCCATCACGGGAACATCGCCGAGATGAAGACCGGTGAGGGCAAGACGCTTGTCGCGACCCTCGCCGCCTACCTGAACGCGATTCCCGGCGACGGCGTGCACATCATCACCGTCAACGACTACCTCGCGAGCTACCAGTCCGAGCTCATGGGCCGCATCTACCGCGCGCTCGGCATGGTGACGGGTTGCATCCTGTCCGGTCAGACGCCGGAGCAGCGGCGCGAGCAGTACGCCGCCGACATCACCTACGGCACGAACAACGAGTTCGGCTTCGACTACCTCCGCGACAACATGGCCTGGCAGGCCTCCGACATGGTCCAGCGCGGCCACGCCTTCGCGATCGTCGACGAGGTCGACTCGATCCTCATCGACGAGGCGAGGACGCCGCTCATCATCTCGGGGCCCTCCTCCGGCGAGGCGAACCGCTGGTTCGGCGAGTTCGCGAAGATCGCTAACCGGCTCGTCGAGGGCACCGACTTCGAGGTCGACGAGAAGAAGCGCACCGTCGGCGTCCTCGAGCCCGGCATCGAGAAGGTCGAGGACCACCTCGGCATCGACAACCTGTACGAGTCCGCGAACACGCCGCTCATCTCGTTCCTCAACAACGCGATCAAGGCCCGCGCCCTCTTCAAGCGCGACAAGGACTACGTCGTCATGAACGGCGAGGTCCTCATCGTCGATGAGCACACGGGCCGAATCCTGTCCGGGCGCCGCTACAACGAGGGCATCCACCAGGCGATCGAGGCGAAGGAGAACGTCGAGGTCAAGGCGGAGAACCAGACGCTCGCGACCGTCACGCTCCAGAACTACTTCCGTCTCTACCGCAAGCTCTCCGGCATGACCGGCACCGCCGAGACCGAGGCCGCGGAGTTCATGTCGACGTACAAGCTCGGCGTCGTCCCGATCCCGACGAACCGCCCGATGCTGCGCGCCGACCAGTCGGACCTCATCTACAAGAACGAGCAGTCGAAGTTCGAGCAGGTCGTCGAGGACATCGCGAAGCGCTACGAGAAGGGCCAGCCGGTCCTCGCGGGCACGACCTCGGTCGAGAAGTCGGAGCTGCTCTCCCGGCTCCTCGCCAAGCGCGGCATCAAGCACGAGGTCCTCAACGCGAAGAACCACGCTCGGGAGGCGGCGATCGTCGCGCAGGCCGGCCGCCTGGGTGCCGTGACGGTCGCGACGAACATGGCCGGCCGAGGCACCGACATCATGCTCGGCGGCAACGCCGAGTTCATGGCGGTCGCCCGGATGCACGAGAAGGGCCTCAACCCCGCCGAGACTCCGGAGGAGTACGAACGCGAGTGGGACGGCGTCTTCGAGGCGGTCAAGGCCGAGGTCGAGTCCGAGGCCGAGAAGGTCCGCGAGGCCGGCGGCCTCTACGTGGTCGGCACGGAGCGTCACGAGTCCCGTCGAATCGACAACCAGCTGCGCGGTCGCTCCGGCCGTCAGGGCGACCCGGGCGAGAGCCGGTTCTACCTCTCGCTCGAGGACGACCTCATGCGGCTGTTCAACGCGGGTGCGGCCGAGGTGCTCATGCGCGGCGCCCCCGACGACGTCGCGATCGAGTCGAAGATGGTCTCCCGCGCGATCCGCAGCGCGCAGTCGCAGGTCGAGGCGCGCAATGCCGAGATCCGCAAGAACGTCCTCAAGTACGACGACGTCCTCAACCGCCAGCGCGAGGCGATCTACGGCGATCGGCGCCGCATCCTCGAGGGCGACAACCTCTCCGAGCGGGCCCAGGCGTTCCTCGAGCAGGTCATCGGCGACGTCGTCGTCTCGCACGCGGGCGAGGGCGCCGCGGACACCTGGGACCTCGACGTGCTCTGGACCGAGCTGAGGACGCTCTACCCCGTCTCGATCACGAGCGAGGAGGTCCTCGAGGAATCGGGCGGCAAGCTCTCCACCGCGACGCTCCAGCGCGAGCTCGTCTCCGACGCGAAGGTCGCCTACCAGGCGCGCGAGGACCGGCTCGGCTCCGAGGCGATGCGCGAGCTCGAGCGCCGGGTCGTGCTCTCCGTCATCGACCGACGCTGGCGTGACCACCTCTACGAGATGGACTACCTCAAGGACGGCATCGGCCTGCGGGCGATGGCGCAGCGCGACCCGCTCGTGGAGTACCAGCGCGAGGGCTACGCGATGTTCCAGTCGATGATGGGGCAGATCCGCGAGGAGACCGTCGGGTTCCTCTTCAACCTCGAGGTGCAGGTGCAGACCGAGGGCGGCACGCAGGTCGTCGCGCAGGGGCTCGAGTCGGGCAGCGCCCCGACGCGCGGGCTGCAGTACACGGCGCCGGGCGAGGAAGCCGGCGGGGCCGACATCGAGGTGCGCGACGAGCGCGGCCGTATCGATCAGGCTGCGTCGGCTCGCGCCGCGCAGCGCGCGGCCGCCCAGACCGGCGCCCCCCAGCCGGAGCCGGCGCCCGCCGGCACCCAGGGCGGCGGCCGTGGCGCCTTCGGGCAGCGGGCGGATGACGCGGCGCCGCAGAATCGTGCGGAGCGCCGGGCAGCCGAGCGCCGGGGCAAGTAGCCGCGACGCACGGCGCGGTCAGAGGACCGAGAGCTCGGTCGCGCGCCAGCGGCCGTCGATCCCGACGAGCCGGACGACGACCGCGCGCACGCGTGCGGGGGTGTGGACGATCGCGACCGCCTCGATCGCGTCGTCGGTGGGGTGATCGATGCGGCAGGAGCCCATCGAGATCGTCGGCATCGCCGCCCGCCTTCCCTTCGCCTGCCGTGCCCTGGCCGCGATCACGGCGCGGGCGAGGAGCTGCGTGTAGACGCCGGGCTCGAGCCAGCGGGCGATCTGCTCCGGGTCCCGGACGCCGGCGACGATCTCGACGACGCAGCGGGCGAGATTCAGGATGAGGGGAGCGGGATCGGGGAGCGCGGCGGTCGGCGTGCGCTGCCGCTCGAACATCTCCTCGACGATCGCATCGGATCGCCGCCTCGAAGGGATCCCGCGCAGTTCGTGCTCATCGTCGGACCGCGCTGCGGACTGCCTGGCCATGGGTTTCCTCCCCGGGCCGGTCCCGACGAGTATGGAAGCATGGCGGATCGCCGAATGGCAGAAAGTTCCGGAATCTGTGGATAACTCGTCCTCACGGCCCGGGGGATAGCCTGGACCGGTGTCGACCCTGAGCGATCTGATCGAGGCCAACGGCCATGCCACGCCGGCCGATATCGAATGGCTCCATCTGCTCCTCGCCGACACGCAGCTCCTCGCGGACCTGTCGTTCGCCGACATCGTCATCTGGGCGCCGACGACCGACGACGACTTCATCGCGACGACGCTCACCCGGCCGGGCGGTGCGGCGACCCTGTTCTTCCGCGACATCGTCGGCCAGCGGATCACGCCGAACCTGCGCGCGCAGGTGCGTCAGGCGTACGACGAGCGGCGGATCGTCGACTCCGACTCGAGCGACTGGTCGGACGAGGCCGCGACCCATATCCGCGCCGTGCCGATCCGGCGCGGGGGGACGCCGGACAGTGTCGGCCCCATCGCGGTCCTGACGCGGCACTCGAACCTCTCCGACGCGCGGACGCCGAGCCGTCAGGAGCTGACGTTCAACCAGTCGGCGAACGACCTGTTCGAGATGATCGCGGCGGGCTCGTTCCCCGACATGGACGCCCCGAGCGTCCCGCGACGCTTCGCCCCGCGCGCCTCCGACGGCCTCATCCGGATCGACGCCGACGGCATCGTGACGTTCGCGAGCCCGAACGCGCTGTCGGCGTTCAACCGGCTCGGGTTCGATGGCGAGCTCGAGGGCGAGCCGCTGCCGGAGGTGACGACAGAGCTCATCGGGGGACGTGCGGTCGTCGACGAGTCGCTGCCGATCGTGCTGACGGGACGGGCGCCCTGGCGCGCGGACGTCGAGGCGGGCGGCGGAGTCGTCGCGCTGCGCGCCATCCCGATCCGGCGCGAGGGGGAGCGCATCGGCGCGATCCTGCTCGTGCGCGACGTGACCGAGGTCCGGCGGCAGGAACGCGAGCTGCTCACGAAGGACGCGACGATCCGGGAGATCCATCACCGGGTCAAGAACAACCTGCAGACGGTCGCGTCGCTCCTGCGCATCCAGGCGCGTCGGACGCACAGCGAGGAGGCGCGCGACGCGCTGCATCAGGCGATGCGCCGGGTGTCGGCGATCGCGGTCGTGCACGACACGCTCTCGGAGGGGCTGAGCCAGAGCGTCGACTTCGACGTCGTCTTCGAGCGGGTCCTGATGCTCGTCGCCGAGGTCGCGTCGAGCCACACGACGCGCGTGCAGCCGACGCTGAGCGGCTCGTTCGGCGAGCTGCCGAGCGAGTACGCGACGCCGCTCGCCCTCGCCCTCACCGAGCTCGTCACGAACTCGGTCGAGCACGGCCTGGCCAATCGCACCGACGGCTCGGTCGTCATCACCGCGACGCGCACCGACGACCACCTCACGGTGCAGGTGCGCGACAACGGGGCCGGCCTGCCCGAGGGCAAGGTCGGGTCGGGCCTCGGCACGCAGATCGTGCGCACCCTCATCCAGGGCGAGCTCTCAGGATCGATCGACTGGCACACGCTCACGGGGAGCGGGACCGAGGTGACGATCGAGGTGCCGCTGACCTGGCTGCGGCGGCGCTTCTAAGAGGTCAGGAGGCGCGGCGGGCGCGAGCGGCGCGGCGCTTGAGGGCGCGACGCTCGTCCTCGGAGAGGCCGCCCCAGACGCCGGAGTCCTGCGAGGTGTCGAGGGCGTACTGGAGACACATCTCCGTCACCGGGCAGGTCGCGCAGACGACCTTCGCCTTCTCGATCTGCTCGACGGCGGGTCCCGTGTTGCCGATCGGGAAGAAGAGCTCGGGGTCTGCCGTGAGGCAGGCGGCCTTGTCGCGCCAGTCCATCGGGTGGTACTCCATTTCGGTGCTGCGGTCCCGTTCGCGCCTATCGACGGCATGCCGCAGACACTCGGTCTGCAGGCCCGGGAGACTTCACGTGAACCGCTCGCACCATCGGGAGCCGGAAATCAACGTCATCTAGACTCCCACAGTGGGTGACGGATATCAATCATTTTCTCGTTCATAGGGAGTACCTGCGTGTCAGCTGAGGGCGAACACTCGCCGCCGCACCTCGTGGCGCTCATCGGGATCGTCTTCGCGGAAGCGGCGCTGCTGGCGGTCGCGACCGTGTTCCTCCTCCTCGAACTGTTCACTCCGGACGCACAGGATGCGCTCGCCGCGGTGGCGCTGACCGTGACCACGGCGCTCTTCGCGCTCGGCGTGCTCGTCCTCGCGATCGGGCTCGTCCGGCGCTGGGCGCGGGTGCGCGGCGGCGTCGTGCTCTGGCAGATCCTGCAGATCGCCTGCGCGATCGGAGCGTTTCAGGGACTGCTCGGGCCGACCTGGATCGGTTGGCTCCTGCTCGTCCCGGCCGGCGTCGCCATCTGGCTGCTCTTCAGCAAGCCGGTGACCGCGATCTTCGTGGAGCGCGACGCGCAGTCGCGCGCCTGAGCGCTCAGAGCTCGAGCAGCTTGCGCAGCCGCGCCACATGGCCCGTTGCGCGGACGTTGTAGAGCGCGTGCTCGATGCGCCCCTTCGCGTCGATCACGAAGGTCGATCGGATGACGCCGTCGAACGTCCGCCCGTAGAGCAGCTTCGGGCCCCACGTGCCGTAGCGGCGCATGACCTTGTGGTCGGCATCCGATAGCAGCGGGAAGTTGAGGCCGTCCCGCTCGCGGAAGCGCACGAGCCGCTCGGGATCGTCGGGGGAGACGCCGAGGACCACGACGCCCGAGGCGGCGAGCGCCTGGATGCTGTCGCGGAAGTCGCATGCCTGCTTCGAGCAGCCCGGCGTGAGCGCGGCGGGGTAGAAGTAGAGGACCACTCGCTGCCCGAGGTAGTCGGCCAGCTGCACGGTCTCGCCATCCTGATCGGGGAGGGAGAACGCCGGGACCCGGTCGCCGGGGGCAAGTCGCTTCGGCAGGGCGGCGGGGTCGGTCACAGGTCTCCTCGTGCGGTCCAGGGGCACTCCGCCCCGCTCGTGGTCATGGTAGTCTTGCTCTCCGATCCGTTCAGGCGGAGCGAGCACCTCTAGCTCAATTGGCAGAGCAACTGACTCTTAATCAGTGGGTTCCGGGTTCAAGTCCCGGGGGGTGTACCAAGTAGCTGTACCCCCTAGCTTGGCAGGTTCTCGTGACACGGCTCGACATCCCGGGGACGCACAACTTCCGTGAGGTCGCGCCCGGCGCGATCCGGCCGGGCGTCTTCTACCGGGCCGACGCGCTCCACCGGCTCACGCGCGCCGGCCGCTCCGCGCTCGCGGACCTCGGGGTGCGCACCGTCGTGGACCTGCGCAGCGACTTCGACCGTCGCATCGGCGGTCGCGACCGGCTCCGAGGCGTCGGGGCGGCGGTGCTGCGCCATCCGATCCACGGCGGCAGCCTGGACCCCAAGGTGGTCGAGATCCGCGGCGTCTACCGCTCGATCGTCACGGGCAACGGTCCCGCGATCGCGTCGACCGTCCGCGCCGTCGCCGACTCCGACGGCGCCGTCGTCGTGCACTGCACGGCCGGGAAGGACCGGACCGGCCTCGTCGTCGCGTTCTGCCTCCTCGCACTCGACATCGATGCGGACGTCGTCGTCGCCGACTACGCGCTCACGCAGCGCAACCTCGAGGGCGAGTGGACCGAGCGCATGCTGCGCAAGGTGCGGCGCTTCCGCGTGCCGATGAACGATCGCCTCCTCGAGGTGATCGCGCACTCGCCGGAGCCCGTCCTGCGCGAGACGATCGCGTGGGTCGACGCCGAGTACGGCGGGGTGCGTCCCTACCTCGACTCGATCGGCGTCGACGACGCCGTCATCGGGCGACTGCGCGATCGCCTGGTCGTCTCGGACGAACCCTCCGGCTGAGCTCAGTCGTCAGCGGATGCGGGAGCGGATCCGGATCGCGGCGAGCCCCGCGAACACGATCGTCATGACCGCGAGCAGCCCCGCCGCGAACCACACCGGCACGCTCCAGTCGCCGACGAAGAGCGAGACGCCGTAGAAGCGCTCGAGCCCCGCGATTGCGTCGGCGTTTCCGCCGACGAGCGCGGAGAGGGCCTCGCCGGTGAACTCGATGCGGATGAGCATCGCCGCCTGGGCGAAGGGCAGGGCGCTCACCGTGTCCCGCACCGCGTCGGGGAAGAGCCCGACGGCGATGTACGCGCCGGCGACGAAGCCGACGACGGTGCCGACGATCGTCGAGACCGCGGCGAACGCGCCCGTCGTCCGCAGGAAGGAGACGATGAACGCCCACAGCGCCGCGAACCCGGCCGCCGACAGCGCGACCCAGCCGACCGTGGTCGCGATCTGCGGGATGCCGAGGACGACGCCGCTCACGAGCCACAGGTAGAGCAGCGCGACCGCGAGGACGATGAGTGACATCATGAGGCCGATGACGAACGCCCCGAGCAGGTAGCCGAGCACGAGCTGACCGCGCCGGATGGGCGAGACGAGGAAGTCCCGGAAGCGTCCGGACGAGGCGTCGTCGACGAAGACCGAGAGCGCCCCGAGCGTCGTCGACATCGTCGAGAGCGCGACGATCCCGGCGAACATCCAGGCGTCGACGAACCCCCGCACGAGGTCGGGATCGGCGCCCGGGGCGGTCGCGGCGATCGACTGGGTCTGGATGTTCCCGAGGAAGAGCGCGTAGAGCAGGAAGACGATGAGGGCGCCGAGCAGGGAGAAGAAGACGTTGAGCGGGTCGCGGAAGTAGAGCCGGAGGTTGCGGCGAGTGATGGCGAGCACGACGTTCATTCGCCGGCCTCGCTCACCGAGCGGCCGGTCAGGGCGAGGAACACGTCGTCCATCCGTCCGTGCCGGAACTCGAAGTCGGTGACCGCATCGCCGAGCTCCCACAGGATCCGCTTCGCCTCGGCCGCGTCGGCGACCGTCCGCTCCTCCACGCCGGCCGCCGTCGTGAGCGTCAGGACGCTCGAGCTGTGCTTCGCGCGGAGCTCGGCCGGCGTGCCGTCCGCGATCACCCGGCCGTGGTCGATGATGCACACCCGGTCGGCCTCCTCGGTCTCCTCCATGTAGTGGGTCGTGAGGAAGACGGTCAGGCCGGTGCGCTCACGAAGCTCGTGGATGGTGCGCCACACGAGCGCCCGGCTCGCCGGGTCGAGCCCCGTCGTCGGCTCGTCGAGGAAGAGGATCACGGGATCGTGCACGAGCGCGCGGGCGATGTCGACGCGCCGCCGCTGACCGCCGGAAAGCCTCCCGTAGCGGCGGTCGATGAACTCGTCGAGCTCGACGAGGCCCGAGAGCACCTCGATGCGATCCCGGATCTGCGCGGCGGTCGCGGCGTAGGGCCGCGCGCGGGTCGCGAGGTTCTCCCGCACCGTCAGCGCCCCGTCGAGGACCGAGTCCTGGAAGACGACGCCGATCGAGCGGCGGACGGCATCGCCGTCGCGCAGCACATCGCGGCCGGCGACGGCGAGCTCCCCGGCCTCGAACGGGAGCACCGTCGTGAGGCAGCCGATCGTCGTCGACTTGCCCGCGCCGTTCGTCCCGAGGAACGCGAAGACGCTCCCGGCCGGCACGTCGAACGAGACGTCGTCCACCGCGAGCGTCTCGCGATAGCGCTTCGTGAGCCCGCGGACCGAGACGCCGCCCGAATCGTGCATGCCACCAGTCTCACCGACTTCCGAGCCGAGCGCGGCGCTCGCGCGTAGCCTCTTGACGTGACGATCGCCGAACTGCTCGCGAACCCCGAGGTGGCAGCGTCCATCGCGGCCGGGGACACGCCGTTCTTCATCCTCGATCCCGCTGCCGGTGTCGAGGCGTACCGCCGGCTCGAGGAGGCGCTCCCGAGCGTCCGGCACCACTACGCCGTCAAGTCGAACTCGCACCCGGCGCTCGTCGCGGCGCTCGCGGCCGCCGGCGCCTCGTTCGACGTCGCCACGAACGCGGAGATCGACCTCGTGCTCGCCGCGGGGGCGGCGCCCGATCGCATCATCCACACCCACCCGCACGTCAAGCCGCGCGACATCGCCTATGCGATCGAGCGCGGCGTGCGCACCTTCGTCGCGGACTCCGACGCGGAGCTGCGCAAGCTCGCGGCGTTCCGCGACTCGGGCCTCGCCGTGCTCGCCAGGGTCTCCTATCCGAACGCCGGCGGGACGTCCGATCTCTCGCTCAAGTTCGGCCTCGCGCCCGAGGAGGTCGCCGGGTTCCTGGCGTATGCGGCCGACCGCCGCCTCCGGGTGCGGGGCTTGAGCTACCACGTCGGCTCGCAGAACGTCGATCGGGACGTCTACGTCCGCGCGCTCACGACGACCGCGCAGCTCGTCCGCGACGCGATCGCCGCGGGCCACGCGCTCGACACGATCGACATCGGCGGCGGCTTCCCGGTGCGCTACGCGGGGCGCGAGCCGCTGCTCGAGGAGTTCGCGGAGGTGCTCCGGCCCATCATCGACGCGCATCCCGACCTCGCGTTCTGGTCGGAGCCCGGGCGCTTCATCTCGGCCCCGGCGATGCACCTCGTGACCTCGGTCGTCGCCGACACCTACCGACCGGCGCTCGAGACGCACTGGGTCTACATCGACGACGGGCTGTTCGGCGGCTACTCGAACGTGCTGACCGACCACGTCACTCCCGAGATCGTGCCGGTCGGGATCCCGGCCGGCCGGGAGCGCGTCGCGCAGACGCTCGCGGGCCCCACCTGCGACTCGAGCGACGTCGTCGTGCGCGATCTCGAGCTGCCGCGTCTCGTCGTCGGCGACATCCTCGTCTCGCCCATGATGGGCGCCTACACGCTCGTCACGGCGACCGAGTTCAACGGCATCCCGATCACGCGGGTCATCGTCGTCTGAGCCGCCGCGCCTGCCTCAGCGCTGGATGAGCGTCAGCGCTTGATGAGGGAGAGTCCCGCCCGCGCGAGGTCGGCCACCGACGAGTCCGGCAGGTACGCCTTGACGATCGCGCCCGCGATCTTCGGCAGCTCCGCCTCGTCCCGGTAGAGCAGTCGCATCGACTCGTACCGAGGGCTGAACTTCTCCTTGAACCGGTGCAGCGAGTGGAAGCCGTAGGCGGGCTCGAGCAGGTTCCCGACGGTCGTCAGGATCGCGCCGACCGCGCCGTCCTGCTCGGCGTCCTCCTCGCTGCGGGTCAGGGGAGCGCCCGACAGCGACGCGAAGCGGGCGCCCTCGTCGCGGAAGGCGAGGAAGCTCTGGCCGATCAGGAACTCCATCGCCGGCCCGAAGCCGTCGTCGCGGCGGCGCATGACGTCCAGGACCCAGCCGACGACGTGCTCTGCAGGCCTTTCGACTCCCTCCGGTCGCTCCGAGAGCGGCAAGGAAGGCCCGTAGATCGGCAGCCAGGACAGAACGCCGTGGACCGAGCCCTCCGGATCGATCGCGAGCGCGACGCGGACCGCCGGGTCGAGGGCCTCGTCGACGCCGCCGAGCGTGAAGCCCATCTCGGGCAGCGCCTTGTCGCCGACCCACGACTCGCTGATCGCGCGGACCTGCGTCACGATCGCCCATGGCTCGTCGCGCAGGCGCGTGAGTCGGAACGAGATCCCCTCGCGCTCCGCGCGGTTCGCGGCGCCGCGGACCGGCTGCCACTGCTTGCCGGTGAACTCGAGCCCCGGCAGGTCGACGATGACGTCCTCGCCGACGGAGATGCTGCGCCACTGCGGGTCCTCGGCGAGGGCTGCGGCCGCGGTCGCCTGCGAGGAGGAGAAGAAGCAGGGGGTGACGCCCTCGCGTTCGGAGGCCATGCGGAAGTCGCGGATCGCCGCCTGCCACGTCTCGGGCGGGCCGATCGGGTCGCCGAGCACGATCGCGACCCCGCCGACCTTGCGCACGGGCAGCGCCCAGGAGTCGTCCGCCCCGAAGCGCACGCGCATCCGCGGCCAGGTCGACATCCAGCCGAGCGTCCCGCTGCCGTAGCGCCGCAGGACCGCGACGAGGCGCTCGCGGGCCTCGCCGGCGTCGACCGCGAGGAAGCGTCCGCGTCGCCAGACGGGCACGGCGAACGCTCGCCGGCCGGCGATGAGGAGCACGAGCGTGATGAGCCAGAGCACGCTCGCCGCCATCGCGACCCCGGCCCCGTCGAACTTGGACAGCTCGCCGTCCAGGAACGTCAGCACGTAGACGACCTGCAGGACGTTGAACGAGGCGAGGGCGACCGCGACGCACCACGCCCAGCGGCGGCCGTGGAAGAGCGACCAGCTGATGACGAGGATGAGCCCGACGTCGAGCGCGATGTCGAGCCACGAGACGGCGCGCGGCTCCGTGCGGCCGAACGGCCCCTCCGTCGGCACGATCGCGGCGACGAGCTGCATGACCCCGATCGCGGCGATGGATCCGAACGCGACGACGCGCCACTCATGGACGGTCGCGCGCTGCGACCTGCCGAAGCCGAAGAGGAGGACGAGCCCGGCGCTCACCGCGTGCTCCAGATCGGCGAGCGTGCCCTCCAGGATGAGGAGGACGAGCAGCACGCCGCCGAAGATGAGGCGGCCGCGGAACCGCCACGGGGCCCGCATCGACGCGATGCCGAGTGCCGCGACGACCATGAGGCCGCAGGACGGGCCGACGTCGAGCACGGCGGCGAGCCGGACCGCCCACTCCCAGCCGGTGAGCCGGACCATGTCGACGATCGCGGCCGTCGCGAGGACGCCGACGATCTGTCCGACCCAGAACCCGCCGATGACCCAGCGCCAGCTGCGCCGCCGTTCGAGGAAGCCGATCGCGACCGCCATGAGGACGCCGACGAGCGCGTAGTGCCAGGGCACCTCCGAGAAGAAGGCGCCGGTGAATGGCGTCCACCAGCGTCCCGCTTCGAACGCGGGCACGCCGTAGGCGACCGCCTCGAACCAGGGTGAGTCGCGGAACGGCGACCAGATGGCGGCCGAGGCGATGCCGGCGACGAGATAGACCGCGAGGAACGCGAGCGCGATCGGATGCCGCAGGACGAACCGTCCGACGAGCCCCGGAAGCCGGCGCACCCGTCCCCCCACTTCGGTCATCAGACCCCGATGTCCTCCGAGAGCCCGAGCTCCGCGCGGGTCTGCGCCTCGCGCTCCAGGCGGTTGTGCTCGACGACCGTGCCGACGGCGATCGCGACGTTGATCCCCCAGCCGACCCAGACCAGGGCGAGGCGCCAGTCCCGCGGCCCGCGCACGCTCTGGCGGATCGCGGGGATGACCCCGGCGACCGCGCCGATCACGGCGGGGTTGAAGATGTAGCTGCGCATTCCGACCTGCCTCTCCGCCTTTACGGTACGCGATGTAGCGTTGAGGGACGAATGACTTCTCAAACGCGAACCTACGAGCTCGTCGTCGTCTCGAACCGGTTGCCGGTCGATTCGCAGGTCGGACCTGACGGGTCGATCTCGTGGGTGCGCTCGCCGGGGGGTCTCGTCACCGCACTCGAGTCGGTCACCCGCGATGCCGAGGCGGCCTGGGTCGGCTGGCCCGGATCCCCCGATATCGAGCTCGAGCCGTTCGACGCCGACGGCATGCGCCTCGTGCCGGTCCCGCTGACGGAGATCGATCTCGAGCGGTACTACGAGGGCTTCAGCAATGCCTCGGTCTGGCCGCTCTACCACGACGTCATCGCCGTGCCCGAGTTCCACCGGGAGTGGTGGGAGCGCTACGTCGCCGTCAACGAGCGCTTCGCGGAGGCCGCTGCCGCGGTCGCCGCGGACGGTGCGACCGTCTGGATCCAGGACTATCAGCTCCAGCTCGTGCCCCGGCTGCTGCGCAGCATGCGCCCGGACCTCGCGATCGGCTTCTTCCTGCATATTCCGTTCCCGCCATACGGCCTGTTCTCGCAGCTGCCGTGGCGCGGCCGGATCGTCGACGGCCTGCTCGGCGCCGACGTCGTCGGCTTCCAGCGGGCGAGCGACGCGGCGAACTTCGCGACGGCCGTGAGGCGGCTCACCGACTCGGTCGTCCGGGCGCAGCACCGCGGCAGCCAGGTGGAGGTCGCGGACGCGCCGGGCGCGCACCGGATCGTCGTCGTCAAGTCGTTCCCGATCTCGATCGACGCCGCAGCGCTCGAGGCGCTCGCGCGCACCCCCGGCGTGCAGGCTCGGGCGCGCGAGATCCGCGAGAGCCTCGGCGCCGACCGCACGCTCTTCCTCGGCGTCGACCGGCTCGACTACACGAAGGGGATCCTGCACCGGCTCAAGGCCTACGGCGAGCTGCTGCGCGACGGGCTCGTCGACGTCGACGACGTCGCGCTCATCCAGATCGCCGTCCCGAGCCGCGAGCGCGTCGCCGCGTACGCGCAACTGCGCGACGAGGTCGAGCTGATGGCCGGGCGGATCAACGGCGACTTCCAGACGCTGCGCCACCGCGCGGTCAGCTACCACTACCACACGTATCCGCGCGAGGAGATGGCCGCGATGTTCCTCGCCGCGGACGTCCTCCTCGTCACGGCGCTTCGCGACGGGATGAATCTCGTCGCGAAGGAGTACGTCGCGACGCGCTTCGACGAGGACGGCGTGCTGCTCCTGTCCGAGTTCACGGGCGCCGCGGATGAGCTGCGCCGAGCCGTCCTCGTCAACCCGCACGACATCGCCGGGCTCAAGGACGCGATGCTCGGCGCGATGCGCATGCCGCGGCCCGAGCGCCGGTCCCGCATGCGGGCCATGCGGCGCCGGGTGGCCGAGCACGATGTCGCGCGCTGGTCGAGCGAGTTCCTCGACGCGCTCGAGCAGGCCGCCGCGCGCTCGCGTCCGACCGACGACCCGCACGGCGCGAATCGGCCGGTCGCGGACGTCGTCGACGGCCGGACCGGGGTCGAGGCGGACGCGACGCCCCGCTTCACGCAGATCCCCGAGCAGCTGACGGGTGCGCTCCGCGAGTTCGCGCGGAAGCCCCAGGTGCTCGTCGCCCTCGACTTCGACGGGACGCTCGCGCCCGAGGTGGACGAACCGGCGATGGCGCGGGCGCTCCCCGAGGCGCGGCAGGCCGTGCTGCGCCTCGCCGCCGCGCCGCGCACGAGGGTCGTGCTCATCTCCGGCCGCTCCATCGAGGGACTCGAGGAGGTCACCGAGGGCCTCCCGGAGTCGATCTTCCTCGTCGGATCGCATGGAGCGGAGATCCGGCTCGATGCGGGGATGGAGTTCGTCCCGCTCGAGGCGGGGGAGCAGGCGGGCCTCAAGACACTCGGCGAGATCCTCGAGGACGTCGCGGACCGGCACGAGGCGGTCTGGCTCGAGCGCAAGCCCGCCGGATTCGCGCTGCACACGCGTCTGGCGACGGAGGAGAACTCCCGGATCGTCCGGCTCGTCGCGATCCAGGAGGTCGAGGACGCGCTGCCCGGCGAGGACGTCGTCGTCCGCGATGGCCGGACGACGCTCGAGTTCGCGATCCGCGGGACGACGAAGGGCGACTCGATCGAGCACCTGCGCCGGGTCACCGGCTCGGACGCCGTGTTCTTCGCCGGCGACGATGTGACCGACGAGGACGCGTTCGCGGCGCTCGGCCCCGACGACGTCGGGCTCAAGTCGGGTCCTGGGCAGACGATCGCGAACTTCCGGGTGGCGGGCCCGGCCGAGATCGCCCTCGCCCTCCACCGCCTCGCGGACTTCCGCGAGGGCGATGTGCACGAGCAGTGGCACTGGGGGCCGTGAGCGCCGCTATCGTCGGACCACGGATGAGAGGAGCGCGACGTGGCGCTGGAGTTCGGAATCTTCGATTCGATCGACCTCGGTCGTTCGACGTCGGGGGAGATCCTTGAGGGACGGCTGCGGATCGCGGCGCTCGCGGAGGAGTGCGGCTTCGACCGCTACCACGTGACCGAGCACCACGGCACGACGCTCTCGGTGAGCCCGAGCCCGAGCCTCTTCCTCGCCGCGCTCTCGCAGCGCACGACCCGGATGCGGATCGGCACGCTCGTCTACGTCGTCCCCGCGTATGAGCCGTTGCGCCTCGCCGAGGAGGTCGCGGTGCTCGACCAGCTGACCGGCGGCCGCTTCGACTTCGGGGTCGGGCGCGGCGTCAGCCCGTTCGAGCTCGAGTACTTCGGCGTCGCCGCGGAGGCATCCGGGGCGATCCTGCGAGAGAATCTCGCCGCGATCCTCGAGTCGTACCGCACCGGTGTGTTCTCCCATCCGGGCGGCGAGCGCCCGACGACGCGGCTGTCGGTCCTGCCGGTGCAGCAGCCGCACCCGCCGCTCTGGGTCGCGTCGGGCTCGCTCGAGACCGCCGCCCGCGCGGGCGCCGAGGGCACGAACTTCGTCGGGCGCTGGGAGGGCGGGGGGCTGTCCCCGCTCGTCGAGGCGTACTGGGCGGCCCGGGGTGGTGCCGAGGGATCCGAGGTCGAGCCTCGTGTCGGGTGCGCCGCGCACCTCTACATCGGCGCCACCGACGCCGCGGCCGAGGATCGCTACCTGCAGGCGGCGACGGTCTACTGGGAGCGGCTCATCAGCCTGTGGCACGAGCACGACGTGTACGGCGCCGACTTCCTCTACGACCCGAGGGACATGCTCGACAAGTCGAACGCGATCGTCGGCTCGGCCGACACGGTTCGCGATCAGCTGGCCGCCCTGCTCGAGCAGAGCGACATCAACTACTTCGAGCTGACCATGACCTACGGCGACCTCACGGTCGACGAGGCGTCGGACAACGTCCGCGCGCTCGCCGGCATCATGCCGGACCTCCGCGCCGCTGCCGATCGCCGGGTGCGCGTCGCGCGGTAGTCATCTTGCAGCGAGGGCGTTCTCGAACCGTAATAGGCTCGCCCGGGCGGAACTGGAGGACCTCGGTGAGTCACGATGACGTGATCGCGCAGCTGCGCGGCGCACTGCCGGACGACGCGCTCGTCGTCGACCCGGCGCGGATGAGCGGCTATCGCTACGACCGGGCGAATCTCCCCGACGCCGGCACCCCGCTCGCCGTCGTCAAGCCCTCGTCGACGGCGGAGGTGCAGGAGGTCGTGCGCATCGCCGCCCGGCATCGCACCCCGATCATCGTCCGCGGCGCCGGCACGAGCCTCGCGGGCGGCTCGACCGCGCGCGACGGCGCGATCACGCTCTCGACCGAGCGGATGCGCGCGATCGCGGTCGATCCGGGCACGCGGACCGCGGTGGCGCAGCCCGGGCTCCTCAACGCGGAGGTCAAGGCCGCGGTCAAGGAGCACGGCCTCTGGTATCCGCCGGACCCGTCGTCCTACGAGATCTGCTCGATCGGCGGGAACGTCGCGACGAACGCCGGCGGCCTGTGCTGCGTCAAGTACGGCGTGACGACCGACTACGTCCTCGGCCTCGAGGTCGTGCTCGCCGACGGCACGGCGGTCCGACTCGGCGGTCCCCGCATCAAGGACGTCGCGGGACTCCCGCTCACGAAGCTCTTCGTCGGCAGCGAGGGAGCGCTCGGCATCGTCACCCAGGTGACGCTGCGCCTCGTCCCGCAGCCCGAGCCGGCGAACGTCGCCGTCGCGTTCTTCCCGACCGTCGAGGCCGCGACGAACGCGGTCGTCGCGGTCAGCTCGCGACTGCGGCCCTCGATCGTCGAGTTCATGGACCGCGTCTCGATCAACGCCGTCGAGGACATGACGAGGATGGGCCTCGATCGGGAGGCGGAGGCGCTGCTGCTCGTCGGCTGCGACGCGCACGGCGAGGCGGTCGCCGAGGAGCTCGCGATCATCGAGCAGGTCTTCATCGAGCACGGTGCGACGGAGCACTTCGTCGCCGATGACCCCGAGACGGGAGAGGCGTTCCTCACCGCGCGTCGGCTCGCGCTGCCGGCGATGGAGGCCCTCGGCTCGGTGCTCATCGAGGACGTGGGCGTGCCGCTGCCGCGGCTCGGCGACCTGATCCACGGCATCGGCGCCATCGGCGCACGGCATGGCATCGTCGTCGGCACCGTCGCGCACGCCGGTGACGGGAACACGCATCCGAACGTCATCTACGACGCGATGGATCCCGTCCAGGTCGCGCGGGCGCAGGTCGTCTTCGGCGAGATCATGGATCTGGCGATCGAGCTCGGCGGCACGATCACCGGCGAGCACGGCGTGGGCACCATGAAGAACGCCTGGCTCGAGGCGCAGCTCGGCCCCGAGGCGTATGCGCTCGGCCAGCGCATCAAGACGGCCCTCGACCCGGACGGCATCCTGAACCCCGGCATCGGCCTCTGATGGCCCCCTCCGCTTTTCAGGAGTAGAGCGGTCTTCGCGTGCGTATTGCACGCGAACCGGCCTCTACTCCTGAAAAGCGGAAGGGCTCAGCGCCCTCGCGGCGTCCGGAGCACCGACCACCAGACGAGGACCATCGTCGCCGCGATGCCGGCGAGGAACCAGGTGAGGCCGGACGCGCGTGGCCCGGTGAGGAAGAAGCCGAGCAGCAGCGCCGCCGTCCAGACGATCCCGCCTGCCAGCACGGTGACGATCACGGCGACGGAGGCGGCGACGGGGTGCGCGCGGAACGCGGCGAACGGACGTGAGAACGCCGGTGCGGCGGCGGCGGCGGTGAGCGCGATGGCCGCGGGCGGCAGCGCGATGAGCGACCAGGCCTGGCCGGGCAGCCCGGCCGCCGAGACGATGAGCACCGCGAGGATCGCGGTCACGATGAGCGCGATGCCGAATCGTGGGCGTCTGACGGCCTGCGCGGCCGCCGCGGCTCCCGCCGCGAGCAGCATCGCGCCGCCTGCGATGGCGAGGAACGACAGCGGCGCGGTGAGGCCGAGTCCGGGCGGCCAGGCGGCCGTCAGCGCCGTGAGACCGGCATGGGCGGCGGCGAGGCCGATGACGGTCGGCACGGTCGTCGGCCAGGAGCGGCCGAGGGCGCGCCAGTACCCGATCATCCCGCCGCCTCCATCGCATCGGCGAGCACGTCGGCGATGGATCCCGTGAAGATCGTCGTGTCGCCGACGAGGATCGAGATGGTCTCGGGGTCGGAGGCGGTCGAGGCGACGGCGATCGGCTCGCCCGAGAGGGTCTCCCCGGTGCAGGAGACTGCCTGTCCGGACTGCTCGCAGACCGGGGCAGTGCGGATCGGCACGTCCTTCGCCAGGAGCACGTCGATCGCGGCGTATCGCACCTCGGCGAGGCGGTCGCCGCCGACCGGCGCGATCGCGGCGATCTGCGAGCAGCCCGCGAGCGCCAGGAGCGATGCGCCGCCGGCGAGCAGCGCTGCGGCCCTCCGCATCGCGTTCACAGCCGGCGTTCCTGCTCATAGGCGAGCAGCCGCGCCCGCTGTCGGAGCTGTTCCACCTCGAGCGCCGCATCCGTGATCGTCGCCAGGTCGAACGGCGCGGGCAGCAGCAGCTCGGTGTTGCGGTCGAGCGGGGAGCCGCGGCGCATCACCGGCGACTCGGCCCAGTCGTTCGCGGCGAACTCCCGGCTGCGCGACGCCAGGTCGGCGATGCTGCCGCTCGAGCCCGGCACCGCGGGGGAGGCGTGGTCGAGGACGGTCGTGAAGATCGAGAGCGTGCCGTCCCGGTTGTCGATGAGCTCGACCACCTGCTGCTGCTGCGGGAAGTCGATGCAGGAGGCGGTCGTGATCTCCCAGAAGCCGCGGTCCTCGCGGCGGTGGGCGAGGATCTGGTTGAGATGGGTGTGGCCGTTCAGCCAGCCCACCACCACCGGGTAGCACAGCAGCAGGTCGACGAACTCCTCGGCGTGGTGCAGCGGCTCGTCCTGCCCGGGACGGCGCGCGTCGTTCTCCAGGGTGAGGCTGTTGTGGTGGCTGAGGATGAGCACGAGCCGCTGCTCGGCCTGCGCCCGCTCCAGCTCGCGCTCGAGCCAGCGGAACTGCGAATCGGGCACGGCGCCGTCCGGCCCGGCGACCTGATTGCAGGTGTCGAGGCCGAAGATCCGCAGGTGCGGTGCGAGGTCCGCCTGCCACCAGGTCTCGCCGGTGTCGAGGTTGCGCTGCGTGAAGCCGTGACCGACCGGGCCCGGCGTCGGCTCCGTGACGAAGTGCTCGGCCATGAACTCGCGCTGCTCGAAGAGGGCCCGGTCGGGATTAGGCGGCACCGCGCGGAAGCCCGGTCGCCCGATCGCGACCCCGAGGCTCTCCACCCACTGCTGCCAGGGGCTCGCCGTCGCCGCGTAGCTGCCGAGGGCGGTCGTCGCGGTCGCCTCAAGGGTGAATGCCTTCTGACCCCCGACGGCGAGGTCTCGCAAGCCCGGGGTGAGGCCGAAGGTGCCGAGCAGGAGCGTGTCGTGGTTGCCGTAGACGGCGTACCAGGGCGCGGGGAGGCCGATCGACTCGACCGGCGCGGCGATCGAGTCCGCGAGCAGCGTCGGCAGACGGGGGAATCCGTACTCCCCGAAGGGACCTCCGGTCGGATCGCCTGGACGATATGCCCATGTCGCCTCGGCCCAGGCCTGCACCCCCGCGTAGACCGCCCCCGCACTCGCGGGATCGACCGCGAGGCCGTCCATGAGGTCGATGTACCAGCGCAGCTCGAGGTGCGAGTGCATGTCGGCGCTGTCGCCGGTGACGACCGCGGCGCCCATCGGCGCGCCGGTGAGGGGGCTGTAGCGCGCGTCGGAGAACGCCTGCACCATCGCGGCCGTCGTGTGCGGGCTCATCGGGTCCTGCGGGTGGAAGGCCGACCCCCAGGCGCTGTGGTTCTGCACGATCATCGGCTCGATCCGCCCGGGTGACTGGGCATCGATGACATGCAGATCGGACAGATGCCCGAGGTAGAAGAGCGAGCGCCGGGCGGAGGTCCGAGCCGGGTCCGGGGAGCGGCCGAGCACGTCGAGCCGCGGGACGTACGGCTCGCCCGGGCCGGTCGTGAGGCGCCGATAGCTCCCGGTCTGGACCGAGCCGCGCAGGATCGTCTGGAGCAGGGTCGAGGGCACGTCCCGCACGGCCGCCTGCACCGCCGAGGCGCCGAGCGCTTCCACCCCGATCCCTGCGGCGGCGGCGGCCGCGCTCGCTCCGACCAGGAATTGGCGGCGGGAGAGTCCGGGCACCGGCCCATCATTCCGCATCGGGCGTCGCGGCGGAATCGCCTGCTGGGTCGCTTGGCTAGGATCGTCACGTGCCGGAAACACCAGACATCAAGCCGCGCTCGCGCACCGTCACCGACGGGCTCGAGGCCATGACGTCGCGCGGGATGCTGCGCGGCGTCGGCATGGGCGACGCCGACTGGGACAAGCCGCAGATCGGCATCGCGTCGTCCTGGAACGAGATCACCCCGTGCAATCTGAGCCTCGACCGTCTCGCGCAGGCGGCCAAGGAGGGCGTGCACGGCGGCGGGGGATACCCGCTCCAGTTCGGCACCATCTCCGTCTCGGACGGCATCTCGATGGGCCACGAGGGCATGCACTTCTCGCTCGTGAGCCGCGAGATCATCGCCGACTCGGTCGAGACCGTCATGCAGGCCGAGCGGCTCGACGGCTCGGTCCTGCTCGCGGGCTGCGACAAGTCGATCCCCGGCATGCTCATGGC
>DATMFB010000221.1:0-3035 GCA_035556395.1 Microbacteriaceae bacterium
GAACGGCGCTCCGAGAAGCGGCTGGTGCTCGTACCACCCCGTCTCGAGCGTGGTCTTGAAGTGCGCCGCGACCGGGATCGCGTCGCCCGAGATGCTCCACGGGATCGTCCAGTCGGCGGTCCAGACCTTCAGCACGAGGAGGGTGAGGCCGAGCGTGAATGCCGCGATCGCGGCGTAGAAGCCCCAGTCGCCGCGACCCCATGGACGATCGGCTCGCTCGTCATGTCGACGCGGCATCATGCGAAGATCATTCCCGCTCAGGACTCGGACGGCACGAGCTGGGCGACGATGGGGCGGTGGTCGCTGCCCGATCCGTCCTCCGACTCGATGACGCGCACCCCCGTCGCGGTCCATGCGGATCCCGAGAGCACGTGATCGATCGGCGCGCCGAGGAGCGCGGGGATCGCGGTCGGCCAGGTGCCGATCCCGGCGGCACCCGCCTGGACCGCGGCGTCGGCGCAGCCGCCGATCTGCGCCCCCTCGGCGTGCGCGAGCCCCGCCCAGTGGTCGACGGTCGAGTTGAGGTCGCCGGCGACGATGAGGTTCGGCTCGGTGCACAGCTCGGCGAGCCAGCGCAGGTCGGTCTGCCAGTCGCTCGGGTCGCGCGTGGTCGGGGCGGTCGTGTGCACGGCCGCGAGCACGGGCCCGATGCCGCTGACGGGGACCGCGACGAGGCTGGGCCGGTTGCTCGTGGTCACGGTCGAGGTGTCGGCGGTGTAGGCCCCGAGCGCGGTGCTGACGAGGAGGGTCGTCGAGTTCGACTTCGCGATGGTGTCGTAGGCGAACGTGAACTGCTGCATCGGGATCCCGCGTGCGCCGAGCTCGGCGACGAGCTCCGTCGCCCGGTCATAGGTCGTCTCGGGGAGCGAGACGACGTCGGCCCCGGTCTCCTCGATGAGGTCTGCGACGGTCTCGGTCGACGGGGTCTCGCCGAGGGTGTTCCAGGTGAGGACCGTGATGGCGCCGGGTCCTGGCTCCGGGGTGCCGGTGCTCACCGCGCCCCGCGAGGCGATGACGGCGACGTTGACCGCGACGAACGCGAGCGCGACGATCGCGAGTGCCGCGAAGAAGCCGCGGGCGGGACGCCAGAGCATCGCGATGAGGGTCAGCAGGATGACGGCGACGAATGCGACCGCGGCGGCGGCGCCGCGCATCGCGACGACCTGCGCCACGCCGGGTGCCTGCTCGAGGCCGACGAGCTGCGGCCAGGCAAGGACCCCGAGCGCGGCCGCACCGAGGATGACGACGACCGCGCCGAGGATTCTGCCGATCATGACCCGGCGAGACTAGCCGAATAGGCTGACACGATGGTGGAGGACGCGGTGCGCGATGGGCCCATCGATCTCCACACGCACAGCAGTGTCTCGGATGGGACCCAGACCCCTTCGGAGCTGGTTGCGGCGGCCGTCGACGCGGGGCTCGGCACGGTCGCGATCACCGACCACGACTCGACCGCCGGCTGGTCGGAGGCCCTCGACGCCGCGAGGGGCAGCGGCCTCACCGTGATCCCGGGGATCGAGCTCTCGACGCAGCTCGAGTACGCGAGCGTCCACATCCTCGGCTATCTCGTCGATCCGGACGACGCCGACCTCGCCGGGGAGATGGCGCGCATCCGCGAGGAGCGCTACGGACGGGCGGAGTCGATGGTCTCCCGGATCGGCCGGGACTACGACCTGAGCTGGGCGGATGTGCTCGCGCAGACGACGCCGGGGGCGACCGTCGGCCGCCCGCACATCGCCGACGCGCTGGTCGCGAAGGGCATCGTGCCCGACCGGACGGCCGCGTTCCAGACGATCCTCAACTGGCGCGGGGGCTACTACCAGCCGCACAAGGCGCCGTTGCCGGTGACCGGCGTCGAGCTCATCGCGGGGGCCGGCGGCGTCCCGGTCATCGCGCATCCCGGCGCTCGCGGTCCGTCGACGCTCTTCGACGATGCGCGGATCCGGGACCTCGTCGTCGCCGGCCTCGGCGGCCTGGAGCTCCACCACCGCGACAACGCCCCCGACCGGCTGCCGCGCTGGCGGGCGTGGGCGCGTGAGCACGATCTGATCGTGACGGGCTCCTCCGACTACCACGGCGCCGGCAAGCCGAACCTGCTCGGCGAGCACACCACGGATCCGGTGGAGTTCGCGCGCATCCTGGAGCAGGCTGGGCGCTAGCGAGCCCTACTCGGCCTCGGCGAGGATCCGGCGCTCGAGGCGGGTCGCGTCGAAGCGACCATCGGAGGTGAACCGAGCAGGCCTCGGGAGCGCGACGCCGACGCGCTCCGCGGCCTCCTCGAGTCGGCGCAGCCACGCCCGGCCGGCCTGACCGGACACGTCCTCGTCGGCGACGAGCAGCGCGACGATCCGCGCGCTCGCGCGCAGCTCGGACTTCACCCCGCGCAGCAGGGCGACGAGCGAACCCGCGTCCTGGCGGCCGAGCCGACGGCGCTGCGCCGCGTCGGCGTCCGGGTGCGCGCGATAGCCCGGTTCGGGCAGGTGCTCGATCCGATAGCCGAAGCGCTCAGCCCAGTCCTCGACCTCGACGAGCTCGAGACCCGGCGAGACGAGCACCAGCCCGCGCCGATCGTCGTCCGTGCTCTGTCCCATGGCGCCACGGTACGTCGGGGGCCGAGGGCGGCACATGCGGGCTGGTAACACTCGCGTTACACCGCGTCACACCTGTCGTAATACTTGCCGAGGCGGCGCCGGATCAGGCGATCCGCGACGGCTCGCCGAGTCGGTGCCAGCTGCGGTCGTGGTAGACGAGGGCGTCACGCGGGTGACCCTCCCGCGCGGCGACGTTGGACTCGACCGGCTGCGCGACGATGAGCGTGGCGCTGCCCGCCCCGAGTCGGTCGACGACGATGCTGCGGAGCCAAGTGGTGCCGTGGAAGACCGGTTCCCCGGTCGAGAGCGTGGTCCACAGGCTCGTGTCCGCGAACCGGTCGACGCCGCTCGTCGCGCCGAGCCGCGCGAGGTGCAGCTCGCTCGCCGAGAGCAGGTGCACGACGACCGACTCCGCCCCGCGGATGGTCGGGGTGCTCGAAGAGA
>DATMFB010000222.1:0-4327 GCA_035556395.1 Microbacteriaceae bacterium
CAGCGCGTCGAACGCCTCGTCCGTGATGTCGAGTCCCGCGTGCGCGGTGTGGAGATCCCGCCCGGAGAACAGGTCCGGGCCACCGAGCGCGGCGGCGAGGAACGCGTGCTGGTGGCTCGCGAGCCGCTCCATGTCGATGCCCTCGAAATAGTGGCCGAGCAGCGAGTCGGCGGTGACGCGGTCGTACAGTACCCGTACGGCCGCCTTCATCCCCGCGTGACCGCCGACCTCGTCATACGAGCCCGTCATGCGAACGACGCTACGGCCGTGCGCCGCGCCGCGGTAGGTGCCCGATTACTCAATTCCAAGCCGCTCGCAGAGGATCGCGCGTCGACGATCCCCGAGTCGGGTGAGGATGACGGTCAGCTCCCGCGGCGCCGTCTCGCCGGCCCGCAGCTTGAGCAGCTTCCGGAACGCCTCCGGCTCGATGTCGACCCCGCGCTTCTTGATCTCGACCGAGCTCGCTCCGCGCTCGGCGAGCGCGCGCCGGACGGCCTTCGCGTCGAGCGGCAGGACGTCGAGCACCCGGAACGAGCGACCGAACGCGGTGTCGGGCGGCGCATCGAGCGTCACGTAGGCGATGGTCGAGTGGAGCATCCGCGCGTCGGGCGAGAGCCGTCTCGCGAGGTCGCCGATGAGCCGCGCGCGGATGACGGCGCCGTCGGGCTCGACGAGGTACTCGCCGAGCTCGCCGACCGCGACGTCCTCGGAATCGGCCGGCGCCGTGAGCTCGTGCGCGCCGGAGGCGGAGAGCACGAGGGCGGCACGGCCGACCCCGGGCCGGGCGAGGGGACCGGACCACACTGCGACTTCGACGACCTCGCCGCCGTCCGAGACCCACTGCGCCTCCCAGCCGGAGGGGATGAGTCCGCGGTCGATGCCGGGCCCGAGCTTGACCCCGGTCGGCAGCTCGAGGCCGAACGCGAAGCCGAGCGACGGCGACCAGTCGCCCGGATCGCTCAGGCGCCGGGCGCCGTCGCGCCGTGCGGGATCGAGCCAGACGCCGTCGACGCCGGACAGCTCGGCGTCCTCGGCTGAGCTGACCGTCACCTCGACGTCGGGGAACGCCGCGAGGTTGTACGCGGCGATCGCCGCGGTGATCGGATCGCGCTCGACCGCGCGCACCGCGAGGTCGAGACCGGCGAACGCCAGCGCGTCGCCGCCGATGCCGCAGCCGAGGTCCGCGACGGTGCGCAGGCCCGCGTCCCGGTAGCGCGCCGCGTGCCTGGCCGCGACACCGAGCCGCGTCGCCTGCTGCAGCCCGTCCTCGGTGAAGAGCATCCGCGCGGCGAAGTCGCCGAACTTCGCGACCGCCTTCGCGCGCAGCCTCGCCTGGCTCAGTGCGGCTCCGGCGCGCTCGGCCGAGACGCCGGATCGGCGGAGGCGAGTGATGGCGGCGACCGCCTCGCTCGTCGAGGCGATCGGTCCGAGCTCATCGATGAGGCGCAGGGTCGCGGCGTCCAGGAGGACGTCGAGGTCGGGGAGGGTCATGTCATCCGGGGCAGATCACGCGGGGCCGCGGAGTCGGTCGCAGAGCGCGATCAGCTGCGCCAGCTCCTCGTCGTCGAGCCGGTCGCCGAACCGTCTCGCGATCGCCTCGGAGTGCACGACGGCGACCCGCCGGAAGAGATCGAACCCGGCCTGCGTGAGCGTGACGAGGGTCCCGCGACCGTCATCCGGGTCGGGCGTCTTCGTCACGAGCCCGCGCTCGACGAGCCGATCGATCATCCGGGACACGCTCGGCTGGCTGACGAGCAGCAGGGGCGTGAGGTCGCGCGGTCTGGCGGACCGGCCGGGGAGCTTGGAGAGGTTGAAGAGCACGTCGTACTCGACGATCGTGAGCTGCTCCGCCGGGAAGTCCGAGCCGATGTCGCGCAGCACCGCGACCTGCGCGCGAAACAGAGCCTCCCAGGCGTCGACGACCGCACGCTTGGAGGGCATGTCACCAGCCTAGGTGTCGATCATGCGGACGAATAGAACGCCGTCGGCGGGGTCGGGAGGCGCTCGAGCCTGGCATGATCGAGCCGTGGGCGCGATCCGAAAGGGACTGCGTCGGACGTTCTCCCGGATCATGCGGCTGCGCCCGGCGAAGACGGTCGCCAGGGTCGTGCTGCCGCCGACCGAGAGGCTCATCGCCGCCGTGTCCCGCGGCCGACTGCAGCTGAGCTCTGTGCTCGTCCCGTCGTTGACGCTGCGCACGACCGGCGCGAAGTCGGGGCTGCCCCGCGAGACGGCGCTTATGTGCATGCCGCACGGCGATGGCTTCGTCGTCGTCGGGAGCAATTTCGGCGACGACCACCATCCGGCGTGGACCGCGAACCTCCTCGCCCACCCCGAGGCGCTGGTGCGCTATCGCGGCAAGGTCACGCGGATGTCGGCCGAGCTGGTGACCGGCGACGAACGCGAGCGGCTCTGGAGCGAGCTCGAGGAGATGTGGCCCGACTACCGCGCCTACGAGCGCGATTCCGGTCGAGAACTGCGGATCTTCCGACTCAGTCCCGCGCGACATGCGGGGAAATGAGTCGAGGGCCGGTATCCTCCACTGGAAACCGGCCCTCGTCCCGTTGCACCAAGAGTGTCCTGCAATCACATTCCGCCTCGGCCGCCACAGCGAACGGCTTCGGCTGATCACAAAAGTATAACGGAACGGTAACGGTGTCAAGTCGATTCGTCGTGACCGGAGGAAATGCCGGTCTCGGGTACTTCACCGCCGAGCTGCTCGCGCGCACGGGCGCCCGCATCACGATCGCCGCGCGCAATCCGGAACGCGCGCGGCTGGCCTGCGCGTCGATCCGCGAGCAGGTCCCCGGAGCCGAGGTCGACAGCGTTCGGCTCGACCTCGCGGACCTCTCGAGCGTCCGCGACGCGGCCGCCGAGCTCGCGACGCAGCGGATCGACGGGATCGTGCTGAACGCCGGCCTCCTGCCGTGGGATCGGGCGGTGCCGACCGTCGACGGCTTCGAGCCGGTCTTCGGCACGAACCAGCTCGGGCACTTCGCGCTCCTCGCGCAGGTCTTCTCCGCGCTGGCGCCGGACGCGGGGGTCGTGACGCTCGGCAGCATCGCGCATCGGGGCAAACGACTGCGCCTCGATCGATATGCGTCACGCGGCGGGCGGATGCGGGGCGTGTACGGGCACTCGAAGCTCGCGGTCATGACGACCGCGCTCGAGCTCGACCGTCGCGTTCGCGCGGCCGGGCTCGCGATCCGCTCGACGATCGCGCACCCCGGCTATGCCTCCGACGCGAACAGCCCGATCCGGCGCGGGATCACGGCTCGCTCGACGCGGGCGTACGCGCTCGTGGTGCGCCGACTCGCGAACACGAAGGAGGAGGGCGCCGCGGTCAGCGTCCATGCGCTCCTGCAGGGGGCGGCCGGTCAGTGCTACGGGCCCGACGGCCGGCTCTTCGGCCTCCGCGGCAAGCCGAAGGCCGATCGGCTCGCTGGTGCCGTCCTCGATCCCGAGGCCGCGCGGCGCCTCTGGGCACTGTCCGAGGAGCTGACGGGCGTCGAGTTCTCGGTGGGGTGAGCCCTTCGACTCGCTTCGCTCGCTCAGGGCGCAATTCCGCCTCCTGAGCGAGGCCGCAGGCCGAGCCGAAGGATGACCGACTAGAAGATGTCGGGCGACGGCGTCGTGGCGAGCCGGATCGAGACGTCCGCGTGCCGGTCGAACCGGTAGCCGGAGCCGCGGACGGTCCGCACGATGTCCTCGTAGTCGCCGAGCTTGGCGCGCAGCCGGCGGATGTGGACATCGATCGTCCGAGTGTTCGGGATCTCCTCGGCGGGAGCGTCGCGCCAGACGCCGCTGATGATCTCCTGGCGCTCGACCGCCCGGCCCTCGCGCAGGACGAGGAACTGCAGCAGCTCGAACTCCGTGAACGTCAGCGGCGCGCTGTCGCCGTCGAGCACGACACGCTTGCGGGAGATGTCGATGACGACGCCGGTGCGCCGGCGTGGTGCGGGCTCCGCCTCGGCCCGCTGCTTCGCGAGGCCGGGCTCGTGCAGGGCCGCGCGGACCACGTCGATGTCGCGCCCGCCGGCGCCGGCCGGTGCGATCGCGACGGTCGCGTGCGTCTGCGCGCCGGGGACGAGCCGGCCGACGAGCGTGCGCAGCTGCTCGACGAGCTCGGGGAGGGTGATGCCCGCCTCGGCGGCCTTCGCCTCGTCGATGCCGACGTAGAGGGCGAAGCCGCGGGCGTGGGCCGACTGCTGGTCAGTCGAGGTCTGCGTGGAGGTGGTGATGGACATGTCCGTCGAAATCCTTCGGTGCCGGTGCACTGCTGTGCGAGTGAGCTTGGGTGGTCGAGTTCCCTGGTCGCTCATGGCTG
>DATMFB010000223.1:0-4618 GCA_035556395.1 Microbacteriaceae bacterium
GGCGGGCGGCGTCTCGGTCGGACCGGTCCAGCCGGTCACGCCGTCGAGAGGGAGGCGGGTCATGCGGCCCATTCCATCGCAGAACACGGTGCGGGCGCCTCGCGAGGCGTCCAAGGTTACGCATTCCTACTGCGGTGACGGGGAGGCCCGGGGTGCGCCGTGCCTAAAGTGGACCGGTTCCACTGCGACGGAGGTCCGACCATGCCCGAAGCCCAGGCCGACTGGGGTCTCCCGAGCCGGTTCCCCGACGCCGCACGGGCACAGGTCTACGGGGACGCCCTCGAGCTCGTCGGGAACACCCCGCTCGTGCGCATCAACCGCCTCGCCCCCGACGCCAAGGCGGAGATCTGGGTCAAGCTCGACCAGTACAACCTCGGCGGCTCGTCGAAGGACCGGATCGGGATCAACATCGTCCGCGAGGCGATCGCCTCGGGCGAGCTGAAGCCCGGCCAGCGCATCGTCGACTTCGGGATGGGCAACACGGTCATCGGCCTCGCGATCGCGGGCCTCGCGACCGGGCACCCGGTGACGCTCGTCGCGGCGCCGATCCTCACCGCGGAGAAGCGGCGGCTGCTCGAGCTCCTCGGCGCCGACTTCATCCCCGGCCGCGGCGACGTCCCCCGCGACTCGCCCGAGCACTGGGAGGCGGTCGCGGCGCGCTACGAGGACGAGGATCCTGCCAACTGGTGGTCCCGGCAGGGGTCGATCCCGTACAACCCCGCGGCGCACGTCGAGTCGACCGGGCCGGAGATCTGGCAGCAGACGCAGGGGCGGATCACCCACTTCATCGCCGCGGCGATGACCGGCGGCACGGTGAGCGGCACGGGCCGCTACCTCAAGGGGCTCAAGCCGGGTATCGAGGTCACGGCGACCCTCTTCCCGCCCATCGCGCAGGGGACGAACATCCTCCCCGTCTTCCGCCGCGAGCCCGGCTGGGAGGAGCTCGAGCACGACTGGCCGGTCAACATCGACATCTCGGTGCTCGACGCGATCGAGACCCGGCCGCAGGCCGACGTCATCGACTTCGGCTGGCACGTGGCCCGGACCGAGGGCCTCGTGCTCGGCATCTCGTCGATCCTGAGCCTGCTCGTCGCGGTCGAGAAGGCGAGGGACGCGCAGGAGGGCGACGTCATCGTCGTCTTCTCCGCCGACAGCGGCCGCGACTACCTGACCCGCGAGTACAGCGGCGAGTGGCTGCGCGCGAACGACCTCGCCCACGTCGCGGAGAAGCACGGCGCATGAGCGCAGCCGCCATCGAGATCGGACCGATCCGACCCGAGGAGTTCGCCGCGGACGACGCGGTCGTCGAGGCCGCCTACTCGCACGACTACGGGCCGCGCGACCACGGCGACGACCCCTTCTACCGTGCGGAATGGCGTTCTCAGGCCTATGAGGTCTGGGTCGCGCGCGATGCCGCGACGGGCGAGCTCCTCGGGAGCGTCACGATCGCGAAGCCCGGCGGCGAGGAGGTCGTCGCCGACGCGCGCGCGGACGAGCTCGGCTTCCGCCTGCTCGCGACGAGCCCGAACGCCCGGCGCCGCGGCATCGGCGAGGCGCTCGTCCGGAAGGTCGTCGCGCTCGCGGCAGAACGCGGGTACGCCGGCGTCGTGATGAAGAGCCAGCCGGTCATGGTCGGCGCCCACGCGCTCTACCGCAAGCTCGGGTTCGAGCGCGATCCGGAGCGCGACGGCCTGTGGGAGGGCGGCGAGAAGATCCTCGATCTGCACGCCTTCCGCATCCGGGTCGAGGATCTCGCCCCGGTCGCGACCAGCACACCCGAGGAGCCCGCATGACCCGCCCGCTGCGCAAGCTCGGCTTCCTCCACATCGTCCCGTTCCGCCGCGACGCGCCGGGGGAGGGGCTCGAGGAGGCGCTGCGCCTCTTCGAGTACGGCGAGGAGCTCGGCTTCGACGGCGGCTGGGTGCGCACGCGGCACATCCAGTACGGCCTGCCGTCCGCTGCCGTCTTCCTGGCCGCCGCCGCCCAGCGCACGAAGCGTCTCGAGCTCGGCACCGCCGTCATCCCGACGGTCTACGACTCGCCGCTGCGGCTCGCCGAGGACCTGTCGGTCGCTGACCTGCTGTCCGGCGGGCGGCTCCAGCCGGGCGTCAGCGTCGGTCATCCGATGATCGAGGAGCGGGTCGTCGACGAGATCCTCGGCGCCGACTGGCGCGAGCGGGACATGTCCTATGCGCGGGTCGAGCGCATGCTCGAGCTCATCCGCGGCGCGCGCGTCGACGACCAGGAGCGCACCGTCGGGATCGAGGAGTACTCCGACCGGGTCGAGCCGCACAGCCCCGGCCTCGCCGACCGCGTCTGGTACGGCGGCGGCTCGTTGCGATCCGCCGAGTGGGCCGGCCGCGCCGGGCTCAAGCTCCTCGTGTCGAACATCACGACGGGCGAGGAGACCGACGACTTCTCCGAGGCGCAGCGCCGGCACATCGAACGGTTCCGGGCACACCATCCGCAGGGGCAGAACGCGATCGTCGGCAAGGGCGCGGTCGTCGTCCCGACGGACGACGCGACGCCCGAGCAGGCGGAGCGCTTCGCGGCCTACGTCGAGGCGAGGACTCCCCGGACGCTCCAGCCGGGCGCGAACCGGCGGCTCATCCAGCGCGACTTCTTCGGCACGACCGAGGCGATCGTCGAGCGGCTGCAGGCCGACCCGGCGTTCCAGCTCGCGGACGAGTTCATCTTCGAGCTGCCGTTCTCGTTCGGCCCGGAGGACTACCGCACGATCCTGCGCACCTTCGCGGAGCGCATCGGCCCGGCGCTTGGCTGGTCGCCCCGCGCCTGACGCTCCGCCTCGTGAGCACGTTCGTGCGCGATGAGCGCCGAGTTCGACGCGCACGCCAGAGAAAGGTGCTCAGCGGGCGGCGGAGTGCCCGCGGACGAAGCCGAGCGCGGCACCGAGCGCGGCCGGCGTGGCGAAGTCGTCGTCGCCGTGGTCCGCGCCCTCGACGACGAAGAGCTCGGCGCTCGCACCCGCATCGCGCAGCGCGCCGTGCCAGGTGCGCTGCGCGTACTGGATCTCGTCGGAGTCGCGCGTGCCGACGAAGAGCAGGAACGGCGGCAGCTCGGCCGGATCGATCCGGTCGAGGTGGAAGCGCGGGTCGGGGTCGAGCGCGTCGGCGAGCGTGACGCTGCCGATGTCCGCCGTCCCGATGAACTGACGGAAGAGGTCCTTCTGGTCGCGCGGGCGATCGGCACCCCGCGCCCAGAACGATCCCGGCCAGTGCTCGGCCGGATAGCGCAGCTTCAGGTAGCGGGACAGCGGGTCGATGGGCCCGTACCAGCCGATGACCCCGGCCGGGCGCAGCGCGAGGCGCGACTCGGCGAGCCCCTTCGTCGTCGCGAGCGCCGTGAGATGCGCGCCCGACGAGGCGCCCCCGATGAAGACCTGCTCGAGGTCGACGTCCCACTCCGCGGCCCGATCCCGGACGAGCTCGAGGATGGTGAAGACGTCCTCGAGGTTACGCGGGTAGGGGGCCTGCGGGGTCAGCGTGTAGTCGGCCGCGAGGACCGTCAGACCACCGGCGGCGAGCCCCTCCGGCACGACGCCCATGCGGCGGTCGCCGCCGCGCCAGCCCCCGCCGTGCAGGTGGACGAACAGCTGCCGCCCGAAGCGCGCCTCGGGCACGAGCAGGTCGTAGCCGAGTCCCTCGTGCTCGCCCTCGATTCGCCTGACGGCGTTCACGCTCGGGGCCTCACGGGGTCGGACGCCCACTCCGACCAAGAGCCGACGTAGAGCGCGGTCTCGACGCCGAGGCCCGCGAGGACGCTCGCCTCGAAGGCCGCGGCGACGCCGCCGCCGCAGTAGAGGCCGACCGGCCGGCTCAGGTCGATCCCGGCATCCGCGAAGCGCGCACGGACCCCGTCGGCGTCCAGCAGCGAGCCGTCCGAGGCGAAGAGCGCGTCGTAGGGGACGCTCACCGCGCCCGGGATGTGGCCGGTCGCGCGGTTCTCGGGGTCGAGCTCGAAGTACTCGGCGCCGCGGGCGTCGACGAGGCGGCCCTCCGCCGCGAGCTCGGCGGCCTCGTCGGGGCCGATGTCCGTGAGCTGTCCGGGTCGCACGACGAAGTCGCCGGGCTCGGCGGGCGCCGGCGTCTCGGTCGTCAGCGCGCGCCCTTCGGCGACCCAGGCCTGCCAGCCGCCTTCGAGGATGCGCACCTCCGGCACGCCCGCCCAGGTCAGCACCCACCAGGCGCGCCCCGCGGACGGCGCATCCGCGTCGGCGTAGACGACGACCCGCTTGCCGTCCGCGACGCCCCAGGCGCGCAATGACGCCTCGATCGCCGCCGGCTCCGGGAGCGGATTGCGCGCGCCGGACTCGCTCTTCGGGCCCGCCAGCTCCGACTTCAGCTCGACGTATCGCGCGCCCGGAAGATGGCCCGCGGCATACGCGTCGGGCTGCCCCCCGGCCGGGTACGCGTGGCGGACGTCGAGGAGCACGAGGTCATCGGGGTCGATCGCGGCGAGCTCCGCCGGCGAGACGAACGGTGCGGAGGCCATGTCCGCCAGGCTACTTCCGCCTGCCGAACGCCGGTCGCGCAGCACTCGGGGTGTGACGCCCGGTTACGCCGCGTGACGCACATTTCGTAACCAATGTCGCGTTCTG
>DATMFB010000224.1:0-12022 GCA_035556395.1 Microbacteriaceae bacterium
CCGGCCCATGCCGGTCGAGAGCATCAGCGCCCCGGTCGTTCGACCACGGCACGAGGACGTGGCGATGCCGGCCTTCGCTAGGCGATTGCTCAAGCGAGGTGCTTGAGCGCCTCGCGGCGGGTGAGCGGGCTGAGGGAGTGCGTCGCCGCGAACGCGATGACCCAGTCCGGTTGGAGACGCGCGACCTCCCGCAGCGCCCACCCGATCGCCTTGCGGATGAAGAACTCCGGGGCGTCGAGGTTCGGCTCGATGACCGTGGACAGCAGTTCGAGGTCAACCCGGTCCTTCCGCCCGAGCTGCGAGATGATCGCGAGGCGGCGCAGCCACAGCCAAGGATCGACGGACCAGCGAAGCACGAGGTCGCGCGTCTCGATCGGATGCGCATCGTGGAGCTCGGCGACGCAGTGCGAGAGCTCGTCGACGAGATCCCACCACGCGCCCTCGACCGCGAAGCGCTCGATGAGCGCGGCCGCCTCCAATCGCCCCCGAACCGGTCGCAGGCGAAGCATGCCGATCGCGGCATACCGCTCCTCGCGATGCGTCGCGCCGTCCCACAGCTCGGCCGCGACGGCGAGCGCCCCCTGCAGATCGAGGTCGGACCCGGCCACGCGGGCGATGCGCCGGACGTCGGGCACGCGCACGCCGTAGTACGGCATGGCCGACTTCATGTAGGCCTGCGCGCCCGCTGCCCGCTCGGGATCGGCCGCGACTCGGAGCCGCGCACGGATCTTCGCGGCAGCGATCGACTCAGGCGAGTGCGGGGGCCTTGTCGAGGATCGCGCCATGACGCTCTCCGAGCAGACGCTCCAGGGTCGCGCCGATTCGATAGAGCCGTGCGTCCTCGCGCGCGGGCGCCATGAGCTGGAAGCCCGTCGGGAGCCCGTCCTCCGGCGCGAGGCCCATGGGCAGCGCCATGCCGGGGACCCCGGCGAGGTTCGCGGGGATCGTCGTCACGTCGTTGAGGTACATCGCGAGCGGGTCGTCGACCTTCTCGCCGATCCGGAACGCGGTCGTCGGCGCGGCCGGGGAGACGAGCACGTCCGCCTGGTCGAAGGCCGAGGCGAAGTCGCGCTGGATGAGCGTGCGTACCTTCTGCGCGGATCCGTAGTACGCGTCGTAATAGCCCGCAGAGAGCGCGTAGGTGCCGAGGATCACGCGGCGCTTGACCTCGGCGCCGAAGCCCGCCTCCCGCGTCGCGGCCATGACCTGCTCGACCGTGCCGCCGCCGGGCGGCGTGACCCGCAGGCCGAAGCGGACCGAGTCGAACTTTGCGAGGTTCGACGAGGCCTCAGCGGGGAGGATGACGTAGTAGGCGGCGACGGCGTACTCGAAGTGCGGGGCGGAGACCTCGACGATCTCGGCGCCTGCGTCGGTGAGGAGCTCGAGCGCCTCGTGGAAGCGCTGCGTCACGCCCGCCTGGAATCCGGGGCTGTCGAGCTCCTTGACGACGCCGATGCGCACACCACGGAGCGAATCGGCCAGTGCGCCCTCACGTGCCGCCTCGGTGAACGACGGCCACACGTCGGTCAGCGAGGTCGAGTCGCGCGGGTCGTGGCCGCCGATCACATCGTGGAGGAGCGCGGCGTCGAGGACGTTGCGGGTCACGGGCCCGACCTGATCGAGCGAGGACGCGAGTGCGATCGCGCCGTAGCGCGAGACGCCGCCGTACGTCGGCTTGACGCCGACCGTTCCGGTCACGGCACCGGGCTGGCGGATCGATCCGCCGGTGTCCGAGCCGAGCGCGATCGGCGCCTCGAATGCCGCCACGGCGGCCGCCGAGCCGCCGCCGGAGCCGCCGGGGATCCGGTCGAGGTCCCACGGGTTGCGGGTCGGGCCGTACGCGGAGTGCTCGGTCGACGACCCCATCGCGAACTCGTCCATGTTCGTCTTGCCGAGCGGGACGAGGCCGGCGGCGCGCATGCGGGCGACGGGCGTCGCGTCGTACGGCGGCACCCACCCCTCGAGCATGCGCGAGCCCGCGGTCGAGGGCATGTCGTGGGTGCAGAGCACGTCCTTGATCGCGACCGGCACACCGGCGAGCGGCCCGAGCGCGGCGCCGTCGCCGCGTGCGGCATCAACCGCGGCCGCCGCGGCGAGCGCGGAGTCGGAGACGTGGAGGAAGGCGTGGACATCGCCGTCGACCGCCGCGATGCGGTCGAGGTGGGCGCGCGTGACCTCGACCGAGGAGACCTGGCGGGAGGCCAGTAGGGCTGCGAGCTCCGATGCGGCGAGCCGGGTGAGGTCGCTCACTGCTCCTCCCCAAGGATCGCCGAGACGACGAAGCGCGAGCCGTCGGACTCCGGGGCGCCCGACAGCGCCTCCTCGGTCGTGAGTGTCGCGCCGGGGGTGTCGGGTCGCGTGACGTTCGCGAGCGGGATCGGGTGGCTCGTCGCCGGGACGTCCGGTGTCGCCACCTCAGAGACCTTGGCGACACTGTCGACGATCGCGCCGAGCTCGCCGGTGAGCGTCGTGATCTCCTGCTCGGTCAAGGCGATTCGGGCGAGCTCCGCAAGGTGCTTGACGGTCTCAGGCGTGATCTCGGACACCCGTCGATCCTACGGCCCGCCCAGCTGCGCGATCTCAGTGCGGCGCGTGGTACTCCGCTTCGCCGCCCTTCCAGTAGCCCTTGACGACCGCGTGGTCGAGATCGATGCCGCGATCCTGCAGATGCTGGCGTCCGGGCTTGACGATCGACTGCTCCGCCGCGATGAACGCGAACCCCTCGCCCGTCCGCTCCGGTGTGCGAGCGAGTGTCGCGACGAGCGCGTCGAGCGAGCGCACCCAGCTGACCGTGAGGTCCCCGGGCGAGGCGAGCTCCTGCTCGTCCGCGGGGTCCTCCGCGAGCGCGACCACGTCGACGGGCACGCCGGGCGCGACCTGTCCGAGGTGGCGACGGATCGCGGGCAGCGCCGTCCTGTCGCCGGCGAGGAGCCACCACTCGGGGCGGCCCTCGATCACGAGCGATCCGCGCGGGCCGCCGATCATCGCGACGGCGCCCGGCACCGCGTTCTGCGCCCAGTCCATCGCCGGACCGCCGGTCGCCGCGTGGATGACGAAGTCGAGCACGAGCGAGTCGTCGGTCCAGGACACCGGCGTGTACTCGCGCGACGGGTGCTCGCGCATGCTCGCGACATCCTCGCCCGTGAAGTCGGCGGGCACGAAGAAGATGCGGAGGTGGTCATCCGCACCGAGCGATTCGAAGTCCGCGAAGTCGCCCGCGAGTCGAATGCGGCGGTATGTCGGGGTGAGATCCTCGACGGCGCTGACGGTCACGTGTCGCGGAACATTCGCGACGGGCGTGCGGACGAGGGAGAACGCGGTGGGGGCAGCCATGTTCCTCACACGGTAACAGGCCAGTATCCTCGGGTCCCGGGAGGCTCATTGATGACACCCAGGGCGCAGGACCCCGGCCAGGGCGCGTTCCGCGCGGCGCTGCCGTATCTCCCTGTCGGCCTCGCGCTGCTCGTCATCCAGCTCGACTTCTTCGACCTCAACCTCGCGATCCCCCGGATTGCCGAGGAGCTCGGAGTGCCAGTCACGGACCTGCAGTGGCTCGTCAGCGGCTACATGCTGAGCCTCGGCGCGCTCTTCATCCCGGCCGGGAAGATCGGCGACCTCATCGGGCGCAAGCGCACGATCCTCATCGGTCTCGCGATCTTCGGGGCGATGAGCCTTGCGAGTGGGCTCGCGCCGAGCGCACCGCTGCTCATCGGGTTCCGGATCCTGCAGGGCATCGGCGCCGGGCTCATCATGCCGAACGCCTTCGCGCTCGTCGGCGCGACGACCGCGCCGGGCGTCAGACCCAAGGTCATGGGCATCCTGCTCGCGGTCGCCGGAGTCGGCACGGCGCTCGGCCCGATCCTCGGCGGCCTGTTCACGGCGACGATCGGGTGGCGCTGGCTCTTCTTCATCAACGTGCCCGCGGTCGTCATCGCGATCCTCGCCTCGAAGTGGATCCCCGAGTACTTCGTCGGCCAGCGTCGGCAGTCGCTGCGCCGACTCGACTGGGTCGGGACGATCCTCATCGTCGCGGGGCTGGCGTTCGGCACGCTCGGCGTCGACAACATCACGAACCTCGGGCCGGGGAGCTGGCTGACGTGGGGACCCTTCGTCATCGGCCTGGTGCTCCTCGTGGCGTTCGCGATGCACCTGCGCCGGGCGGCGAACCCGCTCGTCGCCCCCTCGCTCTTCCGCGACGCACCGTTCATGCTCATGGGCGCCGCCGGATCGGCGCTCAATCTCAGCGTCGCAGTCGTCACGTTCACGGCGACCATGCAGGTGCAGACCGTCGACGGGTATGCGCCGGAAGTGGCCGGACTCATGTTCCTCGGCAGCTCGATCGGCGTCGCGCTGTCCGGCCCGGCCGCCGGATGGCTCACCTCGCGCTTCGGCGCGCGCTCGGTGCTCGCCGTCACCATGATCGGGGCGGTCGTCGCGATCGTCCTCGTCTCGGCCGCGCCGAACCTGCCCGTCTACATCGTCGCGCTCGGCCTCGCCGGATTCTGCGGCGGCCTCGGCTGGGCCGTCGCGCAGGTCGGCGGGCAGTCCTACCTCCCGCCGGAACGCCAGGGCGAGGGCGCCGGCCTGCTCTCGATGTTCATGGTCGTCGCGGGCGGGCTCGCGGTCGTCGTCGCGGGCGTCGTCATCGAGGCGATCGCCGGCATCGGCAAGCCGACGACCGCGTCGCTCGATTGGACGCTCTACGGTCTCGCCGGGCTCGTCGCCGTCGTCGCGGTGCTCGTCTTCGCGGCGACCCCGCGGAAGCGCAAGGCCGACCAGAACGCGATCGCGGACTCCCCAGCCAGTCCCTGACCGAGCGCAGCGCGACAACCCCGCTCCGCTTCCTCACCGAGCGCGGGTCGAGTGCGCCGCAGGCGCGTATCGAGACCTCGAAGGACTACTCGAGCACCCCGAGCCCGCGCTCCAGGAACTCCCCGAACCGCTCGGCCGGGACGATCGGCACCCCGAGCTCGATCGCCTTCGCCTCCTTCGAGCCGGCGCCCGGGCCGACGACGACCGCGCTGGTCCGCTTGGAGACGGAGCCGCTCGACTTGCCCCCGGCGGCGATGACCGCCTCCTGGGCCTCCTCTCGCGTGTAGCCCTCGACCGTTCCACTGACGACGACCGTGAGCCCCGACAGCGGACCGGTCGGCGCCTCGTCCGCGGCACCCGGTCCGGGGTGACCCGGAATGGCCCACTGGACGCCCGCGGCGGCCCACCGGTCGACGATCTCGACGTGCCAGTCGACGTCGAACCAGTCCTTGACCGCCTCGGCGATGATCGGTCCCACGCCGTCGACCGCCGCGAGCTCGTCGACCGATGCGGCGCGGATCGCGTCGAGCGAGCCGAAGTATCCCGCGAGCGCGCGCGCGGCGACCGGGCCGACATGCCGGATGTTGAGCGAGACGATCAGGCGCCACAGATCCTTGGTCTTCGCCTTCTGAAGCTCCGCGAGGAGCTCGATCGCCGCGGACGAGAGGATCTCGGACTCCGTGCCGTCGAACGGGCCATCGGGGTCGAAGGGCGGGTCGGGCCGGCTCTTCGACGGCGCCTTGTCGGGCGCCGGCGCCTTCCGGAGCCGACGGAAGGGCGTCTCGACCGCGTCGGCCTTCGGCAGTCCGGTCTCGCCGTCCCGGACCACGACCTCGATGGGGAACAGCGCCTCGGCGGTGAGATCGAAGAGTCCCGCCTCCGTGACCAGCGGCGGCGGCGATGGGACGAGTGGCTGAGCCAACGCGGTCGCGCTCACCTCCCCGAGCCCTTCGATGTCCAGCCCGCCGCGCGAGCCGATGTGCTCGATGCGGCCGCGCACCTGCGCCGGGCACGCCCGCGCGTTCGGGCAGCGCAGGTCGATGTCGCCCTCCTTCGACGGCGCGAGCGTCGCGCCGCACTCGGGGCATTCGGTCGGCATGACGAACTCGCGTTCTGATCCATCGCGCAGCTCGACGACCGGTCCGAGGATCTCGGGGATGACGTCGCCGGCCTTGCGCAGCACGACGGTGTCGCCGATCAGCACGCCCTTGGCGCGCACGACGTCCTGGTTGTGGAGGGTCGCCCGGCGCACGACGGAGCCGGCGACGCGGATCGGGTCGAGGACCGCGTACGGGGTCGCCCTGCCCGTGCGGCCGATCCCGATCTCGATGCCGCGGAGGATCGTCTGCACCTGCTCGGGCGGGTACTTGTAGGCGATCGCCCAGCGCGGGGCCCGGGACGTCGCCCCGAGGCGCGCGTGGAGTCCGAGGTCGTCAACCTTGACGACGATGCCGTCGATCTCGTGCTCCACGGAGTGGCGATGCTCGCCGTAGTGCTCGATGTAGCCGACGGCCCCGGCGATCGTCGACTCGACCCGATAGCTCGGCGAGGTCGGCAGCCCCCACGACCTCAGCAGCTCGTAGACCTCGGACTGGGTCGCAACCGGTGGGTCCGGCCAGGCGCCGATGCCGTGCACGAGCATCCGGAGCCGGCCGAGCCGACGCCGCATGAGGTCGATCTCCTTGTCCGACTTGCCCTCGGCCTTCTGGCGCAGGGAGCCCGACGCCGCGTTCCGCGGGTTCGCGAACACGCGGTCGCCCGCCTCGGTCTGCTCGGCGTTCAGCTCGTTGAACGCCGCGACCGGGAAGAAGATCTCCCCGCGCACCTCGACGAGGTCGGGATGGCCGGAGCCGGACAGTCGGCGCGGGATCCCCTGGATGCGCAGCACGTTCTCCGTGACGTCCTCGCCCGTCGTGCCGTCGCCGCGGGTCGCCGCGGTCGTCAGCTCGCCGCGCTCGTAGCGCAGGTTGATCGCAAGCCCGTCGATCTTGAGCTCGCAGAGCCAGGAGACGGACTCGCCGGCATCGCGTTCCACCTTCGCGGCCCACTCCTGGAACTCCTCGATCGAGAACACGTTGTCGAGCGAGTACATGCGCTCCGCGTGGGCGACCGGCGCGAAGAGCGTCGAGTCGACGCCGCCGCCGACGGACTGCGTCGGCGAGTCCTGGCCCGCCAGCTGCGGCCAGGCCGCCTCGATCGCCTCGAGACGGCGCACCATCGCGTCGTACTCGAGGTCCGAGACGAGCGTCGTGTCCCGCTCGTAGTAGGCGTCGCGCAGTTCGAGGATGCGCTCGGTCAGCGCCTGCGCCTCGGCGCGCGCCGCGTCGAACTCGCTCGGGATGGGTTCGGCCACGCACACAGCCTAAGAGCGACGGCCGACACTCGGCAGGCTCAGTCGAGGCCGCTGCGGAGCACCCTCCAGGGCCGCACGCGCACGTCGAAGAGACCGCCTGCGACACTGCCGTCGCCCTCCGCGAGTCGCCTGGCCTCCTCGATGCGGCCGAGGCCTCGCAGTCTGAGGATCGTCTGCCCGTCGCCGACCGAGTCGTCGAGCGGACCGGCCGCGATGAGGTAGCCGAGGGCAGCCATCCGGTCGATGAACGCGGCGTGCTCGCGGAAGCGGGGATCGCCGTAGACCGAGCCGGACACGCCCGCGCTCGGCGTATGGACGAGCGCGACCCACGTGTCGCCCGGGTCCCGCACATGGGCGGCGACCGCGGCCGCGTACCCGGCCAGCACCCCCGGCCAGCCCTCCTCGTACTCGCGGCGGGCGCGCTCCGGCTCCGCGAACGCCTCCCAGCCCTCGTGCACGAGCACGACGCGCGTGCGCTCGCCCTCAGCCGCGAAACGCACCTCGATCGCGTTCTGCCCCGCGACGTCTCGACCCGGGTGCCAGGTGAAGCCGACGCGCGCGTCCGGCTCCCACGCCACGACGCTCCCCCACACCGCCTCGCGCCCCGACGCGGAGAACTCGACGATGCGACCGCCCGCGAACGCGACCGAGCCGTCGTGGTGGACCGATTTCGCGGCCAGCGGCCACCACCGGCCGATCTGCGCGGTGAAGACGGAGAACGCCGTCGCCGGCCCGGCCGGGACGACGAGCTCGTTGCGCACCGGCAGGAGCGTCATGCGCCCATCATGCGTCGACCCCGACGCGCGCTGTCAAGAACGTCCGGTCGATCGTCACCTGCCCGAGCACCCGGGTGCCCGCGTACAGCACCGCGGACTGGCCCGAGGCGACGCCCTCGACGGGCTCCGCGAGCTCGATCACGACCTCGTCGCCCTCGAAGCGCACACGGCACCCGACGGGATGGGCATGCGCGCGCACCTGCACCTCGAGCGCGTCCTCGAGTCGGCCGAGCGCGCTCCAGCGCGAGCCGGCGAGCCCGGTGACGGCGAGCGCCTCACGCGGGCCCACGACGACCTGGCCGTTCGACGGGCGCAGCTCGAGCACGAAGCGAGGGCGGCCGTCCGCGGCGGGGACCGTGAGGTTCAGTCCGCGCCGCTGCCCGACCGTGAACGCGAGCGCGCCGTCATGCGCACCGACGACGACGCCCTCCGCGTCGACGATGTCGCCCGCCGCGAGGTCGAGGCGCTCCGCGAGATAGCCGCGGGTGTCGCCGTCGGGGATGAAGCAGATGTCGTAGGAGTCGGGCTTCGTCGCGGTCACGAAGCCGCGCTCGGCGGCCTCCGCCCGCACGTCGTCCTTCGACGCCGCCGCGCCGAGCGGGAAGTAGGCGTGCGCGAGCTGCTCGGGCGTCAGGACGCCGAGCACGTAGGACTGGTCCTTCGGGCCGGCGGCTGCCCGATGGAGCTCGAGGCCGTCGGGGCCGTCGACGACGTCGGCGTAGTGGCCGGTCGCGACGGCGTCGAAGCCGAGCGCGAGCGCGCGGTCCAGCAGCGCGGCGAACTTGATCTCCTCGTTGCAGCGCAGACAGGGGTTCGGCGTTCTGCCGGCCGCGTACTCGTCCACGAAGTCGCGCACGACGGTCTGCGCGAACCGCTCGGAGAAGTCCCAGACGTAGAACGGGATGCCGAGCCGATCCGCGACCCGGCGCGCGTCCATCGCGTCTTCGACGGTGCAGCAGCCGCGTGAGCCCTCGCGCAGGGTCGCCCGGTGCCGGCTCAGCGCGAGGTGCACGCCGACGACCTCGTGCCCGGCCTCGACCGCCCGCGCCGCGGCGACGGAGGAGTCGACTCCCCCGCTCATCGCGACCAGCACCTTCACGAGACCATTCTCCCCCACCCCCGTTTTTCAGGAGTAGGAGGGCCTTCGCGTGCAATACGCACGCGAAGGGGCCCCTACTCCTGAATTAGGAGGCTCAGGCGGTTGCGGCGGCGCCGTGGCGGTCGAGGAACTCGTAGAGCTCGCGGTCGTCGACGCCGGGGAAGGTGCCTTGCGGGAGGGGGTTGAGGATCTGCGCGTGCAGCCGGGCCGAACTCCAGGCGCGCCCTTCCCAGCGCGCGGCGAGCGGACCGGGCGGCAGCTTGCAGCACGACTCGTCGGGGCAGGTCGAGGCCCGGCGGTTCGTCGTGTCCCGCCCGCGGAACCACTTCGAGTGCAGGTGCGGCACGCCGATCGTGATGGAGAACTCGTCCGAGTCGGTCGTCCCCGTCTGCGCCGCCTCGAAGAAGGTGCCCTCGGGCGTGTCGGTGTACTGGTAGAACTCCGTGGTCCGATTGACGCGGACGAACGCGGTGCGGGCGGCCCAGTGCCGGCAGACGAACTGTCCCTCTGTCGAGCCGGTGACGTCCACGGGGAGCCGCAGCCCGTCGTTCTCGTACGCCTTCTGGACCGAGCCGTCGCCGGCGACGCGCAGGAAGTGGAGCTCGAGCCCGAGATGGACGGTCGCGAGGTTCGTGAGCCGGAGCGCCGCGGCCTCGTGCGTCACGCCGAAGGCATCCCGGAAGTCCTCGACCGCGATGTTCTTGTCTGCCTTCGCCGACTGGAGGAAGTCGACCGCCTGCCGGCGGGGCATGAGGGCGGCGGCGGCGAAGTAGTTGATCTCGAGGCGCTGCTGGAGGAAGTCCGCGTAGGTCACCGGCGCCTCGTGGCCGAGCAGCCGGTGGGCGAGCGCCTGGAGCGTCAGGGCGCGCAGGCCGTGGCCTCCGGGAATGGACGCGGGCGGCAGGTAGATCCGGCCGTTCTCGTAGTCGGTCACGGACCTCGCGTTGTGCGGGAGGTCGCCGACGTGGACGAGCTCGAAGCCGAGCGACTGCGCCATCCGCGCGACGCCGCGGTGCGTGAGCGCACCGGAGACGTGTCCGGACTCGTCAACGAGGCTCTGGGCGAGGTCGTCGATCTCGGGGATGGAGTTGTTGCGCTCGCGCATCCTGAGGCGCAGCTCGGTGTTCGCCCGCCGCGCCTCCTCGGGTGTCGCGATGGCCTGCCTGGCGCGACGGGAGACCTCGCGGTGCAATCCGACCAGCGAGCGCAGGACCTCGTCGGTCATGGTCTTGGACGCGCGCACCGACGGCAGGCCGAGCTGCGCGTAGAGCGATCCGCGCTGGGCCCGGTCGAGCTCGATCTCGAGCGCGGCGCGCTCGGTCGGCGGCGCCTCGTCGAGCAGCTGCTGGACGGGGATGCCGAACGCGTCCGCGAGCGAGGACAGCAGACTGAGCCGCGGCTCCCGGCGGCCGTTCTCGATGAGCGAGAGCTGGCTCGGCGCCGCGCCGACCTTGTCGCTGACCTCGTCGAGGGTCATCCCGGCCCCCGAGCGGAAGTGGCGGATTCGCTGCCCGAGCGTGACAAGATCCTGCATGCCTTTACAATAGCGAAAGAATCATGATTCTTGATGGGAAGTTTTCGGTATCGACCCGAAATCGACTCGACATACTTGAAGCACCACCACTATTTTCCGGAGTTGGAACGATGAGCCTTCTCGAATCCCAGAGTCCGACCGCGCCGAACGGCTACCGCTTCCGCACGGAGCCCCCCGCCGGCACGCCCGCATCGATCACCGAATGGGTCGAATCGGTCGCCGCCATGGCGAAGCCGAGCGCCATCGTCTGGGCCGACGGCTCCCAGGAGGAGTTCGACGCCCTCGCCGACCTCATGGTCGCCAAGGGCACGATGCTCCGCCTCAACGACGCGAAGCGCCCGAACTCCTACCTCGTGCGCAGCCACCCCGCAGACGTCGCGCGCGTCGAGTCGCGGACCTTCATCTGCTCGATCCAGCGCGACGACGCCGGCCCGACGAACAACTGGGTCGATCCCGTCGAGATGCGCAAGACCCTCGACGGCCTCTTCGACGGCGTCATGGAGGGCCGGACGATGTACGTCATCCCGTTCTCCATGGGCCCCATCGGCTCCCCGCTCTCCCGCTACGGCATCCAGCTCACCGACTCGCCCTACGTCGTCGCGAGCATGCGCATCATGACGCGGATGGGCGACCAGGCCCTGTCCCGGATCACGGAGTCGACGCCGTGGGTCAAGGCCGCGCACACGGTCGGCTACCCGCTGCGCCCGGGCGTCGAGGACATCCCCTGGCCCTCTAACGAGACGAAGTACATCACCCACTTCCCCGAGTCGCGCGAGATCTGGTCCTACGGCTCGGCCTACGGCGGCAACGCGCTGCTCGCGAAGAAGTCGTTCGCCCTGCGCATCGCCTCGGTGCTCGCCCACGACGAGGGCTGGCTCGCCGAGCACATGCTGCTCATCAAGGTGACGAACCCCGAGGGCAAGGTGTTCCACCTTGCGGGCGCCTTCCCGAGCGCGTGCGGGAAGACGAACCTCGCGATGCTCCAGCCGACGATCCCGGGCTGGAAGGTCGAGACGGTCGGCGACGACATCGCCTGGCTCGGCATCGGCGATGACGGCCAGCTCCGCGCGATCAACCCCGAGGCCGGGTTCTTCGGCGTCGCGCCCGGTACCGGCTGGTCGACGAACTCCGTCGCGATGGAGACGATCAAGTCGGACACCATCTTCACGAACGTCGCGCTGACCGACGACGGCGACGTCTGGTGGGAGGGCGCGACGAATGACAAGCCCGCGCATCTCATCGACTGGCGCGGCGACGACTGGACGCCGGAGGACGGCCGTCCGGCCGCCCACCCGAACTCCCGGTTCACGGTTTCCGCGGCGAACGCCCCGTCCATCTCGGACGACTGGGAGGACCCGCGAGGCGTCGTCATCGACGCGATCATCTTCGGCGGCCGTCGTGCCACGACCGTGCCGCTAGTGGTGGAGGCACGCGATTGGGCGCACGGG
>DATMFB010000225.1:0-3374 GCA_035556395.1 Microbacteriaceae bacterium
CCGGTGGGGTAGTTCACGAACGTCCCGCCGGCCGCCTCGGCCGCCGCCTGGATGTACGGACGCCACTGGGCGTCGCCGACCGGGGTCATGTTGTTGGCGTAGCCGATGATCAGGCCGTCGGGCACCTCGCCCTCGAGCGCACCCCAGCCGAGCGCCGTGGGGACGATCTCCTTGTCCGCGCTCAGCCACGGCTGGATGTAGTTGCCCGCGGTCTCGACGTCGACGCCCTCGATGGGAGCGATCGTGCACTCGCCGGTCGTCGCGTCGCGCAGCGAGCCGGGGAGCTCGAACGCCGCGGCCTCGCCGCCGCCGTCGGTCGGGGTAGGGGAACCGCCCGAGGCGCAACCCGTGAGGATCAGCGCCAGCGAGGCGAGGGCAGCAGTACCGCCGAGGGCGGTCTTTATGCGTCGTTGCATAGTGATTGCTCGCTTTCTGGTGACTTCTTCGTCGTGTTGTCCGACGATCTCGCCGGACAACGGGTTCATTGTTGCACAGACTCCGAGCCGATTGACAGGAATCCTGTCGTTCAGGTTTCCTGGCGATCAGCTCGCAGCCCGGCCCGCAGCGCCGCGGTGCGCGCTTCGTCCACCCGGACCCCCTCAGGATCCTCGTGCGGGTCGCCGACGATGACCACACCGTACAGGCGTGCGGCGCCGTCGATCGTCACGTATTCGTCACGAACGTCGACACGCACGCGCTCCGGGTCGCGCTCGAGCGGGTCGCCCCAGCCGCCTGCGCCGTTGCAGATGTAGCGCAGCACCGAGTTCGGGCCGCTCGTCTTCGCCGAGTCGAACGGGTAGCGGTAGACGCCGTCGCGCGACGGCGCATTCGTCTCCGGGTCGAGCACGCCCGCCCACGGCGTCGACGCCGCGAAGTCGTTCGTCGCGGGGATCCGGGCGTCGCCGTCCTCGCCGGGAGGGAAGACCCAGACGCCGCCGTTGAGGCCCGCGCCGCCCCCCTGGACGCCGAAGCCGGTCTCCGACTTGTGCCGCAGCTCGATGATCGAGTGGAACGCGCCCGTCAGGAACAGCGTGTCGCGCAACACCGCGTTGCCGCCGCGGTGGAAGCCCGCGCCGGCCGTGTCGGCGACGGGCTCGTGCCGCAGCATGACGACGGGGCTGTCCTTCTCGACGGCCTCGATGCTCGGCGCGACGCCGTTCGCGAGGTACGACATGCACTGGCTGTCGGCGTCGCCGTACTTGTTCGCGCCGAACGGCCCCACCTCGCCGCCGAGCTGCATGATCGCCGCCCACGGGCTGCCGTCCTCGCGGGCGCCGAACGCCGTGTGGAGGTTCGTACCGCCGCGGTCGCCGGCGATCGCGTTCTGCCCGAGCGCCTCCTCCAGCGCCATCAGGATCGTCGCGAGCATGACCTGCGACTGCTCGAAGTAGAGGAACACGGCGCCGTCCGGCGGGAGCGCGGAGACGACGGTGCCCTCGGGGATGACCACGTCGATGTTGCGGAACATGCCCGAGTTGAAGCGCCCGCGCGGGTCGACGTTGTACTTAAGCGCGACACCGACCGCGAGCTTGACCTCCCACACGGTCGCGTTGATCGAGGACCGCGCCTGACGGTGCGTGCCCGACAGGTCGACCTCGATGCGCTCACCGCGCTTGCGGATCGCGACGTGGACCGGGTAGGACTCGGAGTCGTCGACGCCGTCCGCGTCGACGCCGTGCTCGGCCTCCCAGTCACCGTCCGGCAACTGCGCCAGGCCGAGCGCCATCTGCTCCGCCGCCGCATCGACCGAGTAGCGCATCGAGCCGAGGAACGCGTCGAGACCGTAGCGCTCGATCGACTCCAGGACGAGGCTCTCGCCGAGCTCGAGGCTCGAGAGCACTGTCATCATGTCCGGCAGCAGGATCTCGGCCATCCGGACGTTGTCGAAGATGACGGAGAACGACTCCTCGACGTTGCGTCCCTCGCTCACCAGCAGGCGCGGCGAGAGGACGAGGCCGTTCTCGTAGACGTTCTGCTTCGTCGCCGAGAAGCCGCCCGGCACCGTGCCGCCCATGTCGAGCTGGTGCGCGTTGAGCGTCACGAAGCTGACGATCCGCCCCTCGTGGAAGACGGGGCGTACGAAGACGAGGTCGTTGTTGTGGTTGCCCGTGCGGTACGGGTCGTTCGCGATGAGCACGTCGCCGTGGCGCAGCTTCTCCAGGCCGTACTCGCGCACCATGTTGGGCACCGCGTCGATCGTCGTGCCCGCCATGAGGACGATGCCGTTCGAGGCGGCCGGGACGAGGTAGTCGAGCTCGGGCGGCCCCGAGATCGTGCACGCGAGGTCGTAGAAGTCGCGCAGCACGGGCGAGAACGCGCCCGTCAGCAGCCGCACGCTCATGTGCTCGACCAGGTAGTCGAACCGGTTGCCAAGGACCGTCGCGGTGTAGCGATCGCAGGCGTACTCCTGGAAGAACGCCGTCTCGTCCAGATCCCGGATCCGTCGGCGCTCCGCGTGGCCCGGCGCTGCAGTCAACGTGCTCACTTCGTCGCACCTCTCGTGATGATGATCTCCCCGGCACGACCGATAACGGCCTCCTGGCCCGGCGGGATGTACGTCGTGCTGAGGCTCTCGCGGATGACCGCGGGGCCCGCGATGGTCGCGCCGGTCGCGAGCGCGTCGCGACTGAACCACTCCGCCTGGATCGGCTCGGCGGCGACGTGACTCAGCGTCAGCGTGCCCTCGGGCGCCGCGGGGAACGGGGCGACTTCGGGCGCGAGGTCATACTCGACCTTCTCCGCCGGGACGATGATCTCGACCCGGTACGTCACGCCCTCGACAGGGAACATGTCGAAGCGGTTGCCGTTGCGCGCCTCGTAGGCGTCGTGGAACGCGTTCGCGATGCCGGGGAGCGTGTCCGCAGAGATCGGCCCGTCCGGGATCTGGACGAACGGGATCTCCCAGCTCTGTCCGACGAGGCGGCCGTCGAAGGACCGCCGGACCGGCAATCCCTCGGCGGCGGCGCCGAGGCGGGCCCGCAGGTTCGCCTCCATGCGATCGAAGACCGTCGCGACGCCGTCGATGCTGTCGGGGCCGAAGACGACGTAGGCGCTCTCGGACTCGTAGTAGACCTGATCGGTGCTGAGCAGCCCGATCGCGGAGAACAGTCCCGGGTGCGGCGGCACGATGACCTCCTTGAGCGGGAGCAGGTCGAGGGCCGCGGGCAGCAGCATGCCGCCGGCCGCGCCGTACGCCATGAGGCTGAAGTCGCGGATGTCGACGCCGTGGCGCACGGCGACATTGAGGATCTCCTCGGCCATGTGCGCGACCGCGAGCCGGTACGTCGTGCGCACCCGCTCCTCGAAGGAGACCGGGGTGTCGAGCGCGAGGAACGCCGCCTCCGACGCCGCGGCGTCGAGCTCGAACTCGCCGC
>DATMFB010000226.1:0-22567 GCA_035556395.1 Microbacteriaceae bacterium
TTGAGCGGGGCCTCGACCGCGACGCGGACGATGTTCGCGCCGGTCGCCTCGTCACCGACGAGGTCGGTGATCGCGGCGGTGTCGAACGCGGTCTTCGACGCCTGGATGAGCGCGACGCCACCACCGGGGACGATGCCCTCCTCGACGGCTGCCTTCGCTTTGCGGACGGCATCCTCGATGCGGTGCTTGCGCTCCTTGAGCTCGACCTCCGTCGCGGCACCCGCCTTGATGACGGCGACGCCGCCCGCGAGCTTCGCGAGACGCTCCTGGAGCTTCTCCCGGTCGTAGTCGGAGTCGGTGTTCTCGATCTCCGAGCGGATCTGCTTGACGCGACCCGCGATCTCCTCGGAGTCACCGGCGCCCTCGACGATGGTCGTCTCGTCCTTGGTGATGACGACCTTGCGAGCGCGACCGAGCAGGTCGAGCGTCGCGTTCTCGAGCTTGAGGCCGACCTCCTCGGCGATGACCTGGCCGCCGGTCAGGATCGCGATGTCCTGGAGCTGCGCCTTGCGGCGGTCGCCGAAGCCCGGCGCCTTGACGGCGACGGACTTGAAGATGCCGCGGATCTTGTTGACGACGAGCGTCGCAAGGGCCTCGCCCTCGACGTCCTCGGCGATGATCAGGAGCTGCTTGCCGACCTGGATGACCTTGTCGACGATCGGGAGCAGGTCCTTGATGTTCGAGATCTTCGAGTTAACGATGAGGATGTACGGGTCCTCGAAGACCGCCTCCTGGCGCTCCGGGTCCGTGACGAAGTACGCCGACAGGTAGCCCTTGTCGAAGCGCATGCCCTCGGTGAGCTCGAGCGTCGTGCCGAAGGTGTTCGACTCCTCGACGGTGACCACGCCCTCCTTGCCGACCTTGTCGATCGCCTCGGCGATGAGCTCGCCGATCTCCGGGTCCGCGGCCGAGATCGACGCCGTGGCGGCGATCTCTTCCTTCGTCTCGATCTCCTTGGCGGAGTCGATGAGCGCCGAGACGACCGCAGCGGTCGCCTTCTCGATGCCGCGCTTGAGGCTGATGGGGTCGGCGCCGGCCGCGACGTTGCGCAGGCCCTCCTTGACGAGCGCCTGGGCGAGGACGACCGAGGTGGTCGTGCCGTCACCGGCGACGTCGTCGGTCTTCTTCGCGACCTCCTTGACGAGCTCCGCCCCGATCTTCTCGAACGGGTCGTCGAGCTCGATCTCCTTCGCGATGGAGACGCCGTCGTTCGTGATCGTCGGCGCACCCCACTTCTTCTCCAGGACGACATTGCGTCCCCGCGGGCCAAGCGTGACCTTGACTGCGTCGGCAAGGATGTTCAAGCCGCGCTCGAGGCCGCGTCGGGCCTCCTCGTCGAAAGCGATGATCTTCGCCATTGTGTTACTCGTCCCTCCCGGACGTAAAACGTGCGTACTGGCACTCCAAGGGAGGGAGTGCCAGCATCGACGTTAGCACTCAGGGATGTGGAGTGCAAAGGCGCGAGAACGCGATCGCGGACGGTCCGGCTCAGCCGGCCTGCTCCTCCGCGGGGACCTCTGCGGGCTCCTCGGTCGGCTTGGGAACGGCCGGGTGATCCATGCCGATGACGATGACGATGCTCTGGCCCGGGTAGACGTTCGGGTCGACTTCCTTGGCCTCGCCGAACCCGAGGATCTCGACGAGCCCTCGCGCGATGTCGGCGTTCGCCGGGTCGGCGTAGTAGACGATCGTGTCGAGCACGTCGCTGTCCCCCGCGCGGGCGCGCGTGCCGATCGGCCAGCCGGCGTTCAGGAGCTCGTCGCCGACCGTGTTCTGCAGGCCGGTGACCGGGGTGCCGTTGATGACCATGATCGTCAGGCCGCGCTCGACCGCGATCGCGGGGTCGCTCACGACCGGCGGCGGAGGCGTCTCGCTCGGCGTCGGAGTGGGGACGAGCTCCGGCAGGAACGGGAAGTTGAAGTCGAGGCCCTGACCCGTGGGGCTCGTGTCGCGCATGACGCGATCGACGACGAAGAGCCCGCCGGCGGTGATGACGATGAGGCCGACGAGGAAGAGGGCGAGGCCGAGCCAGCCGCCACCGCGGCGGACGGGACCCCGATGCGAACCGACTCGGCCCGGCTCACGTTTGAGCGCGTCGAAGCGGTCCCTCTCTTTTGCCATTGCGACAGTGTATGAGCATGCGGCTGTGAGGCCGGATCAGACGCTCCGCGGGGCGCGGTACATCGAGCGATGCGGGATTCCCGCCTCGTCGTACTCCTCGCCGAATGCCTCGTACCCGAAGCGCTCGTAGAGGCCGACGACGTAGGACTGCGCGTGGAGCATCGACCCGCCGCCCTCCTCGTCGATGACCTCGAGCGCGCGGCGCATCAGGTCGCCGGCGAGGCCGTCGCCCCGGCGGTCGGCCCGGACCGCGACGCGGCCGACGACGCGGTGGGCGTCGCGATGCTCGGGCGTCGCGTTCCACAGCACTCGGAGGTAGGCCGCGCAGCCGCGCTCGTCCTCGATCCAGACGTGGATCGTACGCGGCTCCTGATCGCGGCCGTCCATCTCCTCGTCGTCGGCCCGCTGCTCCCACATGAAGACGTCGCAGCGCAGCTTGAGGAACGAATACAGGTCGTCGAGCGTTAAATCGTTCCAGAGCTTCACGACCGGCCGCGTCACAAGGCGATTCTACGGACGGGCGTCGGAGCGCGAGGATGGACCGCAGGACGCAAGGAGGCACCGGAAATGGCATACGACGTGATCAAGTCCGACGAGGAGTGGCGGCAGCTCCTCGGGCCCGAGCAGTTCGCGATCCTGCGGCAGGCGGCGACCGAGCGCCCATGGACGGGCGAGCTCCTCGAGGAGCACCGCGCCGGCACCTACAGCTGCGGCGCGTGCGGCGCGGAGCTCTTCACCGCCGACACGAAGTTCGAGGCGCACTGCGGCTGGCCGTCGTTCTACGAGGCGATCCGCCCCGACGCGGTCGAGTACATCGAGGACCGCGCCCACGGCATGGTCCGCACCGAGGTGCGCTGTGCGACGTGCGGCTCGCACCTCGGCCACATCTTCCCCGATGCGCCGCAGACGCCGACGGGCGACCGGTTCTGCATGAACTCGCTCGCGCTGCGCTTCACGCCCGCCGAGTAGCTCCGATCGGGCGAATAGACTGCCCGGGCGCCCTCTTAGCTCATCTGGTAGAGCAACGCACTTGTAATGCGTAGGTGGCCGGTTCGAGTCCGGCAGAGGGCTCGAGAGGGTGAGCGCTCGAGTCTCAGACGGTCGCCGTCATCCCGGACACGAAGTCCCGGAAGTCGGGGCCGCTCAGGGCTCCCTGGAAGCGCGAGCCGTTGACGAACACGGTCGGGGTGCCCTGCACCCCGGCATCCAGCGCACCCTCGGTCCAGTCGCCGACCCACTCGGCGAACCGGCCCTCGTGGATGCAGTCGACCGCGGACGGCGGGGCCGCGGCCGCGAGCTCGTCGTCCGAGAGGCCCGGGGTCGACTCCGGCGGCTGGTTCGCGTACAGGTGCTCCATGTAGTCGAGCGCGTCCGCCGGCGAGTACTCGGCGACGCAGGCGAAGGCGTTCGCCGCCCGCGTCGAGTACTTCGTGCCCATCGACGCGCGATCGAGGATCGCGATCGGATGGATGCGCAGCGTGGCCACGTCCTGCTCGACGAGGGCACGGAGGAACGCCCCGTTGCCCTCCTCGAACATGCGGCAGTACGGGCAGAAGAAGTCCACCCACGCGTCGATGACGACCCGGCCCGACCCGATCGCGAACGCGCCGTCGACCGCGCGCGTCGGCTCGCCCGACACCAGGTCGGGGGCGGGGACGACGATCTGCCCGGGCGGGACGGATCCCGGCACGCCCGGGGCGGCCGGCGCGCAGGCGGCGAGCCCGAGCGCAACCGCCGCGCCCGCGAGCGCGAGCAGGACCCGGCGCCGCACGATCAGCCCGCGGAGGGTGTGGGCGTCGGGGTCGGGGTGACGGCCGAGTCCTCGACGTACTGCGCGCCCTGCGCCGCGGCGACGAACTGGCGGAACGTGGCCTGGTCGGTGAGCGAGCCGTCGTACATCTGCCCGTTGACGTAGATGGTCGGGGTCGCCGTGACGCCGCGCAACTGCGTGGCGCGGTCGGTCGCGGCCTTCGTCCAGCTCTTGAACTGCTGGTCCCGGATGCATGTCTCGACGGTGGTCGACTTCGCGCCGGCCTCGCGCGCGAGCGCGACGATCTCGTCATCCGAGAGTCCGGCCGTGCTCTCCGCCGGCTGGTTCTCGAAGAGGAGCTCGTTGAAGCGCAGCGAGCTCTCCGGCTGCTGGTCGGCGACGCATCCGAACGCGTTCATCGCGCGCGTCGGATAGGCGGTGCCGAGCGATGCCCGGTCGAGGAACGCGAGCGGGAAGATCTCCAGCGACGCGGCACCGGACTCGACGAGCGTGCGCAGATAGCTCGCGTTCGTCGCCTCGAACTGACCGCAGTAGGGGCACATGTAGTCGACGTACGTCTGGATCTCGATGACGTCGCCGCTCGTCGGCGTGGGGTTCGGGGCCGGCGTCTCGCCCGGCTGGAGGGCCGGCGTCCTGAGGACCTCGCCCCCCGCCTGGATGAGGAGTCCGTCGCTCGCCATGTTCTGCGGGCCCGGCGAGGCCGGCCGCACCGAGGACACGATGATGATCACGACGACGGCCGCGACGGCGAGAATCCCGACGATGATGCCGCTCTGCAGGAGGATTCGGTTGCGCTTCTCCTTCTTGCGGGCGGCCTCGCGGAGTTCGCGCGCTTGCTCGCGCGCCTGTTCACGGCGTTCGTTCTTGCTCGAACGACCGCCGGTCGATGCGTTGTTCACGTTGCCCTCTCGAGTCTGACTGGACAGCCCCGGAAGTCTACCTACCGTCTCCTGAACCTCGACCAGGCGTCGAACCCGACCGCGATCAGGATGATCGCGCCGAGCGCGATGCCCTGGAACAGCGGGTCGACCTTGAGCAGCGTGAAGCCGTTGTAGAGCATCGCGATGAAGAGGATGCCGAGCACCGTGCGCCAGACCGCGCCCTCACCGCCGAGGATCGACGTGCCACCGACGACGATGCCCGCGAGGACCGTGAAGGTCAGGCTCGTCGCGATCGCGTCGTTCTCCGGCGCGGATGGCGTGCGCGCGAGGTCGATGACGCCCGCGAGACCCGCACCGAGCCCCGTGATCGCGAAGGTCGCGATACGCACGAGGTTGACCCGGATGCCGGCGAGGCGCGCCGCCTCGGCATTCCCGCCCGCCGCATAGATGTAGCGCCCGAACCGCGTGCGCCACAGCACGATCCCGAGGATGACCAGGATGACGAACGCGATCCAGATCGGGAGGCTGATGCCGAGCGGCTTCGTCGTCGCGATCCAGCGGAACTCGGGGAAGTCGACGCGGATCTGGCCGATGCCCTCCTTGCCGAACTGCGAGACGAGCTTCGTCGTGCCGAGGATGATGAACGACATCGCGAGCGTCGCGATGAGCGGATTGATCTTCAGATAGGTGCTGATGACGCCGTTGATGAGGCCGACGAGCAAGCCCGCGAGGAGCGCGGCGGCGATGCCGGTCCACACGCCCGCGACGCCGCCGACCTTGATGACGAGCGTGCCGCAGACGACCGCCGTGAACATGTAGGTCGCGCCGACCGAGAGGTCGAGGCCGCCGGCGATGAGGACGAGCGTCGACGCCGCGGCGATGATCAGGATGCCCGCCTGGCGGTCGAGCACGTTCGTGATGTTGAGGAAGGTCAGGAAGTTCGACCCCGGGTACGCCGAGAGGAAGACGAAGACCAGCACGAACGGCACCACGATCGCGACGGAGCGCCACGGGATGCGGCTCACGAAGGACGGCGCGCTGTCGGGCGCCTTCACCGCGGTCGTGGACGTGATCCTGTCCGGCTGGCTCATGCTTCTTCTCCCCGGCGTTCGTTCGGCTCAGACGGTCGTTCGCTTGCAATCGGCTGCGCGAACGCCGCGGTCAAGATGTTCTCCTCGGTCATGTCGGCACCCGCCAGCTCGGCGACGACGCGCCCGGCGCGCACGACGAGAATGCGATGGGCGAGTCCGAGCACCTCCTCGACGTCGGAGGAGATGACGACGACGCCGATGCCCGCGCGCGACTGCTCGGCGATGAGGTCGTAGATGGCTCGGCGGCTGCCGACGTCGACGCCGCGCGTCGGCTCGTCGGCGATGAGCAGCTTTCGGGTGCGCTGGAGCGCGCGGGCGAACAGCACCTTCTGCTGATTGCCGCCGGAGAGGGCGGAGACGTTGCGCCGGTCATCGCCGGCGACCGTCACGCGATCGAGCGCCTGGCGCGCCTCGCGGCGCTCGGCGGCCGTGCGGACCCAGCCGCCGACCGTGAGCTCGGCGAGGTTGGAGAGCGTGACGTTCTCCCGGATCGGGCGGCCGAGGACGAGCCCCTGCTCCTTGCGCGACTCCGAGATCAGGAAGATCCCGCTGCGCAGCGCGCCCGGGATGTTCGCGGGCACCTCGGCGCCGCCGATGCGGACCGAGCCGCTCGTGCGGGGGACCGCGCCGTAGATCGCGTGCGCAATCTCGCTGCGGCCGGCGCCGACGAGTCCGGCGATGCCGACGACCTCACCGGCTCGCACGTCGAAGGAGACGCCGTTGACGCCGGGCGCGACGAGGTCCTCGACCTCGAGCACTGCTGCCGCGTCCACGGGGGGCGTCGACTTCTCGGGGAAGACGGAGCCGAGGCTTCGGCCGAGCATGCCCTCGATGAGCGACGACTCGGTCTCCTGCGCGGCAGGGCCGGTGCGGATGTGGCGGCCGTCGCGGAGGATGGTGACGGTGTCCGCGAGCTCGAGCACCTCGCCGAGGAAGTGCGAGATGAGCAGGACCGTGGTCCCGTTCGCCGCGAGCCGGCGGACGACGCCGTGCAGGAGCTCGGTGTCACGACCGGCGAGCGCGGCGGTCGGCTCGTCCATGATGATGAACGACGCGCCGCGGGCGAGCGCCCGGAGGACCTCGACCTTCTGCTGGTCCGCGGTCCGCAGCGATCCGACGGGCACGTCGGGATTCAGCTGGAAGCCGGTCGGGCCTGCCAGCTCGAGGAACTGACGGCGCAGCTGCCGGCGGTCGAGGAAGCCGCCGCGGCGCGGCTCGCGGCCGAGGAAGACGTTCTCCGCGACGGAGAGCGCGGGCACGAGCGCGAGCTCCTGCGCGATCGTCGCGATGCCGCGGTCGAGCGCCTCACGGGGCGAGCCGAAGCTGACCTCGTCGCCGCCGACGACGAGGGTGCCCGTGTCGGCCGTGTAGATGCCCGAGATGATCTTGCTCAGCGTCGACTTGCCGGCGCCGTTCTCGCCGACGAGCGCATGCACGCTCCCCGGCTCGATCTGCAGATCTATGTCCTGGAGGACCCAGGTGCCACCGAAGGACTTGCCGACGCCCCGCAGCTCCACTTGGAGCTGCGGGGCGGCGACAGTCGCGGCCTCAGCCGACACCGATCACCCGACCCATTCGCCGGTGAACTGGCTCGCCGTGTCCTTCGTGATGTAGGTCGACGGGAAGCCCGCGAACGGGTTCACGTCGCCGTGGTTGTTGCCGTTGCGCAGCGCGTCGATGAGCGCCTCCATGCCGAGGCGACCCGTCGTGGCGGGCGCCATGAGCACGTCCGCGAAGACCGAGCCGTCCGCGACGTGCTCGACGGCCCAGATCGCGCCGCCGTAGCCGACGAGGAGGAAGTCGGCGACGTTGAGGCCGGCGGCCTCGATCGCGAGCACCGAGCCCTGGAGGCCCTGGTCGGAGGTGACGATCGCGTCGATGTCCGGGTTCGCCGTCAGGATGTCCGCGAGCGCGGCCTGCGCCGCGGCCGGGTTCCAGAAGGTCTCACCCTCGGCGACGACCTGGACGGGCGACCCTGCGGTGGCCTCGGTGAAGGCGTCCCAGAGCGAGATGCTGACGCTCGAGGTCTTCAGGTCGTGCAGGTACGCGACCTTGCACGGGTCGAGGTTCAGCGCCGCGCAGCCCGCGACGGTCTGCTCGCCGAGGTCCTTGCCCAGGAGCGTCGGCACGAAGACGACGTTCGCCGAGAGGCCCTCGAGCTGCGTCGCGCCGCTCGTGAAGTCGGTGCCGAGGATCTGGTCGATGTTGACGACCGTGATGCCGGCATCGATCGCCTCGCCGACGACGTCGATGATCGCGGGGCCGTAGATCGGCTGGACGATCATGCCGTCGTACTGACCCGAGGCGATGACGTCCTCGATGAGCGTGCCCTGGACTGCGGGGTCGAGCGCACCGTCGAAGACGGTGATCTCCGCGTTGTTCGCGGCGGCGACCTCCTGGGCGGCGGCCAGCATCGGCGCGTCGTAGGTGTTGTCGACGGCGAACGAGATGTACGCGATCTGGAGGGTCTCCTCCTGGGGCGCGGCATCGTCGGTCGTGGTCGGGGTCGGGGCCCCGTTGGCGCAGCCGGCGAGGGCGAGCATCGCGACTCCGATTCCGGCGGCGGCGAGCACCCCCCAGCGGCGTCGTGGTGCGGCAGTGCTGTGACGCATGACTTCTCCCTTGAAATCGTCTGGTGCGGATCCCGATCGGCCTCGGGGCCCGCCGCCGCGGCTTGGTGACCCCGCGACGATCCCGAAGGACGTTCAGTATTGCTTGACACTATGCCCTTTTGAGACCGATTAGGCAAGCGCCGGCGAACGGCCGTTATCGGATCGATCGAAGCACTTCGACGTTGCGCGCGAGGACGGACCCCAACGATTCGGGAGCCGTCCCGGTGAGCTCCGCGACCGTGTCGGTCACGACGTCGAGGAAGCCCCCGCGGATCGCCTGGCCGATCGATACCGTGAGGTGCGCGCCGTACTGATTGTGACCCTCCGCACTGCCGCCCAGCAGGTCGAGCAGCTCCTCGTCGCCGACCTCCACCGGCTCGACGGCGCGGCCGCCAGCGGCCGCGTACTCGGCGGCGAGAGCCGCCGCGTCGTATGCCTCGGTGCCGGTGAGATCGAGCGTCTCGCCCTCGTGCCCGCCGCCGACCAGGACCGCGGCGGTGGCCCGCGCGATGTCCGCTCGGGTGAGGTAGGCGCAGCGCCCCCCGCCGCGATTGTGCACGAGCCGCCCCGACGCGAGCGCCTCGGCCGCTTCGAAGACCTGGAAGTCCGCGTAGAACCCCGCGCGCAGGATCGTGAACGGGACGCCGCTCGCCCTCAGATGCTCCTCGGTCGCGCGGTGGCTCGGCGCGATGATCGCCGGGTTCTCGGGGACCGGCGACAGCATCGAGGTGTACAGGATGTGGCCGACCCCCGCCGCCTTCGCGGCGTCGATCGCCGCGATCTGCCCCGCGGCCCGACCGTCGATGTCGTCGGTGCTGATGACGAGGACCCGGTCGGCTCCGGAGAACGCCGTCGCGAGACTCGCCGGGTCGCCGAAGTCGGCGCGACGGGCCTCGGCGCCCGCGGGCGCGCCGTCGAGCGCGGACGGGCTGCGGCTCGCGAGCACGAGCCCCGCCCCGCTGCCGCGCAGCGCCGCGACCTCCCCGGCGATCGCCCGCCCGAGCTGCCCGGACGCCCCCGTGACGACGAGCGTCGCGGGCACTACTCGCCCCAGCCGGCGCCCGGCGTTCTCGCGCCCTCGCCGAAGTGCCAGTACTCGCGCAGGACCCGCACGAGCCCGCTCGCGTCGAAGACGAGGTAGAACTCGCCCGCGAGCGAGAGCTCGAAGCCGTCGTTCTTGAGCGTCACCCACCACTCGACCGCGGCGCGGTCGCCATCGACGATCGGGATGCCGTAGCTCAGTCGGATGTCGGACTGGGTCGTCGTGACCTTCGTCCAGTACTCGCGCACGCCATCGCGTCCGCGGTAGGGCTCCTCATAAGGCTGCTCCTGGTAGATCGCGTCCTCGGTGAAGAGCGCGGCGGCCGCCTCGGGGTCCCGGTTCACCCACGCGGTCCGGTAGTCGTCGAGCCAGCGCTGCACGTCGATCGTCATGGTCTCCTCCTCGAGACAGTGTTCAGTCCTGCTTCAAAGCATGGGGTCCGCCGGCGAGCGGCGCAAGGCCGCGAGGCGAGCGCGGGAGCCGCCCGGCTCGACCGTGCGAGAATCGGCCCATGGCCTCGGTCACCTTCGAACGCGCGACGCGCATCTATCCGGGGGCGGCGCGACCGGCAGTCGACTCGATCGATCTGCACGTCGCCGACGGCGAGCTCATGGTCCTCCTCGGTCCGCCCGGCTGCGGGAAGTCCACGCTGCTGCGAATGCTTGCGGGTCTCGAGGAGCTCGACAGCGGGCACATCTACATCGGCGAGCTCGATGTCACCGATGTCGCCGCCGCGGATCGGGACATCGCGATGGCGTTCGAGTCCTACGCCCTCTATCCGCACATGACCGTCGGGGAGAACATGGGCTTCGCGCTCAAGGTCCTCGGCATCCCGAAGGCCGAGCGGATCGCCCGCGTCGAGGAGGCCGCCCGGCTCCTCGATCTCGAGTCGGTGCTCTCCAAGCGGCCGATGGCGATCTCCGGCAGCCAGCGCCAGCGGGTCGCGATGGGCCGCGCGATCGCCCGGCGGCCCCAGGTCTTCCTCATGGACGAGCCGCTCGCGAACCTCGACGACGAGCTGCGCGCGCAGACCAGGGCGCAGATCCAGCAGCTCCAGCGCAAGGTCGGCGTCACCACCCTCTACGTCACGAGCGACGCGGCGGAGGCGTTCGAGGTCGGCGACCGCATCGCGATCCTGAAGCAGGGAGTGCTGCAGCAGGTCGGGACCCCCGACGAGCTGCGATCCTCGCCGGCGAACGAGTTCGTCGCCGCCTACCTCGACGTCGCGGGCTGAGGCCATGCCCGGCTCCCTCCGCATCACGGCTACGACGGTCGACCCCGGACTGCTCGACCTGCCGTGGGACCAGCCGCTCGAGCGCTGGGAGGACGAGCACATCGCCGCGCTCCCGAAGGGGATCTCCCGGCACATCGTGCGCCTCGCGCACCTCGCCGATCACGTCGTCGCGATCAAGGAGACCACCGAGGAGCTCGCGAACCGCGAGTACGAGATGCTCCGCACCCTGCAGCGCCTCCAGGTGCCATGCGTCGAGCCGATCGCGGTCGTCGCGAACCGGACGGATGCGATGGGCAAGCCGCTCGACACCGCGCTCGTGACCCGCCACCTGCGGTTCTCGATGCCGTACCGGGCCGTCTACTCGCAGCGCCTGCGTCCGGGCACGGCGAAGCGACTCGTCGACGCGCTCGCCGTGCTGCTCGTCCGGCTGCATCTCGCCGGCTTCTTCTGGGGCGATGTGTCGCTCTCGAACACGCTCTTCCGCCGGGATGCGGGGGCGTTCGCCGCGTACCTCGTCGACGCCGAGACGGGCGAGCTCTTCGAGAGCGGGCTGACCGCCGGGCAGCGCGAGCACGACCTCGAGATCGCGAGGATCAACATCGCGGGCGAGCTCCTCGACCTGCAGGCCGGCGATCGGCTCGAGGCCGACATCGACCCGATCGCGGTCAGCGAGCGCATCGTGCAGAAGTACCGGGACCTCTGGCAGGAGCTCACCGGGTCCGAGCAGTTCGAGCAGTCGGAGCGCTGGCGGATCAACCAGCGCGTCGAACGGCTCAACGAGCTCGGCTTCGACATCGAGGAGTTCGAGATCCACACCGATGAGTCGGGGACGACCGTCCGGCTCAAGCCGAAGGTCGTCGACGCCGGCCACCACTCCCGGCGGCTGCTGCGGCTGACGGGGCTCGACGCGGAGGAGAACCAGGCGCGACGGCTCCTCAACGACCTCGACGGCTACAAGGTGCGCAGCGCGAGCGGCGTCGACGAGGAGGTCGCCGCGCACGAGTGGCTCACGAAGGTCTTCGAGCCGGTCGTCGCCGCGATCCCCCGGGAGCTGCGCGGGAAGTTCGAGGCCGCGGAGATCTTCCACCAGCTGCTCGAGCACCGGTGGTTCCGGGCGCAGGCGGAGTCCCGCGACATGGCGCTTTCCGAGGCGCTGACGAGCTACATCGACACGGTGCTGCGCCACCGCCGCGACGAGGTGACGATCGTCGAGCCGCCGACCGACAGCATCCAGGTCATCGAGGGCCTCGAGCACCCCGACACGACGTCCTCGATCGACTGGCGCGACCTGGTCTGACGCTCGGGCTGACGCTCGCGCGGCGTGCTACACCGCGTGCTACGCTCGCGACATGGAGACCATCAGCCACCGAGAGTTGCGCAACAACTCGGCCGAGATCCTCCGCCGTGTGAGCGCCGGAGAGTCGTTCAACGTATCGAACAACGGCGTCGTCATCGCCCATCTGTCGCCCTCGGAGGCGCCGCGATACAAGCTGCCCTTCCCCGTGTCCCGACCGGCGCGCCGAGTCGGCGGGTGGCACGAGCTGCCGACCTACCACCTCTCCCGACCCAGTCTCGAGATTCTCGACGAACTGCGCGAGGACCGGATATGAGCGCGATCATCGAGCCGGATGTCTCGCCACTGACCGTCTATCTGGATGCGTCGGCAGCGGTCAAACTGATCGTCGACGAGGCCGAGCGCGACGCGCTGAGGGCGTTTCTCGAACGTCAGGTCATCCCGGTCTCGAGCGACCTGCTCGAGACCGAGCTGCGGCGGACGGCGAACCGCGTGGGGATCGATCAGCATCACGTGACCGAGGTCCTCGACCGCATCAACCTCACCCCGATCGACCGGAGCCTCTTCCGGGGCGCGGGCCTGCTCCCGCATCCGACGCTCCGCTCGCTCGACGCGCTCCACCTCGCGGCGGCGCTCGAGGTCGACGCGCACGCGGTCGTCACCTACGACGAGCGGATGGCCGAGGCGGCACGCGCACTCGGGCTCGCGGTGATCACGCCGGGCGCCGCGGACTGACCGCGACGCGGCCGATTTGGATCGGCGCGCGCGGGAGAGTTATAGTCAACTCGACCATAACGCCCGACGTGCGGAGTCCCAATGATCCGGCCGATGCTCAACGTGAGCGAGCGAGCGCAGCAGGCGCCGATCGTCGCGGTGTCGACCGCGATCTTCGCGCTGCGCCCCCTCGCCGGGCAGCCGGCCGCCGACCCGGAGCTCGCACGACTCGGCGTGCAGCTCTGGGTGCCGCTCGTGCGCCGGACGCGGCCCCCGTTCGCCGGCGCCTGGGCGCTGCCCGGCGGCCCGCTCACCTGGGACCGCTCGCTCGACGAGGCGGCCCGTGCGGCCCTGCTCGCCTCGACCGGCCTCGCGCCGCGCCACCTCGAGCAGCTCTACTCGTTCGGCGGCGTCGAGCGCAGCGCGGGCGACCAGCGCCAGGTCACGATCGCCTACTGGGCGCTCCTCGGCATCGACCAGGGCGCGACGCAGGTCGAGACCGACAACCTGTGCTGGTTCCCCCTCGGCGCACTCCCCGAGCTCGCGTTCGACCACGCCGACATCATCGGCGTCGCGATCGACCGGCTTCGGGCGAAGACGGTCTACGCCGACATCGCCGGACGATTCCTCGGGCCGGTCTTCACGCTGAGCGACCTGCGCGAGGTGCATGACGCCGTGCTCGGCATCCGCAGCGACCCGGCGAACTTCCGTCGGCGACTGCTCGCGTCCGGGCAGGTCGAGCCGACCGGGAACGCCAGACGCGATGGCGCGCACCGGCCGTCGCAGCTCTACCGGTTCGCCGGGAGCACACCGACCGAGGCCGAGCGACCGCTCGCGCCGCAAACCGACGACGAGAGCCGGACCGCATGACGACCACGCTGCCGATGCCCCTCACCATCCAGGGGGAGAGCTGCGATCCGGAGCTCGAGCTGCCGACCTGGACGATCGACGCGAGGCCGCTGCCGCTCTACGGCCCCGGCGCCTCGGCCGGCGACGCGATCCCGGCGGCCGCGCCACGCCAGGGGCCGCTGCCCGCCGAGTACACGAACGCGAGTCCGGACGAGCTCCGGGCACGCATCCTCGCCGCCAAGCGCACGCTCGGCGAGCGCGTCATCGTGCTCGGCCACTTCTATCAGCGCGACGAGATCGTCGAGTTCGCCGACTTCGTCGGGGACTCGTATCAGCTCGCGAAGGCCGCGACGGCCGAGCAGCAGGCCGAGGCGATCGTGTTCTGCGGCGTCCACTTCATGGCGGAGACCGCCGACATCCTCACCCGTGACGATCAGGCCGTCATCCTGCCGAACCTCGCCGCCGGCTGCTCGATGGCCGACATGGCGACGATCGACGACGTCGAGGACTGCTGGGAGCAGCTCGAGGAGCTGTACGGCAGCGAGCCCGACGAGGACGGCCGGCTCCCGCTGCTGCCGATCACCTACATGAACTCATCGGCCGCGATCAAGGCGTTCTGCGGCCGTCGCGGCGGCGTCGTGTGCACCTCCTCGAACGCGCGCGCCGTGCTCGAGGACGCGTTCCGCCGAGCGAGGCGAGTCGTCTTCCTCCCCGACCAGCACCTCGGGCGCAACACCGCACGCGCCCTCGGCATCCCCCTCGAGCGGATGCCCCTCTGGAACCCCCGCCGCCCGCTCGGCGGGAACACCGCGCAGGAGCTCCAGGACGCGACCGTCGTGCTCTGGCAGGGCTTCTGCTCGGTCCACAAGCGGTTCACCGTCGGGCAGATCGAGCAGGCGCGGGCCCAGTACCCGGGCATCCGGATCATCGTGCACCCCGAGTGCACGATGGAGGTCGTCGACGCGGCGGACGTCTCGGGCTCGACCGATCTCATCCGACGCGAGGTCGAGGCGGCCGCGCCGGGCTCGGTCCTCGGCATCGGGACGGAGATCAACCTCGTCCACCGGCTCGCGGCCAGCCGGCCCGATCTCACGATCTTCTGCCTCGACCCCGTCGTCTGCCCCTGCTCGACGATGTACCGGATCCACCCCGGCTACCTCGCCTGGACGCTCGAACGGCTCGTCGCCGGGGAGGTCGTCAACCGGATCACCGTCTCACCGGAGGACCAGGACGCCGCACGACTCGCGCTCGACCGGATGCTGGCGGCCGTGCCGTGACCGTCCTCGTCATCGGCGCGGGAGCCGCCGGGACGAGCGCCGCGCTCGCCGCCGCGGAGCTCGGTGCGGACGTCCTCGTCGTGACCGCGGGCGCCGCGCACGACTCGGCGACCGCCTGGGCGCAGGGCGGCATCGCCGCGGCGATCGGGGCGGAGGACTCCATCGAGTCCCACGTCCGCGACACCCTCGCGGCGGGCGCGGGACTCTGCGATGCCGATGCCGTCCGCGTGCTCGCGCGGGAAGGGGCGGAGCACGTCCGCGAACTGCTCGCAGCCGGCTTCCCCGCGGACCGCGACGCATCCGGCGCGATCGCCCTCGGGCTCGAGGCCGCGCACGCACGGCCGCGGATCGTCCATGCGGGTGGCGACCGCACAGGCGCGGCGCTCGCGGCGTGGCTGCTCGATCGCGTCGCGGCCGCGGGCATCGTGCTTCGCGAGCGCACGCGCCTCGTCGAGCTCGTCGTCCGGGACGGTGTCGTGCGCGGCGCGATCGTCGAGGAGGCCGGGCGGCTCTCGGTGATCGACGCCGACGCCGTCGTGCTCGCGACCGGCGGTCTCGGACGGCTCTACCCGACGACGAGCAACCCGGCCGGCGCACGCGGCGACGGCCTCCTAGCCGCCTGGGATGCCGGCGCCCATCTCGCCGACCTCGAGTTCGTGCAGTTCCACCCGACGACGCTGCCGTTCGCCGGCGACTTCCTCGTCTCGGAGGCGGTCCGCGGCGCCGGGGCCGTCATCCTGGACGAGACGGGCCGCCGGTTCCTGCTCGACGCCGATCCGCGCGGCGAGCTCGCGCCGAGGGACGTCGTCGCCGCAGCGGTCTGGCGCCGCGTCCGCGAGCAGGACGGCCGGCCGGTGATGCTCGACGCGACGGGGATCGAACGCCGGGACGGCGCCGGGACGCTCACCCGCCGGTTCCCGACGATCGACGGCGTGATCCGCGGTCACGGTCACGACTGGTCGACGTCGCCGGTCCCGATCATGCCCGCCGCGCACTTCGCGATGGGCGGCGTGCGCACCGACCTCGACGGCCGCTCGAGCGTCCCCGGCCTCCTCGCCGCAGGCGAATGCGCCAGGACCGGCGTGCACGGCGCGAACCGGCTCGCGAGCAACTCGCTCCTGGAGGGGCTCGTGTTCGGCGCCCGGGCGGGACGTGCCGCCGCGCGCGGCGACGGTGACGCGCCCACCTGGCCGTGCGACTCCGTCGAGGAACCCGCACCCCACCTCCCCACCGCCACGACCTCCGACCTCCGTTCCGGACCGGAGCGTGGCGGACCGGCGGGGCGTGCGGGTGTCCCGACGCTCGAGCGGGTGCGCGCGGCGATGGCCGACGGCGTCGGGATCGAACGCGATGCGGCCGGCTTGGAGGCGACGCTCGGCGTGCTCGAGGCGGCACGTTCGCATCCGGGCGCGTCGGACGCGGTGCACGCGGCCGCCCGGCTCGGCGCGCTCGTCGCGAGCGCGGCGCTGCGACGGGAGGAGTCGCGCGGCGCGCACCGGCGGACCGACTTCCCGGAACCCGATCCCCGTCTTGCGGCGCCCCTGGCCCTCGCCCGTGGTCGTCGGATCTCACCGGTGGCCGCCGGACGATCGGAGGACTCGTGCTCACCGCTGCCCTGATCCGCGAGGCCGTCGACCGGGCGCTCGCCGAGGACGCCCCATGGGGCGATCTCACGGCCGAGCACGTGCTCCCGGCGTCCGCGACGGCGATCGCCCGGCTCGTCCCCCGGGTGCCGGGCGTCTTCTCCGGCGGCGCGGTCTTCGCCGAGGCCTTCGCCCGCGTCGATCCCCGTGTCGAGGTGGCGGTCGCGGTCCAGGACGGCGCGGCGTTCGACGCCGGCGACACGCTCGCGGTTGTGCGGGGACCCGCCCGGGCGATCCTCACCGCCGAGCGTGTCGCGCTCAACTTCGTGCAGCGGATGAGCGGGATCGCCACGCTCACCGCGCGCTACGTCGCCGCGGTCGAGGGCACGCGCGCCCGGATCGCCGACACGAGGAAGACGACCCCGGGTCTGCGCGCCTTCGAACGGCACGCCGTCATCGACGGCGGGGGTCGCAATCACCGCTTCGGCCTGTCGGACGCCGTCATGCTGAAGGACAATCACCTCGCCGTCCTCGCCGGGCAGGGCGCCGACCTCTCCGAGGCGCTCCGATCGCTGCGCGACCGGCTCGGGCACATGGTCCGCATCGAGGTCGAGATCGACCGGCTCGAGCAGCTCCCGGACGTCCTCGCGGGAGGGGTCGACGTGATCATGCTCGACAACTTCTCGCTCGACGACCTGGTGCGCGGCGTCGAGCTCATCGGCGGAGCCGCGATCGTCGAGGCGAGCGGCGGCGTCGACCTCGCGACGGTCGGCGCGATCGCCGCGACCGGCGTCGACGTCATCTCGGTCGGCGCGCTCACGCACTCTGCCGCCGCGCTCGACCTCGGCCTCGACGTCGACCTCGCGTTCGACCCCGACCCGGCGTTCGATCCCGAGGAAGACCGCCGGTGATCGACCTCGACCGCGCGGCGACCGCACCCGTCCGCGAGGAGGTGCTGCGGGCGATGTGGTCGCACCTCGCGGCGCCGACGGGCAACCCGTCCAGCCGGCACGACCTCGGCCGCCGAGCCGCCGCGGACCTCGACGAGGCGCGGGCGACCATCGCGGCGGCGCTCGGCGCCCGCACCGGTGATGTCATCCTCACGTCGGGCGGCACGGAGGCCGACAACCTGGCGATCCGCGGCATCGCGCTCGCGCGCCCGCGCGGCCGCCGGATCCTCGCCGCGCCGACCGAGCACCCCGCCGTCCTCGAGACGTGCCGGGCGCTCGTCCGGCTGCACGGGTTCGCCCTCGACCTGCTGCCCGTCGACGCCAGCGGCACGGTCAACCCGCGCGACGTCCGCGAGGCCGTCGGCGAGGACACCGCGCTCGTCACCGTCGCCATCGCCTCGAGCGAGATCGGGACCATCCAGCCGATCGCCGAGATCGCGGCCGCCGCGCACGCCGCCGGCGCGGCGATGCACACCGACGCCGTGCAGGCGATCGGCCAGGTGCCGCTCGACTTCCGCGCGCTCGGCGTCGACGCGATGAGCATCGCCGGGCACAAGATCGGCGCCCCGGTCGGGGTCGGCGCGCTCCTCGCCCGCCGATCGCTCCCGCTCGAGCCGCTGCTCTACGGCGGCCGGCAGGAGTCGTCGCGCCGGGCCGGCACCGAGAACGTCGCCGCGGCGGTCGGCCTCGCCGTCGCCGTCCAGCTCGCGGTGACCGACCTCGCGGCGCGGGCCGATGAGCTCGCGGGGCGGCGGGACGCGATGCGCGCGATCGTCGAGTCGGCGCTGCCCGATCTCGTCCTCGTCGGGCACCCCGATCGGCGGCTGCCCGGTCACCTCGCGTGGTGCGTCCCGGGCGCGGAGGCGGAGCCGCTGCTGCTGCGGCTCGACGAGCGCGGCGTGCGCGTCTCGTCCGGCACTGCGTGCGGTGAGGACGCGGACGAGCCGTCGGAGGCACTGCTCGCGTGCGGGATCCCCGCGGAGCTCGCCCGAGGGGCGATCCGCGCATCGTTCGACTCGGCCACGACCTCGGACGAGCTGGAGCGCGCGGCCGCGCTCATCGTCGAGGCCGTCGGCGACCTCCGCGGGCTCGGCTCGATGACCGCGCCTGCGGAGGCCGCACGACGACCTTCCTGATCAGCCCCTGGCGAGGGTGCCGATCTCGACGCCGCCGGCGTCGAGGATGTGCAGGGTGGTCCCGTCGATCCGGCCGGTGCTCAGCCCGGAGAGCCAGGTGTCCACACCGTCGCACGCCATCATCGTGGAGCCGACCTCACCGAAGTCGATCGTGGCGTCCTTCTGCTCCCAGGACCCGATGAGCCGGTTGCACCCGTCGGTGCCGCTCAGCTCGCCGCTGGCATCGAGGACGAGCTGCGGCTGGCCGTCCGCCGCGGCGCCCCACGTGCCCGCAGCACTGACCGGCGCGCCAGCGCATGCGGTCATGAGCAGCAGGACCGCTCCCGCGCCGGCGACGGTCGCGGCGAGGCGACCGCGGCCCACGTCAGCCCACCTGCTTGAGCGCGGCGGCCTTGAGCTGTGCGAACTCCTCCGCGGTGATCGCGCCGGAGTCGAGCAGCGACTTCGCCCGCGCGATCTCGCCCGCCGGACCCGACTCGCCGCTGACCGAGCGGATGTAGTCGTTCGTGGCCTCGCGCGCCTCCTGCGACTGCCGGGCGGAGCGCTCGCTCATGCCGCGACCGCGGGCGATGAGGTAGACGAGCGCGGTGATGAACGGCACGAACACCAGGAAGATCAGCCAGAGCGCCTTGAGCCAGCCGTTCAGCTTCCGATCCCGGAACAGGTCGCTGATGATGGCGAACAACGCGAACAGGTAGGCGATGAAGATGAAGAACGTCAGGAACCACCAGATGGTGTCCCAGATCGCGGTCCAGAATGGCATGAACGGTACCTCTTTCTTTGTGGTCTTGGTGCGTCAGCCGTCGGCCGCGCGGCGCTTGCTCGCCCGGTCCTTCAGCAGGATGAGCGGCAGCAGCCAGGCGCCGAGCGCGGTGATGATCCAGACGATGAGCGTCGCGAGGATCCAGGTGACGACGATGTTGCCGGTCACCGAGATCCCTCCCGGGAAGAACGAGGTGACCAGCAGCGCGAGGAACGTCGACACGAGCCCGATGCCGCCGAGCAGCGCGGGGGCCGAGCGCCGCGCCTGCTTGAGGATGAACGGCGCGAGCAGACTCTGCGCGAGCGCGAAGATCGCGATCGCGAGGAGCGCGCCCGACGGCGAGAAGCGGAAGTCCGGCAGAATCGCCGCCGCGACGAGCAGGCCGATGGCCGCCGTGCCGAGGAAGATCGCCGCGCGGATGAGGAACCGGATCATCGCGTTCTCACTTCATCGTGGGACACCGTCGTGGTCATGGCGAAACACTATCGCCACGGGCGCGCCACCCGGCGCGGCCCGCGCAATCCTGAGATCGAAATCACCTGGGCCTGGGGGTGCCAGGCAGGCGTCCCTCAGACGAGCATCTTGACGGGGTGCTCGATGAGGTCGACGAACGCCGCCATCCACTCGGCCGCAACCGCGCCGTCGACCACCCGGTGGTCGGCGGAGAGCGTCACGGTCATGACGTTCGCGACCGCGAGCTGGCCGTCCTCCCCGACGACCGGCCGGGGCTTCGCGGCGCTGACCGCGAGGATCCCGGACTGGGGCGGGTTGAGGATCGCCGAGAACTCGTCGACGCCGTACATGCCGAGGTTCGACACCGCGAAGGATCCCCCCTCGAGCTCGTCGAGCTTGATCCGACCGGCGCGGGCGCGCGCCGCGAAGTCCGCCACGGTCTGCTGGATCTCGGAGAGCGAGAGCCGGTCGACGCCGCGGATGACCGGGGTCAGCAGGCCGCCCTCGATCGCGATCGCGACGCCGATGTCGGCGCCCGTGAACTGCCGGATGCTGTCGCCGTTCCAGATCGCGTTCGACGCCGGCACGCGGATGAGCGCGGCGGCGGCCGCCTTGAGCACGAAGTCGTTGACCGAGATCTTGACCTCGGCGCTCTCGTTCGCCTGCTTGCGGAGCGCGAGGAGCGCGTCCGCCTTGACGTGGGCCGTGACGTAGAAGTGCGGGACGGTCGACTTCGACTCCGTGAGCCGGCGGGCGATCGCCTTGCGCATGCCCGTGAGCGGGATGTCCGAGAACGCGGCCGGCGCGCCCGCGGGGACAGCTGCGGTCCTCGCGGCGGGCACCGGCGCGGCCGCGGGAGCCGCCGGGGCGGCGTCGAGGTCGCGGCGCGTGATCCGGCCGTCCGGCCCCGTGCCGACGACGGCGCTGAGATCGAGGTTGCGCTCCTTCGCGAGCCGGCGTGCGATCGGGGAGGCGAAGACGCGGTCGCCGGCGCCCTTCGACTCGCCTTCGGCTCGCTCAGGGAGCGAGGGGGGTGTGGCTCGCTCGGAGACCGAGGAGGCGACGGGGGCGGAGACTGGGGCCTCCGAGACGGCGCCCTCGGTCGGGGCGGCCTCGGCCGGCGCGGCGGCGGTCTCGGAGCCGATCTCGGCGAGCGCCTTGTCGATGTCCGCGTCGGTCTCGCCCGCTGCGGTGACGACGAGGATCGGGGTGCCCACGTCGACGTTCTGGCCGGCGCGGACGAGCAGTCGCCCGACCGTGCCGTCGACCTCCGAGGCGAACTCGACGACGGCCTTCTCGGTCTCGATCTCGGCGATCAGGTCGCCGACCGCGATCGACTGGCCGGCCTCGACGAGCCAGGTCTGAATGGCGCCCTCGGTCACCTGTGCGAGGGCCGCCGGCATGCGGACGATAGTGGCCATCAGTTCTTCCCCAGACCCTTGCGGACCTCTTCGAGTCCGAGGACGACTTCCTCGGTCTTCGCGATCGCCGCCCGCTCGAGGACCTTCGAGATCGACGGCGAGGCTTCGGCGCCAGTGACGCGCTGCACCGGCTGGTCGAGCCAGTCGAAGAAGCGGCGCTGGATCTCGTCGGCGAGCCAGCCGCCGTAGCTCGGGCCGCGAGCGCCCTGCTCGACGATGAGGACGGCGTTCGTCTTCTTGATCGACTCGCCGATCGTGTCCCAGTCGATCGAGGCGCGGTCGAGCCAGCGCAGGTCGATGAGCTCCGCGTCGATGCCGGTCTGCTCGATCGCCTCGGCCGCGTGCTGGACCATCGACAGGTAGGTGATGACCGTCACGTCGGAGCCCTCGCGGCGCACGATCGCGGCGCCCGCGCCCGGCGGGATCACGTAGTCGAGCGGGCCGTCCGGGATCCGGTCGGCCTGGCCGTAGAGGTCGACGTGCTCGATGACGAGCACCGGGTCCTCGAGTGCGAGGGCGGCGTTCATGAGACCGACGTAGTCCGCGGCGTTCGACGCCGCGACGATCCGCCAGCCGGCGCTCGTCGCGAAGATGCCGGCGGGGTCCATGAGGTGCTGCGAGCCGTAGCCGACGCCCATCGCGACCTTCGTGCGGAGCACGAGCGGGACGGTGTTGTTGTCGCCGAACATGTGGCGCACCTTGCCGACCTGGTTGAACACCTGGTCCGCGGCGACCCACATGAAGTCGGGGTACATGAACTCGATGACCGGGCGGAATCGACCGTCGAGCGCGAGCCCGCCGCCGAGGCCGAAGAAGCCGTTCTCCGAGATCGGCGTGCCGATGACGCGGCCGGCGCCGTACTTCTTGAAGAGGCCCTTCGTCGCGCCGTTCGTGCCGCCGTTCAGCCGGTGCACGTCCTCGCCGAGGACGACGATGCGCGGGTCGGCCTCCATCGCGTTGTCCATCGTCTTGGCGACCGCGTCGACGAACTTGATCTCGGTCCAGGCGCCGGTCCAGTCCGCGGGGTCCGCGACCGTGAGCCCCTCGAGCTCCGAGAGGTCGCCGCGGATGCCGACGTCGACGAACGACGTCTCGGGCCAGAGCGACGGGATGACGCGGCGCTTGCCGGCGTTGTCCGGGTCGTCCTCGATGAGCGCGGCGGCCGCGGCGTGCGCCGAGGCGAGCGCCTGCTCGCGGACCGACTCGACGCCGGCCTCGTCGATGAGCCCGAGGGCGATCATCTCGCGGGCGACCCGGTCGAGCGGGTCGCGGGCACGCCACTCGGCCTCCTCCTCCTTCGTCCGGTAGCCGAACGCGGAACCCGGGTACGGGCCGTTCTGGTGGAAGAAGCGGTAGACCTCGGCCTCGACGATCG
>DATMFB010000227.1:0-8872 GCA_035556395.1 Microbacteriaceae bacterium
AATCGCCCGAGCCCGGCCATGCCACCATCATCCCCCACGCCTCGCAGCGCGCCCCGCGGCTACGCTGGTCAGCGGCCGAGACGAAGGGAGCCGCGATGTCGACGCACGCCCCAGCGCTCGTCGTCGTGGGCGCGGCGCTCGGGACGGGACGCTGGCTCGCCGAGCATCTGCTCCCACATGCGCCATGGCGTTCGGTCACGCTCGTCGACTCGAAGACGACCCGGACCAAGCTCGGCACGCAGACCTGGCGCCTCGCCGACTCGGGGCCGGCGATCGCGTTCGGCGAGTCGATCGAGACCGCCGAAGGCGACCGCGTCGTGGCCGAGGGCACACGCGAGCCCCTGCCGCTCCCGGACGGGCCGACGGTCGTGTGGTTCGCGCTGCCACCCGCCGTGCTCGAGAGCGCCCTCGCCGAGATGCTGCCGCTCCTCGATGCCCACGCGACCGTCGTCGTCTCCGCGAACCCGCTGACCTCCGCGCTCGAGACGGCGCGCGCGGCGGCGGGAGCTCGCGAGATCGTCGGCATCCATGCGCTCTTCGACGCGACCATCCCGAGCCTCGCGGGGCAGATCCTGTATGTCGTCCCCGGACCGGCCGGGACGGCTCCCGACTGGCTCGCCGAGGCGATCGCCCGCGGCGGCGGAATCCTCAAAGCCGGGACGGCCGGCGAGCACGACCGCGCGATGGAGCTCGTGCAGACGCTCGCGCACCGCGTGCTCGTCGACTTCGCCGACGCGGTGACGAGCAGCGGCCTCGACCTCGAGCGCGACATCTGGGAGGCGCGGACTCCCCTCTTCGAGACCCTGTTCGGCCTCGCGGTGCGTGTCCTCGACTCACGCGGGGGGACGGTGCCGGCCGAGGAGCTGAGCCGGATCCAGGACCGCTTCCCCGGCGCGCTCTACGACACGATCCGCGGCACCGCGGCCGCCGCCGTGACCGCCGCGCAGGCGAAGCGCCTCGCGTTCGCCGCGCTCTGGCGCAGCGGCGAGCTCGTCGGGATCGGGCGCGGCGACGGCCGCTCCGGGGGCATCGCCGTCGGCCGGATCGTCGAGCTGACCCCGACGACCGTCACGCTCGAGAACGTCCTCTCGGGACCCGCGGGCGGTGGCGTGCTGCTCACCGGTCCCGGCGCGCAGAACGCCGTCGCGCTCGGCATCGCGGGTGCGCCGAAGCGCGTCACGTTCGCGCTCAGTCACGCGGAGCCGGTCACGGGCGACGCCCTCTCCGACTTCCTCGACGAGCGGCTCGCGACCGTGCGCCGCGATGTGCGCTTCCTTGTCCCCGAGTCGGTGTCGGGTCGCGGGGTGCTGCGGGTCGTCGGCGGGGCAGCGGGACTCCGAGCGGCGGGGCTCCGCGACGAGGTCGTCCGCACGGGTCAGCGCGCCGTCGTCATCCGCGTCGAGGTGCGGGCGGACTTCGACCCGCAGGACGTCGTCGCCGATCTTCAGCAGCGCGTCTCCGAGGCGTATCGCTGGCCGGCCGGGCTCGCCCGCACACCCCTCTCGACGGTCACGCGCGTCGCCTACCTCGGGCCGGCCGGCACCTTCTCGGAGGATGCCGCGCTGCTCGCCGCGGGCGCCCTCGGCGCGCCGGGCGCGACGCTCGACGCCCTCGATTCCTTTGACGAGCTGCTCACGGCGCTGGCGCCGGGCACGGTCGGCGTACTCCCCATCACGAGTTCGGCGTCCGGCCTCGTCAGCCGCGCCGTCGCCGCACTGCTCGGCGCGCCCGGTCGGGTCGTCGCCGGCGGCATGGTCGACGTCGCGGTCCGGTTCGACGCCTATGCGCTGCCCGGCGTCGGCCTCGACGGGCTGCGCGGCGCACCCGTCTACTCGCACCCGCAGGCGCTCGCCCAGTGCACCGCGTTCGTCCGTCGCTGGGGGCTCGTGCCGCACCCGGCCGAGTCGACGGCCGCGGCCCTCGAACTGGCCGCACGCGCGGACGGTCCCGCCGTCGCCCTCGGTGGCGCGGGGAAGGGCGACGCACTCGGCCTCGCCGTCGTCGAACGCGAGGTCGACGACCTCTCCGGGTCGATCACGAGGTTCCTGGTCATCGGCGTCGATGGTGCCTTCGGACCGCTCGGCGGTGGATCGCAGCCGACGCTGCGGCGCGTGTGGATCGGCTCCGACACCGCCGACGCGCTGGCCCTGCTATCTGGCGGAGCCGGCTTCGACGAGCTCCTCGCGGACGCCGACGGCCGGTGGCTGCTCATCTCGAGCCGCGAGGTCGACCCCGCCGCCACGCACGGCGCGACACCGCTCGGCGATGTGCCGTGGTCGCCGCGCACGCCCGTCGTCCGCGCCTGAGCTCCGCCCACCCGCACCCTTCGGTTCCTGCATCCGCCCCACGGGCGCACCGCCCCACCCCGCCCCGCCCGCCCCGCCCCGGGCGCGGCCTACGTCGGGGCACGGTGTTTGCCCCGCTGCATGGTGTTCAAACACCGCGCAGCGGGGCAAACACCATACGGGAGTAGTGGGAACGCGCGCGGGACGGGCCCGCGCCGGGGCGGGACAGGCGCCGTGCAGCCGCGGCGGAGGCTCAGTCCGCGGCGGCGTCGATCTCGGCGACGAGCTCGGCCGCGAGGTCGGAGAGCCGCTCGCGCCGGCCTGGGTCCTCGTCGAACTCGGGTGGCGCGGCATAGATGCGAAGCTTCTTGTGCATCTGGCCGGCGACGTCGCGCCACGCCTCCTGCCGAGCACGCTCGACGAGATCGTCGACCCGCTCGCGGTCGGCCGCATAGGCCCGGAGCTCGGTGGCCATGAGCCGCGCCGCCTTTGCCCGCCGGCGGAGATTGCGCCGGTCGGAGCGCTGGTAGTCGTGCTCGCTCACCGCATAGCCGTCGCGCCCGCCGGCGAGCCGGCGCTCGACGTCGAGCCGATCCGCGATCGCGTCCTGCTCGCCCGCGAGCTGGTGCAGCACCTCGACGGCGTCGGCGCGGAACTCCTCGGGATCGAAGTCGCGTCCCCGGCCGATCGTCTCGACCTCGATCCGGTTGCGCACCTCAAGGCGCGCGGCACGGTCGGCGAGCAGATGGCCCTCGTCGATGGCCTGCTCTGCGCGCCGCTTCGCCGTCCAGATCATCCGACCACCGCTCCGAACGCGAGGCCGAGCAGATAGGTGACCGCGGCCGCGCCGTAGCCGATCGCGAGCTGGCGCAGCGCCCGCACGAGTGGCGAGGTCCCGGACAGCAGGCCCGTGATGGCGCCCGTCGCAAGCAGGGCGATGCCGACGAGCCCCGACGCGATCACGACCGCGAGCCACTCGGTCGCGCCGAACAGATACGGAAGGATGGGGATGACCGCTCCGGCCGCGAATGCGAAGAAGCTCGACACCGCCGCACCGATGGGGCCGCCGACCGCATCGTGCTCTGCCGCGATGGCGATCGGGATCGCCTCGGTCTCGGGGCTTCCCGGTACGGCGAGCGCGTGCTCGATCTCCTCCCGCGCGCGCACTCGTCGCAGCGTCCGATCGGCCTTCGCGATCGCCTCGGCGGCGTCCAGCCCGCGCGCCCGATAGACGAGCGCGAGCTCGTTCGCATCGAGGTCGAGCGCGGGGATGCGCTGCTCCGCCTCCGGATCGGGATCGGACGCGCGCATGAGCTCCTTCTGCGAGCTCACCGAGACGTACTCGCCAGCCGCCATGCTCAGGGCCCCTGCGAGGAGCCCGGCGACGCCCGTGAGGAGCACAGCCTCCGGCGGCATGCCGGCCGCGGCGACGCCGATGACGAGCGCGAGGTTTGAGACGAGCCCGTCGTTCATGCCGAAGACGGCGGCGCGAAACCCGCCCGCGAGCCGCATCCGCTTGGCGGCTGCGAGCGCCCGAACGACCTCCCCGTGGATCCGCTCGTCGGCCGCCATCGCCTCTGTCGCGTCGGCATCGTTCTCATACGGGGAGCGCCCTTCGGCCCGCTGCATGAGCGCGAGGACGAAGACGGATCCGAATCGGCGGGCGAAGAATCCGAGCACGCGCGTCCCGACGCCGGGCCGCGGTTCCGGCTGCGCGTGCGCACCGAGCAGGTCGATCCAGTGCTGCGCGTGGCGGTCCTCAGCGTCCGCGAGGGCGAGCAGGATCGCCTGCTCATCGCCCTTCCGGCGCGACGCGAGGTCCCGGTAGACGCTCGCCTCAGCGCGCTCCGCGGCGAGGTGTCGGCGCCACCGCCGTACGTCGGCGCGGGCGACGGGCTTGGCCTCTGGCGCGCGTGTCATGACGCGCCAAGCCTATCCGCGGACAATAGCGTGACGGGGTGTCGCAACCGACGAAGCTCACGCCCAACCTCCCGCTGAAGCGCCGCTGGGTCGACATCGCGTTCGCGGTCTTCTTCACCTGGGCGATCGTCTCGAGCGGCATCGCCGATCTGATCCCGGCGCTCGGCATCCCGATCACCGCCGACGCGACCAACCCGATCGTCGCGGCGAACTACGCCTACGCGCACGACGCCGACCCGCTCTTCATGGACCCGCCGGTCTGGATGCGCTTCGTCACGGGCCTCTCGGCCTTCGTGTACGGGCCGTTCTACATCCTGCTCGTGCTCTCGCTGCTGCGCGGCTGGAACTGGATCCAGCTCTGGGCCGTCATCTACGCGAGCGCGATCTCGATCATCACGGGCGTCGTCGTGTTCGGCGTCGAGTTCTTCGGCGAGCCGGAGTTCCAGACGCAGAACCCGCTCAAGTTCATCCTGATCAACATCGCCTACGTCGTCGTCCCGATCCTGCTGCTGATCCGGATGCGGAAGCCCTTGCCGTTCACCAGGGTGTGGTGATCGGCAGAACGCCAGCGCGTCAGTCAGCCGCGAACGCGAGCAGCGCGGCCGTGAGCTCCGCGGGCCGGGACACGAACGGCGAGTGGTCCGTGTCGATCTCGATCACGCGGTCGACACCGCGTTCGGCGACGAACCGCCGCTGCAGCGCCGGCGGGATCGCCCGATCCCGGAGGCAGAGGACGTAGCGGCGGCGAACGGCGTGCTCGCCGAGGCCGACGGGTGTGACGAACGGCAGTACGGGCTGCGGATAGACCCGGTCGAGCGCCGACTCGAGCTCGGCGCCGTCCTCGACCTCGCCGAAGAGCACGTCGCGAGCCGCCGCCCGCGGCATGGTCGCGATCGGCGGTTCGCCGGCCACGACGATGTTCGCCTGTACGCCGTCGCCTGCGCCCTCGGGCAGCTGCGTGAGGTCGACCAGGCTCTCGCCGTCCTGCGGGAGGAACGCCGCGACATAGACGAGCTGGGCGACGCGATCAGGTGCGTCCGAGGCGGCCTGCGTCACGACGACGCCGCCCATGCTGTGGCCGACGAGGATCGACGGCTCGGGCGCGGCCTCGAGCGCCGCGACGACGCGCCTCGCGTACGCATCGAGCGTCACCTCCGCGTGCGGGGTCGGATCGTCCCCGGCGCCGGGGAGGTCGACCGCATCGACGGTGTGCCCCGCCTCGCGCAGCCGCTCGACGATCGGATCCCAGTTCGACGCGCTGCCGAACGCGCCATGGACGAGCACGAAATGAGCCACGCTGCTCCTTCGGGGACTGAGGTCGGGTTAGAAGACGCCGACGAGCTTGAGGATCCAGGCGACGCCGCCCGCGATCGCCGCGAGCGTCAGCAGCCCCACGAGGAACTGCGGGAACCCGATCCGGTAGGTCCTGATCGCCTTCTCATTCATCGCATGCCTGCCTTTCGCGCTGCCGCGGCATCCGCCGCCCTGGTCGCACTGTCAACGACATTCTTCACCAGGAGGGCACGCGTCATGGGGCCGACCCCGCCCGGGTTCGGCGAGAGCCAGCCGGCGACCTCGGCGACGGCCGGGTCGATGTCGCCCGAGAGCTTCGCCTTCCCGGACTCCGTCGTGCCGACCCGCGTGACGCCGACGTCGAGCACCGCAGCGCCCGGCTTGATCCAGTCCGGCTTGATGAGGTGCGGCACGCCGACTGCTGCGACGACGATGTCGGCCCGACGGCACTCCTGCGCGATGTCCGGCGTGCGCGAGTGCGTCAGGGTGACCGTCGCGTCGAGACCCTTGCGCGTCAGCAGCAGGCCGAGCGGGCGCCCGACCGTCAGGCCGCGGCCGACGATCGTCACATGCTTGCCCGGGATGTCGACGCCGGCGCGCTGGAGCAGCTCGACGATGCCCGCGGGCGTGCAGGGCAGCGGCGAGGTGATCTCGCCGTCGACGCCGAGGACGAGCCGGCCGAGGTTCGTCGGGTGCAGGCCGTCGGCGTCCTTATCGGGGTCGATCGCTTCGATCGCCTCGTGCTCGTCGAGGCCCTTCGGCAGCGGCAGCTGCACGATGTAGCCGGTGACGGCCGGATTCGTGTTGAGGAAGTCGATCGCGCCGAGCACGTCATCGCGCGAGGCGGTCTCGGGCAGGTCGACGCGGATCGACTCGACGCCGACCTCGGCGCAGTCGCGATGCTTGCCGGTGACGTAGCTGACCGAGCCGGGGTCGGCGCCGACGAGCAGCGTGCCGAGGCCGGGATAGACGCCGCGCGCCTTGAGCTCTTCGACGCGGGTCTTCAGCTCCGCCTTGATCGCGGCCGCGGTCGCGAGGCCGTCGAGGATGCGCGCGGTCATGCCCAGGTCCCCGGCGAGGTCAGGCCCGGGTAGAGCGGGAACGCCTCCGTGAGGGTGGAGACGCGGGCGCGCAGCGCCCCGAGGTCGGGGTCGGGCAGCAGGGCCTGGGCGATGATGTCGGCCACCTCCGTGAACTCGGGATCGTCGAAGCCTCGCGTCGCGAGGGCGGGGGTCCCGATGCGCATGCCGCTCGTCGTCATCGGCGGGCGGGGGTCGAACGGCACCGAGTTCTTGTTGACGGTGATCCGAGCCTCGTGCAGCCGGTCCTCCGCCTCCTGGCCGGTCAGCTCGGACGCGCGCAGGTCGACGAGGACGAGGTGCACGTCGGTGCCGCCCGTCAGCACATCGATGCCCTGTGCCCTCGTGTCGGCCTGCATGAGCCGCTCGGCGAGGAGCTTCGCGCCCCGCAGCGTCCGCTCCTGACGGTCCTTGAACTCCGGCGTCATCGCGAGCTTGAATGCGGTCGCCTTCGCCGCGATGACGTGCATGAGCGGGCCGCCCTGGAGGCCGGGGAAGACCGCCGAGTCGATCTTCTTCGCGATGCCGGCGTCGTTGGACAGGATGAAGCCGGAGCGGGGGCCGCCGATCGTCTTGTGCACCGTGCTGGTGACGACGTCCGCGTACGGGATCGGCGAGGGGTGCAGGCCCGCCGCGACGAGCCCCGCGAAGTGCGCCATGTCGACCCAGAGCAGCGCGCCGACCTCGTCGGCGATCTCGCGGAACGCGGCGAAGTCGAGCTGCCTCGGGTAGGCGGACCAGCCGGCGATGATCATCTTCGGCCGCGTCTCGAGGGCGCGGTCGCGGACGACGTTCATGTCGATCCGGTAGGTCTCTGGGTCGACGCCGTAGCTGGCGATCTCGTAGTTCCGGCCGGAGAAGTTCTGCTTGCGGCCATGCGTCAGGTGCCCGCCGTGGTTGAGGTCGAGTCCCAGAACGCGATCGCCGTGGTCGAGGAGGGCGTGGTAGACGGGCTGATTCGCCTGGGCGCCCGCGTGCGGCTGGACGTTCGCGAAGCCCGCACCGAAGAGCGTCTTCGCCCGCTCGATCGCGAGCGACTCGGCGACGTCGACGAACTCGCACCCGCCGTAGTAGCGCTTGCCGGGGTAGCCCTCGGCGTACTTGTTGGTGAGGACCGATCCCTGCGACTCGAGGATCGCGCGCGGCACGAAGTTCTCCGAGGCGATCATCTCGAGGTAGTCGCGCTGGCGGCCGAGCTCCTGCTCGAGGACGGCGGCGATCTCGGGGTCGACCTCCGCGAGGGGGGCCGTGAAATAGTCATGACCGGTTGTCTGGTCCACAGGGTGCTCCTTCGACGGGGGCGGTGATGCGGCCCAGGCGTACGGCCCATCCCTGTGTGTACCGCTCCCCGGTGGTGGCCCACCTCGAACGCCAGTCGCGGCGCGGTCAGTCTAGCAATGCGTCGACCGTCGTCACCTCGACGAGCGGGGCGAAGAGCGCCATCGCCGCGAGCGCGCGCTCGTGATCCTCCTCGCTCGCACCGGCGCACGCGTCGGCGGCCACGCGCACGCGCACGCCCGCATCGCCCGCCGCGAGCGCCGTCGCGATGACGCAACAGTCGGTCGAGACGCCCGCGAGGACGATCTCGCGCGCCCCTCCGGTCGCCGCCGCGAGGCCGTCATCCCACTTGCCGAACGACTCCCGGGTCTCCACCACGGCGTGCTCCGCGGCCTCGCGCAGCTCCGGGACGATCTCGTACAGCGGGTCGTCGTGCGCCACGAGCGCGAAGGGCCACTGCTCGAAATAGGGGATCCACGCGCCCTGCGGCCGCAGCGGCGCGACATAGCGCGTGAAGACCGTCCGACCGGAGAACGCCGGGAGCAGGCGCCGCGTTCCGGCGAGCGCGCGGTCGAACGCGGGCGCCGCCCACGGGCTCGGCGGCTCCGCGAACACGCGCTGCATGTCGATGACGACGAGCGATCGGGGCATGACGTCACAGTACCGGCGGGGTCTTGAGCCCGAGGGACGACCTCACTAGGGTGCAGGGTGATGCGGCGGATCACAGGCGGGATCGCAGTCCTGGTGGGGCTGCTCATCGCAGTGCCTGCGGCGCCGGCGCTCTCGGCCCAGGCGGGCGAGCTCGACGGATTCGAGTACGTCGCCCTCGGCGACTCGTACTCGGCAGGGTTCGGCCTCATCCCGTTCAGCCAGACGAGCCCGTTCGACGCGGGCGGCACGACCGCGAACGGCTGCTACCAGGGCGACGCGAACTACCCGCACCTCGTCGCCGCCGACTACAGCCTCGCGATCACCGACCGGACCTGCTCGGGGGCCGTCTCGCCGAACCTCGGCTTC
>DATMFB010000228.1:0-8238 GCA_035556395.1 Microbacteriaceae bacterium
AAGGGTCGCACCGAGCTCTCCGCCTGAACCGCCGGTCTTGCTCTCGAAGCCGCATCGGATCACCCGCGCCGGTGAGTTCCGCGCGACGATGAAGGCGGGTCGTCGCCGAGTCGGCGAATTGCTGATCACGCACGCTTTTTCGACCGAACCCGCGGCTCCGGCCCGATTCGGCTTCGTGGTCTCCAAGGCCGTCGGCGGGGCCGTGCGCCGCAACTCGGTGAAGCGCCGGCTTCGAGCGCTCAGCGCCGAGCGGATCGCGGCGGGCTCCTCCGGCGTCGATGTCGTCGTCCGAGCACTGCCTGCCGCCGCGACCGCGAGCTTCGACGCGTTGCGCGCCGAGATGACCGGTCAGCTCGGGAGCGCCGCATGACGCTCGAGCTTGCGAGACTCCGCTCCCTGAGCGAGCAGTCGTCCTCCCGTTCCCTGAGCGAGCGGAGCGAGTCGAAGGGCGCGGCAGAACGCCAGCCCGCGGTCTCGCAGGGCTCTCCGCCGGTCGCTGTGCCGACGCGTGCGAACCGTGCCGACTTCTGGCGTTCTGTCCTGCTGCTGCCCCGGAACGCGTGCATCGCCGTGCTCTGCGTGTATCGGGCGGTGATCTCGCCGCTTTACGGCGACGTCTGCAAGTACTACCCGAGCTGCTCGCGCTACGCCCTCGAGGCGATCCAGCAGCACGGGATGATCCGCGGGGTCTGGCTCGGATCGAAGCGCCTGGCGCGCTGCCACCCCTGGGCGGAGGGCGGCATCGACGACGTGCCGGCCTGCGACCACGCTCGGCCGGCGGTCGGCCGATTCGGTTTCGTCAGCGGTCTGGAAAGGAACTAGTCCGCGATGGATTTCTTCAACATCATCCTGTGGCCGATCAAGTGGGTCATCGAGGCGGTGCTCGTCGGCTTCCACTGGTTGTTCGACAACATCGGCTTCGACGGCGACCAGGGCATCACCTGGGTCCTCTCGATCATCTGCCTCACCCTCGTCGTCCGCGCCGCGCTCATCCCGCTCTTCGTCCGCCAGATCAAGTCGCAGCGCAAGATGCTCATGCTCGCGCCCGAGATGAAGCGAGTCCAGGACAAGTACAAGGGCAAGAAGGACCAGTTCTCGCGCGAGGCCATGTCCCGCGAGACGATGGCGCTCTATAAGAAGCACGGCACCAACCCGCTGAGCTCCTGCATCCCGCTGCTCATCCAGATGCCGATCTTCATCTCGCTGTTCTTCGTGCTCTCCACGGCGGCGAACTTCGCGAACACGATCGCGAACCTCGCGGACGGGATCGAGCCGGGCGACGCCGCCTACCCGAAGCCGGGCATCGACGGCGGCATGATGGACGCCGATCTCGCGATGTCGTTCAGCAACGCGGAGCTCTTCGGCGCTCCCCTGCACACCTCGTTGCAGATGGCCGGCGGCAACATCGCGGTCTGGGTCCTCGCGATCACGATGATCATCCTGATGACCGGTTCGCAGTTCGTCACGCAGCTGCAGATCATGTCGAAGAACCAGACGCCCGAGATGAAGGCGAGCCCGATGTACCGCCAGCAGCGGGTGCTGCTGTACGTGCTGCCGTTCGTCTTCGTGTTCTCGAGCTGGGCGTTCCCGATCGGCGTCATGTTCTACTGGGTCGCCTCGAACGGGTGGACCATGGTGCAGCAGTACATCGTCATCCGGAACATGCCGACGCCTGGATCGGAGGCCGCCCTCGCCCGCGAGGCGCGGATGCTCAAGAAGAAGCAGCGACGAGGGATCGAGGTCGTGGAGCTCGAGGACGAGCCCGCCGAGCCGGCCAAGCCCGAGACCACGCAGCGGGCCCAGCCGGTCAGCAAGAAGCGCAAGAAGAAGGGCGGTCGCCGATGAGCGAGCAGCAGAACGCGGTCGAGGCCGATGAGGCGGATGTCGCTGCGGACTACATCGAGGAGCTCCTCGACATCGCCGACCTCGATGGCGACATCGACATCGACGATCGAGGCAACCGCGTCGTCATCACGGTGAGCGCCCCCGAGGGCTCGGCGGGGTTGCGGGTCCTCTCGAAGCCGGACACCGTGTCCGCGCTCCAGGAGCTCGCGCGTCTCGCGGTGCAGGCTCGCACGGGCGAGTTCTCCCGACTCATTCTCGACATCGGCGGCTCCCGCGACGCGCGGGCCGACGAGCTCGCGAAGCTCGTCGACGTCGCGGTCGGTCGGCTCGAGGAGGGCGCCTCCTCGGCAGCACTTCCCCCGATGTCCTCGTACGAGCGCAAGCTCGTGCACGATCTCGTCGCAGAGCGCGGGTACACCTCGGAGTCCGAGGGCGAGGGCGCCGACCGGCACACGGTCATCCGCCCGAGCCAGCCCACTCCCTGAGCGAGTGCAACAGCCTGCTCCCTGAGTGGCGCACCAACCCCGCTCCCTGAGCGAGCGCAGCGAGTCGAAGGGTGAATGTTTCACGTGAAACACCTCGAGGACCTCGAGCCGGAGCCCGCCGCGGCCGCGCGCGTCTTCGGTGACTCGATCGAGCGCGTCCGCGCGTTCACGGCCGATCTCGCCCGCCGCGGCGAGGAGCTCGGCCTCATCGGTCCCCTCGAGCTCCCCCGCCTATGGACTCGCCACGTCCTCAACTCGGGTCTCGTCGCGCCGTTGATCCGCGCGGGCGCGCTCGTCGGCGACGTCGGCAGCGGCGCCGGGCTCCCCGGCCTCGTCCTGGCCATCGCTCGCCCCGACGCTCGCTTCGTGCTGATCGAGCCGATGGAGCGGCGTACGGACTGGCTCCGTGCCGAGGCCGACGCCCTCGGCCTCGACAACGTCGATGTCGTCCGCGCCCGGGCCGAGGACGCACCCTACGTCGAGCAGCTCGACCAGGTGACGGCAAGGGCGGTCTCGGCGCTGCGCACGCTCATCCCCTCCGTCGTCCCGCTCGTCAAGCCGGGCGGTGAGCTCATCCTCATGAAGGGCGCGCGTGCCGAGGAGGAACGACAGGCGGCGGCGAAGCAGATCGCTCGGGCCCGCCTCGCGAACGTTGAGATCCTGACGCTCGGCGAGGGCGTCACGACTGAGGTCACCCGGGTCTTCCGCGCGCTCGTCCCCTGGGCCCCCTGAGCCCTTCGACTCGCTGCGCTCGCTCAGGGAGCCGCCGGCGGGCGTGCTCGTCCAGTTCGGTCCCGTTCGTTCCGCGCCCTGAGCGAGCGCAGCGAGTCGAAGGGTCCCCTTTCGCGACGTTGTCTCCGTCGATGTTTCACGTGAAACATCGCGCAGGCGGACGACGTCCATCCCGGTCGACTATCGTGGGTGAGTCCCGTCCCGGACGAGGGATGTTTCACGTGAAACAGGAGCCATGACCGACACTCCGATCGCCGCCCAGCTCGCCGACCTGGCGCAGCGCCGAGCGCGGCTCGTGTCCGATGTCGTCCCGCTCCCCGACCGCACCAGGGTCTTCGTCGTCGCGAACCAGAAGGGCGGCGTCGGCAAGACCACCACGACCGTCAATCTCGCGGCCGGTCTCGCGGCCGCGGGTGCGAAAGTCCTCGTCATCGACCTCGATCCGCAGGGCAACGCGTCGACCGCACTCGGCGCGAGCCACCGGGTCGGCGACCCCGGCGTCTACGAAGTGCTCATCGAGGGTCAGCCCATCGAGGACGTCATGCAGGCGAGCCCCGAGCGCGACGGCCTCTACTGCCTGTCGTCGAACATCGATCTCGCCGGTGCGGAGTCGGAGCTCTACCTCGCGGTCGCGCGCGAGACCCGGCTGCGAACAGCGATCGAGGCCTTCCTCGCGGTCGCCGGCCGCGAGTTCCACTACATCTTCATCGACTGCCCGCCGTCCCTCGGCCTGCTCACGGTCAATGCGCTCACGGCCGGCCAAGAGGTCCTGATCCCCGTCCAGTGCGAGTACTACGCGCTCGAGGGGCTGAGCCAGCTCCTCAAGACCGTCGGCGATGTGGGCAAGTACCTCAACCCGAACCTCGCGCTCTCGACCATCCTCCTCACGATGTACGACTCCCGGACGAATCTCTCGCACCAGGTCGCGACGGACGTGCGTGAGCACTTCCCCGCGGAGACACTGCAGGCGATCATCCCTCGGTCGGTGCGGATCTCGGAGGCGCCGAGCTTCGGGCAGACGGTCATCGCGTACGACCCGGCATCGCCCGGCGCCGTCGCGTATCAAGAGGCGGCCCACGAGCTCGCGAAGCGCGGCGCGAGCCGAGCACGGGTGCAGGCAGAGCAGAGCGAGTCGAGCTAAGGAGCCCATGAATGGCTGAACGCAAGCGCGGCCTCGGCCGCGGCATCGGGGCCCTGATCCCGACGAGCCCGACCGAGGACCGGCCGGTCGACGTGTTCTTCCCGGACCGCGCGGGGCTCGTCCCGGCGGACGACCAGGGACTGCTCGCCGTGCCGGGGGCGCGCCTCGCCTCCCTCTCCCCCGACGACATCGTCCCGAACGCGGTCAACCCCCGGAAGGAGTTCGACCCCGAGGCGCTCGCCGAGCTGACCGCGTCGGTCCGCGAGTTCGGGGTGCTCCAGCCGATCGTCGTGCGACCGCGGGTCGGCGCCGCGGCGGGCGAGCCGCAGTTCGAGCTCGTCATGGGAGAACGCCGGCTGCGGGCGAGCAAGGCCGCCGGCCTCGACGCGATCCCGGCCGTCGTCCGCGAGACGGGCGACGACCAGATGCTCCGCGACGCCCTGCTGGAGAACCTCCACCGGGCGGACCTCAACCCGATCGAGGAGGCGGAGGCGTACCAGCAGCTGCTCGAGGACTTCGGGGTGACCCAGGAGCAGCTCGCAGAGCGCATCGGCCGGTCGCGCCCGCAGATCACCAACACCATCCGTCTGCTCCGCCTCCCCGAGCCGGTCCGCCGCCGGGTGGCGGCCGGCGTGCTCTCGGCGGGGCACGCCCGAGCCGTGCTGTCGGTCGGGGACGAGAGCGGGATGCTCCGGCTCGCGGACAAGATCGTCAATGAGGAGCTCTCGGTGCGGGCCGCCGAGGCGGCCGCGGCGATCGCGGGCGGCAGAGGTCCCGCCAAGCTGAAGAAGCCGAAGGCGGGGAGTCGTCAGGCGCATCTCGACGATCTCGCGGCGAGGATCGGCGACCGTCTCGACACCCGGGTCAAGATCGACCTCGGCACGTCGAAGGGTCGGATCCTCATCGACTTCGCGACGGTGGCCGACCTCAACCGCATCGTCGACGAGCTCGGCGTCGATCGCGGCTGACCGGCGCTGTCGACCCAAGAGTACGGTTCACCGTTCGAGAAAATAGCCTCTGATCAGCTATTCTTGCGCTCGTCGATGTGGCGCAATCGCGTTCTGATCAGGTCTTCGAACGCATCCATTGCGAGCGGCTTGGATGCCGTGAAGTGGATCGAGCCCTTCGTGTGCTCGTATCCGGGGTGGCGCTCGAGGACCTCCGAAACCGGTGCATTCCCGTAGGGGTATACGGAGAACCCCTTCTTCGTCGGCATGAGCGACACGAGACCGAGGCCGCGGTACTTGAGCGCCGGCATGCCGTAGCTGAGGGCCGGCTCGGCCTCGGGGACGAGCTCGGCGGCCCGCGCCCAGTAGGGCGCCAGCACCTCGGCCTGCGCAGCGGGCAGCGCCGTGAGCTGCTCGGCCACGGGATCGCTCATCACCCCAGTGTGCTCCCGAATCGCTCCGGTGTCACTGAGGAGAGAGCTAGCGCAGGGCGGCTTCTGCCAGGGCGCGGTAGGCCATGCCGGCGTCGAAGCCCGCGGCGTCGAGCGCCTGCGGGTAGACGGAGGTCTCGGTGAGTCCCGGCATGACGTTCGCCTCGAGGAACCACGGCGTCCCGGCCCCGTCGATGATCAGATCGACCCGGGAGAGGTGGCGCAGGCCGAGCGCCCGGTGCGCGTCAAGGGCGACCTGCGCCGCACGCTCCGCGACCGGGGGATCGATGCGTGCGGGCGCATAGAAGCGCGTCTCCCCCGCGGTGTAGCGCGCCTCGTAGGAGTAGACGCCGCCGAGCGGCTCGATCTCGACCGCCGGCAGCGCGATCGGCCCGTCGCCGGTGTCGAGGATCGACACCGCGATCTCCGTCCCGGTCACGCGCTGCTCGATGAGCGCGACGTCCCAGTAGGTGTAGGCGTCGACCATCGCGCGCGGGAGGTGCTCCCGATCGACGACGATCGTCACACCCTGCGACGACCCGCCCTGGGCGGGCTTGACGACGAGCGGCCCGGAGAACTCGTCCGAGATCTCCTCGAGGATCCCGATGGCGCCGAGCTCCCGGAAGGCCTCGCGCGGCAGCGTGATCGACGTCGGGGTCGGCACGCCTGCTCGCGCGACGATCGTCTTCGCGGTCGGCTTGTCCCAGGCGAGTCGCGCCGCGTCGGAGCGCGCGCCGACGTACGGCACGCCGATGAAGTCGAGCAGGCCGCGCAGCGCGCCGTCCTCGCCCGAGGCGCCGTGCAGCGCCGGCCAGACGACGTCGGGGCGGGTCGCTCGGATGTGCGCGAGGAGCGAGGCGTCGGGGTCCCGGATCGTGACCTCCAGGCCGTGGGCGAGCAGGCCGTCGGCGACGCGCCGGCCGCTGCGCAGCGACACGTCGCGCTCGTGGGAGATGCCGCCGGCGAGGACGAGGACGGAGGTCAGCACCCTTCGACTCCCTTCGGTCGCTCAGGGACCGGGATTGGGATCGCTCGCCCAGGGATCCGGATCACGATAAGTCGCTCAGGGGACGCGGTCACGAGAGGCTGGTCGGGGGGACGAACACCGGCTCGGACGGGTCCTTCACGATCGGCAGCGGCGAGGTCTGCGAGAACTCGCTGAGCAGATCGAGCTCGCCGTTGACGACGACCGACAGTCGCCGGATGCCCTCGCGGATGAACTCCGGGGTCGGATAGCAGAAGGACAGCCGCATGTGGGAGCGGCCGTCGCCGTTCGAGTAGAACGCGGTGCCGGGCGTGTAGGCGACGAGCTCCTTGACCGCACGGGGCAGCATCGCCTTCGAGTCGAGGTGATCGGGGAGCGTGACCCAGACGTAGAAGCCGCCGTCGGGATGCGTCCACGTCAGGTCAGGCAGGTAGTCGTCGAGCGCACCGAGCATCGCGTCCCGGCGTTCTCGATAGACGCCGCGGAAGGTGTCGATCTGGCCCTGCCAGTCGGCCGACGACAGGTACTCGCTGATGACGTACTGCGAGAAGGACGAGGGCGAGAGGATCGCCGCCTCGTTCGCGAGGATGAGCTTCTCCCGGATCGCGTGCGGTGCGAGCGCCCAGCCGACCCGGAAGCCGGGAGCGAGCGTCTTGGAGAACGTGCCGAGGTAGATGACCCCGTCCTCCTCGACCGAGCGCATCGCGTGCGGCGCGGGGCGGTCGAACCACAGCAGCCCGTACGGGTTGTCCTCGAGCACGAGGATGCCCTCGGAGCGGCAGATCTCGAGCACTTCGGTGCGGCGGTCCCAGGGCAGGGTGACGCCGGACGGGTTGCCGAAGGACGGCACCGTGTAGAGGAACTTGATGCGCTTGCCTTCGGCGCGCAGCGATCGGATGCGCTCGCGCAGCGCCTCCGGCACGATGCCCCGCTCGTCGGTGATGACGTGCTGCACGTCCGCCTGGAACGACCGGAAGACGACGAGCGCCGTCACGTACGTCGGCGCCTCGGCGAGCACGACGTCGCCCGCGTCGATGAAGAGCTTCGTGACGAGCTCGAGCGCGTGCTGCGATCCCGTCGTGACGACGAGGTCGTCGACGGAGGCGCGGATGCCCTCGAGCGCCATGACCTCGAGGATCTGCTCGCGGAGCTGGGGGAGCCCCTGACCGGAACCGTACTGCATGGCCTGGGGCCCGTAGTCGTTCAGGACGCGATCGAGCGCGCCCTGCACGAGCTCCTTCGGGAGTGCGGAGACGAACGGCATGCCGCCGGCGAGGCTCACAACCTCGGGGCGCGACGCGACGGCGAAGAGCGCTCGGACCTCGGAGGCCGCCAGACCCGCGGAGCGCGCGGCGTAGCTGTCGTACCAGGGGTCGAGGTTCGTACCTCGCGTCTCGTTCATCCTGAGATCGTACCGGGCCTGCCTTTTTCAGGAGTGGGAGGGGGTTCGTGCGCAATACGCACGCGAACCCCCTCCCACTCCTGAAAAGCGGGGAGGGATCAGGCGAGGAACTCGGCGAGCTCCGCCTCGAGCGCCTGCTTCGGCCGGGCGCCGACGATCTCCTTGACCTCCAGGCCGCCGCGGAAGACCTTCATCGCGGGAATGCCCGTGATGCCGTACTTCATGGTCGTGGCGGGGTTCTCGTCGACGTTGAGCTTGACGATGCGGATC
>DATMFB010000229.1:0-12423 GCA_035556395.1 Microbacteriaceae bacterium
AAGGGCGTCTTCCTCGTCCAGATCCAGGTCGAGGCGCTCGACCGTGCGGGCCTGCTCTCCGACATCACGCGCGTGCTCAGCGAGCACCACGTCAACATCCTCTCGGCGAACGTCTCGACGTCGAACGAGCGCATCGCATACAGCCGGTACCTCTTCGAGATGGGCGACGCGACGCATCTCGATCGCGTGCTCAACGCGGTCCGTCGCATCGACGCCGTCTTCGACGTCTACCGGGTCACCAGCACCTGAAGCCGCGCTGCACCGCGCCGGCGCCCGCGCAGCCGGCTGCGGGTCGCGAGGTCGGCGAGCACGTCCGCGACGCTCGCGCCGGCGAGCTCGATGAGGGCGAGCAGCACCTCGTCGTCGATGTCGTCGGTGCGCGCGCAGGCGAGGTCGATCGCGGTGCGCCAGGGGCTCGTCACGGCGACGCCGCCCGGATGGGCGATGTCCGCGACGCGCAGTCGGGCGATCCGCGATCGGGTGCCGAGACCCGGCGTCCCCGTCGTGTGGCCGACAGCGGCCGTGGGGGAGCACACCGTGGTGCGGGGGAGCGTGAGCTCGGGGACGGCGCCCCAGACCCAGGCCGCCGTCCGGTCGGCGAGGGCGCGGCCGTGCACGGCGAGGGCCCGCAGCGAGCGACCGCGGCAGTCCGCGTCGAGCGGCACGTCGATCAGGCAGTAGCCGTCGCCGAGGGGGAAGAGCTCGCCGTCGAGCACCGCGGCGCGCAGGGCGGCCTCGGGCAGGGTCTCCTCGTCGAGGACGGGTGGCAGATGTCGGCTCACCGCGACAGGATGGCAGCCCGAACGGGCTCGCACCGACCGCGGAACGCGATCTGGGGATAACTCGAGGTGCGGCGATCAGCCCTTGCGGATCGTCGCGAGCCAGGTCCGCTGCGTCTCGAGCGCCTGCTCGGCCGCCGCGATCGCCGACTTGTCACCGGCCTGCTCGGCCGCCGCGAGCTCCGACTCGAGCTTCGCGATCGACTCCTCGAGCTGGCCGGCGAACCCTTCGGAGCGCTCGACGCGCGACGGGTCGGTGCGGTGCCAGTGCTCCTCGTCGAGCTTGCGGACGTGGTTCTCGATCTTGCGCAGCCGATCCTCGACCGGCTTGACCTGATCGCGCGGCACGCGGCCGGCGCGCTCCCAGCGACGCTGGATGTCCGTCAGCAGCTCCCGGGCCTGACGGCGATCCGTGATCCGCAGGATGCCCTCCGCCTCGGTGAGCAGCGCGAGCTTCGCCTCGAGGTTCGCCGAGTACTCCGAGTCCTCGCGCGCGACCTGCTCGGCCTTCGCCGAGTAGAGCACGTCGCCCGCCGCCTTGAACCGCTCCCAGAGCTGGTCATCGGCCGAGCGCTTGCCGGCGCGCCCGGCCTGCTTCCACTCGTCGACGAGCGCGCGGTAGGCGGGAATGCCGTCGGAGGACTTGGGCGCGAGCGCCTCGGCCTTCGCGATGAGGGCCTCCTTCGTCGCGCGTGCGTCCTTGTGCGCGGAGTCCAGCTGGTGGAAGTAGGCGCGGCGTCCGCTGTCGATCGTCGAGCGGGCCGCGCTGAACCGCTTCCAAAGCGAGTCGCCGACGCTCTTGGGGAGTCGCGGGCCGCTGGTCTGGTGCTCCTGCCAGCGCTTGAAGAGCGCGTCGAGCTCGGCGGTCACGGCCGTCCACTGGACCTTGGTGAGGTCGCGCGCGGCGATCGACTCCGCCGCCTCGGCGATGGAGGTCCGCTCCGCGATTGCGGCCTCGACCTCGGCCTTGTGCGCCTCCGACTGCTCTTCGACCTTCTCGGCGATGACGCCGCCGAGCGCCTCGATGCGACCGGCAAGCGCGGCGAGGTCGCCGACGGCGTTCGCGGTCTCGATCGATGCGGCGAGGTGCTTCGCAGCCTTCGCGACATCGGCGGCGGGCGCCCCGGCACGGGCGCGCTGCTCGAGCAGCGAGACCTGGCCCTCGAGCTCCGTGAACTTGCGCACGAAGTAGGCGAGCGCCTCCTCGGGTGTCGCGTCCGGGTACTCGCCGACCTGGCGTTCTCCGTCGGCGATCCGCACGAAGACCGCGCCTGTCGCATCGACGCGGCCCCAGGTCGCCGGTGCGGCGGTCTGGTCGTTCGCAGTCACAACGCCCCCTTGCTCGAGATTGCCGGTCTAGCTTATGCGCCGCGACCGCGCGGGCCGGTCGACGTTACTGGATCGTGAAGGCGGTGATCTGGACCGTCTGCGCCGGGGTCCCGTCCTCGCCGCCGCTCGCGGTGCCGAGCGAGGTCACGTTCTCGACCAGGGCGTCGAGGCCGCTCGTCACGCGGCCGACGATCGTGTAGCCGCCCGCCGCATCGCTCGGGATCCGCGACTCCGCGGTGACGATGAAGAACTGGTGGCCCATCGAGGCGCCGTCGCCGCCGATGCGGGCCATCGCAATCGCCCCGGCCGGGTAGAGGTCGTCCGACGGGGCGTTCTCGATCGGTCCGAACCGGTACCCGTCCTCGCTCGTGGTCGAGTCGGGCGACGCGGTGCCGCACTGGAGGACCTGCATCGTCTCGTAGGCGGTGACCCGCGGGCAGTACTTGCCGTTGTACCAGCCCTCCTGCGCCGCCTGGACGAACATCGCCGTCGCCTGCGGCGCGAGCACGCCGTCGAGCTCGAGGCCGAGCTCGACCCCGCCGATCGTCATGGCACCGGTCCAGATGCGGGCCTCGGCGAGATCGGGACTCGGGACCTCGAGCCCGTCCGCGCTCGTCGGCTCGGGCGTCGCGGTCGGCTCCGAGGTCGGTGAGCTCGTCTCCGTGGCATCCGGGATGGGCGGCGGCTGTCCGGGGCCCCACGCCGAGTAGGACCAGACGCCGAAGACGGCGAGCGCGATGACGAGTGCGCCGCCACCGATGCCGATCCAGTTGTCGCGCTTGCGGCGGGCGGTCTGTCGGGCGTGGAGCGCCTGCCGCGCCTCGTACTCGCGCATGATTCGACGCTGCTCGCGCTCGGAGGGGTCGGGTCGCTTGGCCACGAGCAGGCAGCCTACCCAATCGTCCGTCGCCGCTTGCTCCACGCGGGCGCGGCGTCGGTGCTCCGCCGTAGGCTGGCGTCATGGACGCGAGTGCCGGGCTGCACGGCGGCGCGACGCCGCTCGCGGTGCGGATGCGGCCCCGATCGCTCGACGAGATCGTGGGGCAGCGGCACCTGCTCGGACCGGGCTCGCCGTTGCGCGCGCTCGCGTCGGAGGGATCGGGCGCGCGAGGCGCCGCCTCCGTGATCCTCTGGGGTCCTCCCGGGACGGGGAAGACGACGATCGCGAAGGCGATCGCGGGGGACTCCGGTCGCAAGTTCGTCGAGCTCTCCGCCGTCACCGCCGGGGTCAAGGACGTCCGCGAGGTCATGGAGCAGGCCCTCGCCGCCCGCGACCTCTACGGGCTGACGACGGTGCTCTTCCTCGATGAGATCCATCGCTTCACGAAGGCGCAGCAGGACGCGCTCCTGCCCGGCGTGGAGAACGGCTGGATCATCCTCGTCGCCGCGACGACCGAGAACCCGTCGTTCTCGGTCATCTCGCCGCTGCTGTCGCGTTCCCTCCTGCTCACGCTCGAGCAGCTCTCCGATGACGACCTCGGGGAACTCGTCGACCGCGCGCTCACCGACCCCCGCGGGCTCGCGGGCGCCGTCGCGCTGGATCCAGAGGCCCGCGCGGCGATCATCCGCCTGGCGTCGGGAGACGCGCGTCGCGCGCTGACCGCCCTCGAGGCGGCCGCGGCATCCGCGCAGGCGGAGGCCGACGCCGCCGATGCGGGGGAGGCGCCGCCCCTCGTCACCGCCGAGATCGTCGCGACCGCTGTCGATCGCGCGCTGCTGCGCTACGACCGGCAGGGCGACGAGCACTACGACGTCATCTCGGCGTTCATCAAGTCGATCCGGGGGAGCGACGTCGACGCGTCGCTGCACTACCTCGCGCGGATGATCGAGGCGGGCGAGGACCCACGGTTCATCGCGCGCCGGATCATCATCTCCGCGTCGGAGGACGTGGGCATGGCCGACCCCCAGGCGCTCCAGATCGCGGTCGCCGCCGCGGACGCGGTCCAGCTGATCGGGATGCCGGAGGGGAGGATCCCGCTCGCCGAGGCCGTCGTCTATCTCGCGACCGCACCGAAGTCGAACCGCTCCTACCTCGGGATCGATCAGGCGATCGCCGACGTGCGCGCGGGCCGGATCGGCCGCGTGCCGAAGCATCTGCGCGATGCGCACTACCCGGGGGCCAAGCGTCTCGGCCACGGCAAGGGATATCAGTACGCGCACGACGCCCCGCACGGCATCGCGCCGCAGCAGTACCTGCCGGACGAGCTCGACGGGACCGAGTACTACGCGCCGTCCGCGAACGGCTTCGAGTCCCGCATCGCGGAGCGACTGGAGCAGATCCGCAAGATCCTGGCGGATCGTCCGAAGAAGCCGGGCCGAAGGGGCACGTGATCCGGGCGCTCATCCACGCACCCGGCCTGTAGTAGAATCGACAGGCTCGTTCACCGGCCCAGTCCACGACTGACCGCGCGGGCACCGAGCAGGAACCGCTCCCGGCACGTCGGCGTGTGACCGGAACGAGAGCCCTGCGAGGTACGCCAGCGAAGCCGGGATCCCCCGGCCGCGTCGAAATTCTGACTGTTAAGGATTCCCTATACCCATGGGTGCATCGAAGTCCCAGGACCGCCGCAAGGTCCGTCTCTCCCGCGCGCTCGGCGTCGCACTGACCCCGAAGGCCGCCCGCATCATGGAGGCGCGCCCCTACGCGCCCGGCCAGCACGGTCGCACGCGACGCAAGACCGACAGCGACTTCGCCGTCCGGCTCCGCGAGAAGCAGCGCCTCCGCGAGCAGTACGGCATCCGCGAGAAGCAGCTGCGCATCCAGTACGAAGAGGCGAAGCGCACCGCCGGCCAGACCGGTGACAACATGGTCGAGCAGCTCGAGATGCGTCTCGACGCGCTCGTCCTGCGCGCCGGGTTCGCCCGCACGACCGCGCAGGCGCGCCAGCTCGTCGTGCACCGCCACATCCTCGTCGACGGCCAGCTCGTCGACCGGCCCTCCTTCCGCGTGAAGCCGGGCCAGCTCATCCACGTCAAGCCGCGCTCCGAGGGCTTCGAGCCCTTCCAGGTCGCGGCGGCCGGCGGGCACGCGGACGTCCTGCCGCCCGTCCCCGGCTACCTCGAGGTCGAGCTCGACAAGCTCCACGCGCGTCTCGTGCGCCGCCCGAAGCGCGCCGAGGTCCCGGTCACGTGCGACGTCCAGCTTGTCGTGGAGTACTACGCGGCCCGCTGACAGACAACCCCGTACCCGAACCCTCCAAGCGCCGCTACGCTTGGGGGGTTCGGTCTATCTAGGCAAGGGAATGGCGATGAGCTTCTTCAAGGCACTCGGCTGGGTCACGCTCGGCACCGCGATCGGCTTCGTCGTCGCGCACCAGGTCTCGCGCACGGAGCGGGGACAGCAGTTCTTCGCGGAGGTCGACCAGAAGGCCAAGGAGTTCGGCAACGCGGTCATCGAGGGCTACAAGGCTCGCGAGGAGGAGCTGCGTGCGGCGGTCGCGGAGGCCGAGGAGGTCATCGCGGACCTCGCCAAGCGCGCCAAGAAGTCCTAGTCGCGGATGCGCACCGCTGACATCCGCGATCGCTGGCTGACCTTCTTCGGCGAGCGCGGTCACACGGTCGTGCCCTCGGCGTCGCTCGTCAGCGACGATCCGACGGTGATGTTCACCATCGCCGGCATGGTGCCGTTCATCCCGTACCTGACGGGACTCGTGCCGCCGCCCTTCCCGCGCGCGACGAGCGTCCAGAAGTGCATCAGGACGAACGACATCGAAGAGGTCGGCAAGACCGCTCGCCACGGGACCTTCTTCCAGATGAACGGGAACTTCTCGTTCGGCGACTACTTCAAGGAAGGCGCGATCCAGTACGCCTGGGAGCTGCTGACCTCCGCGGAGAGCGCCGGCGGCCTCGGCTTCGACGAGCGCGACCTCTGGGTCACCGTCTACGAGGACGACGACGAGGCGATCGAGCTCTGGAAGCGCATCGCCGGGCTGCCTGAGCAGCGCATCCAGCGGATGGGGAAGGCCGACAACTACTGGTCGACCGGTCACCCCGGTCCCGCCGGCCCCTGCTCGGAGATCTACTTCGATCGCGGCCCCGCGTACGGGCCGGAGGGCGGCCCCGCCGTCGACGACACGAGGTACACCGAGATCTGGAACCTCGTCTTCATGCAGTACCAGATCGACAACGTGCGCTCGAAGACGGACTTCGACATCCTCGGGGAGCTTCCGAAGAAGAACATCGACACCGGCATGGGCCTCGAGCGCGTCGCGTTCATCAAGCAGGGCGTCGAGAACATGTACGAGATCGACCAGGTCCGCCCGGTCCTCGACCGTGCAGCCGAGCTCTCCGGCCGCCGCTACGGCGCCGATCACGAGGACGACGTCCGCTTCCGCATCATCGCCGATCACATCCGCAGCGGACTCATGCTGATGGCGGACGGCGTCACCCCCGGCAACGAGGGCGGCAACTACATCCTCCGGCGCCTGCTGCGCCGCTCGATCCGCTCGATGCGCCTGCTCGGCGTCGAGGAGCCGACCTTCCGAGAGCTCTTCGCCGCCTCGCGCGACGCGATGAAGTCGGCCTACCCCGAGGTCGAGACCGAGTACTCCCGCATCGAGCGGCTCGCACTCGCCGAGGAGGAGTCGTTCCTCAAGTCGCTCGCGTCCGGGACGACGATCCTCGACACGGCGATCGCGCGGACGAAGTCGGTCGGTGCCGCGCAGCTCCCGAGCGACACCGCGTTCCAGCTCCACGACACGTACGGCTTCCCGATCGACCTCACGGTCGAGATCGCCGAGGAGGCGGGGCTGTCGATCGACCGCGCCGGGTTCGACGCGCTCATGGACCGGCAGCGTCAGGCGGCGAAGGCCGACGCGAAGGCGAAGAAGCGCCAGCTCGCCGACACGTCCGTGTACTCCGCGTTCCGCGCCAAGGGGGCGACGGCGTTCCTCGGCTACGACCAGCTGACCGCGGAGTCGACCGTGCTCGGCCTCCTGCGTGACGGGCAGTCGGTGCAATCCGCGACGGCTGGCCAGACGATCGAGGTCATCCTCGGCGAGACGTCGCTCTACGCCGAGTCCGGCGGCCAGGACGCCGACGGCGGCGTCATCGTCGGCCCGGGCTACGAGCTCGAGGTCATCGACGTGCAGCGGCCCGTGCCCGGGCTCATCGCCCACACCGTCGAGGTGCGCTCCGGCGAGGTCGGCGTCGGGGACGCCGCGACGACGCTCGTCGACGAGGCCTACCGGCGAGGGGCGAACCGGGCCCACTCCGCGACGCATCTCGTGCACGCGGCGCTGCGCCAGATCCTCGGCCACGATGCCCACCAGGCCGGCTCGTACAACAAGGCGGGCTACCTGCGCCTCGATTTCAACTGGGCGCAGGCGCTCTCGCCGGAGACCCGCTCGGAGATCGAGGACGTCGCGAATCGCGCCATCCAGGACGACCTCGACGTGTCGACCCGGGTGCTGCCGATCGAGCAGGCGCGCGCCGAGGGCGCGATGGCGCTCTTCGGCGAGAAGTACGGCGACACGGTACGCGTGGTGCGCATCGGCGAGACCGACTGGTCGCTCGAGCTGTGCGCCGGCACGCACGTCGCGCGCTCGTCCGACATCGGGCTCATCGACCTCATCGGTGAATCCTCGGTGGGCGCCTCCGCGCGTCGCGTCGAGGCGCTCGTCGGCTCGGACGCGCTCGCCGCGTTCAAGGCGGAGCGGGAGATCATCGGCCGGCTCACGAGCGAGCTGAAGACGCCGCGCGACCAGCTCGTCGAGCGCATCGCCTCCATCTCGGAGCAGCTCAAGGCAGCGGAGAAGCGGATCGCGCAGTACGAGTCGCGGGCGCTCGCCGAGCGCGTGCCAGCGCTCCTGGGCACGGCGGCACCGGTCGGCGCGTACACGCTCATCGCCGAGAACGTCGGGCACGTCGGCTCCGCGGACGACCTGCGGACGCTCGCGACGAGCATCCGCGAGCGGCTCGCGGCACAGGCGGCGATCATCGCGATCGCCGGGACCGCCGATGGCAAGCCCGCGGTCATCGTCGCGACGACCCCGTCCGCGCGTGATGCGGGGGCCAAGGCGGGCGCCCTCGCGAAGGCGGCGGCGAGCGTGCTCGGCGGCGGTGGCGGCGGCAAGGACGATCTCGCGCAGGGCGGGGGGTCCGACCCGGATGCCATCCCCGCGGCGCTCGAGGCCGTCGCGGCGGCGCTGCGCGGCGCATGAGGCGCGGGATCCGTCTCGGCATCGATGTCGGCACTGTCCGGATCGGGGTCGCGAGAAGCGACCCGGATGGGATCCTCGCCTCGCCGCTTGAGACGGTACCGCGGGGCGACGGCGATCTCGCCCGCATCGCGGCGCTCGCCCGGGAGTCCGAGGCCATCGACGTCTACGTCGGCCGACCTGCCGCGCTGTCGGGTCGCGTGACCGCCTCGACCGATGACGCGATCGCGTTCGCCATCGCGCTCGACGAGCTCCTGCCGGGCATCGTGCGCCTGATGGACGAGCGTCTGACCACCGTCACGGCGCACGATCTGCTTCGCGCATCGGGCAAGGACGCACGCCGCGCGCGTGCCGTGGTCGACCAGGCCGCCGCGGCTATCATGCTGGAACACGCGCTCGACTCGGAGCGGCGGAGCGGCGATCGCCCGGGCACGGAACTGCCCGACGAGCACCACGGCTGAGATCAGGAGACGCATGGAGAAGGACGGGGGGCTCGACGACCTGTTCGGCGCGCTCGGCGACGAGGAGCCTCGCGAGCCGACGACGGACACCGCCGAAGGGCACGAGCCCGCCGCCGAGACGCCGAGCGTCGTCGACGCCTCAGCCGCGCTCAATGCCGCGTTCATCGAGGCCGCGACCGCGCCCGTGGAGCCCTTGGTGCCCGCGTCCGCGGATCCCGCACCCGAGGCGCCCGCCGCCGCCGATGCGCACCCCGCGCTCCTTCCGCCGATGACCAGGCGAGAGCTCCGCGAACGCCAGCGGGCCGGCGAGACGGGCGCGTTCGATGCGGTCGCCGCGACCGGCGCGGCGGCGGTCGCCCCCGAGGTGTCGCCGACGCCGCAGGACGTGCCGGCCGCAGAGGACTTGCCTGCCGCAGACGACCTGCCGACAGTAGAGGACACTCCGGCACCACAGGACATCCCGGCGGCAGCGGAGCCCGAGGACTTCGTGCCCTTCGTCCCGGTCGAGGCGCACGAACCCGAGCCCACGATCGGCGAGGCCCTGTCCGACGAGCCCACCGCGGACGCGGCGCCGCAGGCGCCCGCGGACGCCGCCACCACCGACGACCTCGTTGTCGAGGAGCAGGCCGAGGACGGCATTGACGACGAGGTCGAGCTCGTCGTGGCCGACCCGGAGCTCGCGGCGCTCTCGATGGCCGCGACGCCGGCTGCGGAACACCGCGCCCCCGTCGCCGACGGCACGCCGTCGCCGCTCATCGTGTCGACCGCGCCGCGGCAGCAGACCGGTCGCGGGTTCCCGATCCGTCTCGAGCCGCCGACCGGCGGCGGCCCTCGCAAGCGTCCGTGGTGGCTCTTCTGGGCCGTCCCGCTCATGGTCATCGTGCTCCTGATCGGCTACGTGGGGATCTATCTCTTCACGCACATCAAGGAGCCCGGGTGGAACATCCTCGGCTTCCAGGTGCCCAGCGCCGTCGAGGAGAAGGTCCGCGAGCTGCTCGGCTGGGAGATCCCGAACGACTACGAGGGCACCGGCAACGGCCAGGAGGCGATCGTCACGATCCTGCCGGGCGACTTCGGCGACGACGTCGCGATCGCGCTGCAGCACGCGGGCGTCACGAAGACGTTCGACGCCTTCCACGACCTGCTGCTCGAGCTCGCCGAGGCCGGCGAGGAGCCGGCGTTCCTGCCCGGCAACTACCGGCTGCAGCAGGAGATGAGCGCGCAGTCCGCGCTCGACGCGCTCCTCGACCCGGCGAATCGTCTCGCGAACCGCGTGATCATCCCCGAGGGCTCGAACCTGCCCGACACGCTCGCGATCCTCGCGGGCCAGACGGGGCTGCCGCTCGAGGAGTTCACCGCCGCGGCAGCGGACCTTGGACAGTACGGCCTGCCCGCCGGGGCTGTGAGCCTCGAGGGATATCTCTTCCCGGCGTCCTACGACCTCGACGGCACGGAGACCGCGGTCGCGCTGCTGCAGCGCCTCGTGGCCGAGACGTTCACGCGCCTCGACGCGCTCGGCGTCGCGCCGGAGAACCGCAACGGCTTCCTCACGCTCGCGTCGATCGTGCAGAAGGAGTCGGGCCCGAATCCCGAGGACCCCCCGAAGATCGCGCGCGTCTTCCAGAACCGGATCGATCAGGGCATCATGCTCGAGTCCGACGCGACGACGACGTACGGCACCTGCGTGTGGGGGCCGACCCAGGGTCGCGCGGCGCCCGACACCTGCGGGACCGTCTGGCTCAACCAGTCCGACATCGACGACACGACGAACCCGTACAACACGCGTGCGCTGCCGGGGCTGCCGCCAGGCCCGATCGCGATGCCGGGCCAGGCCGCCCTCGAGGCCGTCGCGCATCCCGCGGACGGTCCATGGCTGTTCTTCGTCGCGGTCAACCTCGCGACGGGCGAGACGGTGTTCACCGAGACCGTCGAGGAGCACGAGGCCGCCGTCGAGCAGCTCTACGCGTGGTGCGAGGCGAGCGACGAGAACGCCTCGTACTGCGCCTGAGCACGCCGTGATGGTCACCGAGCCCCAGCGCACGAGGCTGGCCGTCCTCGGCAGGCCGATCGCGCACTCGCGGTCGCCACGGCTCCACGGCGCCGCCTATCGCGCGCTCGGGCTGGACTGGACCTACGAGCGCCACGAGGTCCGCGAGGGCGGCCTCGCCGCGTTCGTCGACGCGCTCGACGCGCACTGGCGCGGCCTCTCGCTCACGATGCCGCTCAAACCCGAGGCGCTGCGGCTCGCATCGACCGTCTCCGACGTCGCGGAGGAGACCGGGGCGGTCAACACGCTCCTGCTCGGCGGGTCCGAGGGCCCTGCCGGGTACAACACCGACGTCTACGGGATCATCCGGGCGCTGCGGGACCGCGGCGTCGACGCCGTCGACCATGTGGTCGTCCTCGGTGCGGGGGCGACCGCGAGGTCCGTCGTGTCCGCCGTGCGCCGAATGGGCGCCGGCACGATCACGGCAGCCGCCCGCCGCCCGGAGGCAGCGGGCGCCCTCGCCGACTATGCGCGAGGACTCGCGCTCGAGGCCGTGGCCGTGGACCTCGCGCGCGGCATCCCGACCGGCGCCGACCTCGTCGTCAACACGATTCCGGGAGGCGCGGCCGCTGGGTTCGCGTTCGACGAGTCGCTGACCCGGACCACCCTGCTCGAGATCGCCTACGACCCGTGGCCGAGCCCGCTCGTCGAGCGGTGGGCCGGGCCCGTCGTCTCCGGACTCGACATGCTCCTGCACCAGGCCGTCGCGCAGGTGCGGATCTTCGTCATGGGCGATCCGCACGAGGCGCTGCCCGGCGAGCCGGGCGTGCTCGCCGCGATGCGAGCCGTGCTCGCGCCCTGAGGTCTCGCCGACCGCCGCCGGCGTGGAAGGATTGATGCCATGCTGCGCTGGTTCACCGCGGGGGAGTCGCACGGCCCCGAGCTCGTCGCGATCGTCGAGGGGCTGCCGGCCGACGTCCCGATCCTGCCCGCGGACATCCAGGCCGACCTGCAGCGCCGCAAGCTCGGCTACGGCCGCGGCGCGCGCCAGGCGTTCGAGCAGGACGAGCTGACCATCAGCAGCGGCATCCGGTTCGGCCGGACGACGGGCGCGCCGATCGCGCTGCGCATCGGCAACACGGAGTGGCCGCGCTGGGTCGACGTCATGAGCCCGGTCCCCGTCGACCTCGAGGCGCTGCCCAAGGGCCGCGGCGCGGCGCTGACCCGCCCCCGCCCCGGCCACGCGGACCTCGTCGGCATGCAGAAGTACGACTTCCCCGAGGCGCGCAACGTCCTGGAGCGCGCCTCCGCACGGGAGACCGCCGCGCGCGTCGCGCTCGGCGCCGTCGCGCGGGCGTTCCTCTCAGAGCTCGGGATCCGGCTCGTGAGCCACACGCTCGCCATCGAGACGGTCCGCGTCCCGGACAGCTACGCGTACCCCGCGCCGGAAGACGTCGCGCGCCTCGACGCCGATCCGCTGCGCTGCATCGACCCCGCGACCTCGGAGGCGATGGTCGCCCGCATCGACCGCGCGCACGACGACGGCGACACGCTCGGCGGCGTCGTCGAGGTGCTCGCCTACGGACTCCCGCCAGGGCTCGGCTCCTACGCACAGTGGGATCGGAAGATCGACTCGCAGCTCGCCGCGGCGCTCATGAGCATCCAGGCGATCAAGGGCGTCGAGATCGGCGACGGCTTCGAGACGAGTC
>DATMFB010000230.1:0-5626 GCA_035556395.1 Microbacteriaceae bacterium
CGTTCGTCGCGGGTTCGGCCGTCTTCCGCGCCCCCGATCCCGCGATCGAGATCGACGCGCTCCGCGAGATCGCGAGGAGCCATTCGCATTAGCGGTCCCACCCCGCCGCCCAGCCTCGTCGCGCGCCTGCGCGCGGCCGGGTGCGTGCACGCCGAGGAGGAGGCCGCGATCCTCGTCGGGGCAGTGCCTCGGGCGGGCGATCTCGAGGCGCTCGTTCGGCGCCGGACGAGCGGGGAGCCCTTGGAGCACATCGTCGGCTGGGTCGGCTTCGGGGCGCTCCGGCTCGCGGTCGGCCCCGGCGCCTTCATCCCGCGCCAGCGATCGCGCCAGCTCGCGCGGGCCGCGATCCGGGCCGCCGCCGCGCAGGAGCGCCCGGTCGTCCTCGAGGCCTATGCGGGTGTCGCGCCGATCGCGGCGAGCATCGCCGCGGCGGTCCCGACCGCCGAGGTGCACGCCTGCGACATCGACCCCCAGGCGCTGCGCTGGGCGCGCGAGAACCTGCCCGCGGTGGCCGAGGTGCACGCCGCAGACGGCCTCGCGGGTCTGCCCGCGGGGCTGCGCGGTCGGATCACCCTCATCGCCGCGGTCCCGCCCTACGTGCCGACGGGGGAGGCCGAGCTCATCCCGCGCGACCTGCGCGCGCACGAGCCCGCCGCCGCGCTCTTCGCCGGGGTCGACGGCCTCGATCGCGTTCGAGACGTCGTCGAGACGGCCGCCGACTGGCTCGCGCCGGGCGCTCGCGTTCTCCTCGAGATCAACCGCCGCCAGGGGTCTGCCGCGACCGCCACCGCCCGACATGCGGGATACACGGCCTCCTACCGCACGGGCTCCGACGGGCAGACGGCGATCCTCGACCTGCGCGCGTGATCTCGCAGCATTTCCTCCTAGGCTTGAGGACCATGAGCGACAAGACCCAGCCCGAGATCGATCCCGTCGAGGGCCCCGAGCCCACCGAACTCGTCATCACCGACATCGAGGTCGGGGACGGCGCCGAGGCGAAGCCCGGTGACCGCGTCGAGGTGCACTACCTCGGCGTCGACTTCGCGTCGGGTGACGAGTTCGACTCGTCGTGGAGCCGTGGGCAGTCGATCGAGTTCCCCCTCGCCGGCCTCATCGCCGGCTGGCAGGAGGGCATCCCGGGCATGAAGGTGGGCGGCCGCCGCCAGCTCGTCATCCCGCCGGAGCTCGCCTATGGTCCGGCCGGCGCCGGCCACCGCCTCAGCGGCCGCACGCTCATCTTCGTGATCGACCTGCTCGGCGTCGCCTGACCGATACCCTTGAGGGCGTGAAGACCTTCGACGCGCTCTATGCGGAGCTGAGCTCCAAGGCCGCCGCGCGCCCGGAGGGCTCGAGGACCGTCGCGGAGCTCGACGCCGGCGTGCACGCGATCGGCAAGAAGATCGTCGAGGAGGCCGCCGAGGTCTGGATGGCCGCGGAGTACCAGTCCGAGGAGGACCTCGCGCTGGAGATGTCGCAGCTCGTCTACCACCTCCAGGTGCTCATGCTCGCGAAGGGGATCGAGCCGGAGGACGTCTGGCGACATCTGTGATCGCCGCCGTCCATTCCCTGATCGATCACAGAAGGCAGCGACCATGCTGAGAATCGCCGTGCCCAACAAGGGCTCGCTCTCCGAAACCGCCGTGGCGATGCTCCACGAGGCGGGCTATGCCCAGCGCCGCGATCCGCGCGCGCTGAACGTCCTCGACGAGCGCAACGACGTCGAGTTCTTCTACCTGCGTCCGCGGGATATCGCGACCTACGTCGGCTCGGGCGCGCTCGACGTCGGCATCACGGGTCGCGACCTGCTGCTCGACGCCCGCAGCGCGGCCCGCGAGGTCGCGGCGCTCGACTTCGGCCACTCGACCTTCCGGTTCGCGGGCCCGCCCGGCGCCTTCACCGAGCTGAGCGACCTCGCCGGCAAGCGCGTCGCGACGAGCTACGTCGATCTGGTCGGGGACTTCCTCGCCCGCAGCGGCGTCCAGGTCCAGATGGTCGGGCTCGACGGCGCGGTGGAGTCGAGCGTCAAGCTCGGCGTCGCCGACGCGGTCGCGGACGTCGTGAGCACGGGCAGCACGCTGCGCGCGCAGGGCCTGGAGATCTTCGGGCCGGTCATCCTCGACTCAGAGGCGGTCCTCGTCTCGGCGCGGCCCGAGCTGCCGGGCATCTCGACGCTGCTCCACCGCATTCGCGGCGTCCTCGTGGCCCGGCAGTACGTGCTCGTCGACTACGACGTCGAGAAGTCGAAGCTCGAGGCGGCGACGCGCATCACGCCCGGCATCGAGTCCCCGACGATCTCGCCCCTGCACGACCCGGACTGGGTCGCCGTGCGGGCGATGGTCCCGCGCGCCGACACGAATCACGTCATGGACGCCCTCTACGCCGTCGGCGCCCGCGCGATCCTCGTGACCGCGATCCACGCCGCCAGGATCTGAGAGGCAGAACGCGATGACGCTCGCCATGCGCGTGATCCCCTGCCTCGACGTCTCCGCCGGTCGGGTCGTCAAGGGCGTCAACTTCGAGAACCTCCGCGACGCGGGGGACCCCGTCGAGCTCGCGAAGCGCTACGGCGCCGAGGGAGCGGACGAGCTGACGTTCCTCGACGTCTCGGCGACGGTCGACGACCGGTCGACGATGTACGACGTCGTGCGGCACACCGCCGAGCAGGTCTTCATCCCGCTCACGGTCGGCGGCGGCGTCCGCTCGGCCGACGACGTCGCGCGGCTGCAGGGCCACGGCGCGGACAAGGTCGGTGTCAACTCCGCCGCGATCGCCCGCCCCGACCTCGTCGGCGAGATCGCCGATCGCTTCGGGGCGCAGGTGCTCGTGCTCTCGCTCGACGTCAAGCGCTCGGCACGCACCGCGTCCGGCTTCGTCGTGACGACGCACGGCGGCCGGCGCGAGACCGAGCTCGACGCGCTCGCCTGGGCGAGCGAGGCGATCGAACGCGGTGCGGGCGAGCTCCTCGTCAACTCGATCGACGCGGACGGGACGAAGCAGGGCTTCGACCTCGAGCTCATCGAGGCGATGCGGGCGATCAGCCGCGTCCCGATCATCGCGAGCGGGGGAGCGGGCGCCGTCCAGCACTTCCCGCCGGCCGTCGCGGCCGGCGCGGACGCGGTGCTCGCCGCGAGCGTGTTCCACGACGGGATCCTCACGATCGCGGAGGTCAAGGCCGAGCTCGCGGCCGCCGGCGCGATCGTCCGGCAGGAGGCATCAGCATGATCGACGACATCGATTCGGTCCTGGACCGGGCCGTCTTCAAGGACGACGGGCTGCTGCCCGCGATCATCCAGGCGGAGAGCACCGGCGAGGTGCTCATGCTCGGCTACATGGATCGCGAGGCGCTGCGGCGCACCCTCACCGAGGGCCGCGTGACCTACTGGAGCCGCAGCCGCCAGGAGTACTGGCGCAAGGGCGACACGAGCGGACACGTCCAGCACGTGCGCGGCGCGGCGCTCGACTGCGACGGCGACACCATCCTGGTGACCGTCGAGCAGGTCGGTCCCGCCTGCCACACGGGCGCGCGGTCCTGCTTCGACGTCGGCCCGATAGCGTTCTCGGCATGACGACGCCGGCAGGTTGGTACGACGACGGATCCGGCAGGCGTCGCTGGTGGGACGGCGGTCGGTGGACCGAGCACTTCGAGGAGCCGGGGACCGCGACCGTCCGCTACGCGCAGCCCGCGCAGTACGGCTACGCGCGGGCGCAGGTCCCGCTGGACCAGCCGCTCTACGGCGCGACGTTCGGCGAGGCGATCGGTCGGTTCTGGACGAAGTACGCGACGTTCGACGGACGGGCGAGCCGCTCGGAGTACTGGTTCGCCTACCTGTTCTTCATCCTGCTCGTCTGGGTGCCGCTGCTCAACCTCGCGATGATCATCCCGATGATCGCCGTCGCGGTCCGCCGGCTCCATGACACGAACCGCTCCGGGGTCTACTACCTCTTCGGCTTCATCCCGCTCGCGGGGTGGATCATCATGCTCGTGTTCCTGGTCGGCGAGTCGGTCCCCGCGGGCGCGCGCTTCGATCTCAGGGCCCGCTACGGCTATCAGCCCTATCAGCCCTATCAGCCCCAGCAGGCGTACCCGCCCGCGCAGCCGAGTCAGCCAGAATAGACGGGTGCCTACGACCACTCGCGCCGATTTCGACGAGGCCGTCGCCGCGGGCCACCGTGTCATCCCGGTCCTCCGGGAGCGGTTCGCGGACGCGGAGACGCCGGTCGGCATCTACCGCAAGCTCGGGGCGGGCCGTCCCGGCACCTTCCTGCTCGAGTCGGCTGAGCAGGGCGGCATCTGGTCGCGCTGGTCGTTCGTCGGCGTCGGCGGCTTCGGCGTGCTCACGCAGGACGAGCACGCGAGCATCTGGCTGCCCGGCGCGCTCTCCGCAGAGCGGGCGCTCGGCGACGCGATCGGCCTCCCGCCGCTGCAGGCGCTCGACGCCCTGTATCGCCGCTGGTCGACGCCGCGCGTCGACGGGCATCCGCCGCTGACCGGCGGCCTCGTCGGCTTCATCGGCTGGGATGCGGTGCGCCAGCTCGAGCACCTGCCGAACCGCCCGCCGATCGACCACGCGGTGCCCGGGCAGGCATTCGTCTTCGTGAGCGAGCTCGTCGTGCTCGACCACCGCTACGGGACGGTGACGCTCATCGCGAGCGTGCTGGGCGATCTGGAGGATGCCGACGCCGACGCGCTCTGGGCGGACGCGCAGGCGCGGCTCGACCGGCTCGAGGCCGACCTCGGCCGTCCGAGCGACCCCGACGTCGCCGAGATCGACCTCGCGACCCCGCCGGCGGCGCGTCCGCGCAGCTCGCAGGCCGAGTACGAGGCCGCGGTCGTGCGGTCGAAGGAGTTCGTGCGCGACGGCGACGTCTTCCAGGTGGTCATCTCGCAGCGCTTCGACGCCGACTGCGCGGCGGACCCGCTCGACGTCTATCGCGTGCTGCGCGCGCTCAACCCGTCCCCGTACATGTACCTGCTGACCCTCGCGGATCCCGCCGGCGAGCCCTACACGATCGTCGGGTCGAGCCCCGAGGCGCTCGTCAAGGTGACCGGCGGACACATCACGATGCACCCGATCGCGGGCTCGCGGCCACGCGGCGAGACGCCCGAGGCGGATGCCGCGCTCGCGGAGGAGCTGCTCGCGGACCCGAAGGAGCGCGCCGAGCACCTCATGCTCGTCGATCTCGCGCGCAACGACGTGTCGAAGGAGGCCGTGCCAGGCAGCGTCGAGGTGACCGAGTTCATGGTCGTCGAGCGCTTCAGCCACATCATGCACATCGTGAGCACGGTCGAGGGCACGATGCGCGAGGGCGCGACCCCGATCGACGTGTTCCGCGCGACGTTCCCTGCCGGCACGCTGAGCGGGGCACCGAAGCCGCGCGCACTCCAGATCATCGATGAGCTCGAGCCGAGCGCCCGCGGCGTCTACGGCGGGGTCGTCGGCTACTTCGACCTCGCGGGCGACGCCGACCTCGCGATCGCGATCCGCACGGCCGTCATCAGGGACGGTGTCGCGACCGTGCAGGCCGGCGCGGGTCTCGTCGCCGACTCCGACCCGGCGACCGAGCATCAGGAGACCGTCAACAAGTCCGCGGCGCCGCTGCGCGCGATCGCGATCGCGAACGCGCT
>DATMFB010000231.1:0-4207 GCA_035556395.1 Microbacteriaceae bacterium
ATCCCGAGCTCGCGAGCGCGGCCCGGCTCGTGCGCATGCAGCTCCTCGGCCGCCTCCATCGCGGCATCGACCCGCTGCGCGAACGCCGCTTCGAGTCGCGCGATCTCGCGCCGAAGCTCGACGGCGGCAGTCACCGCGGCGTCGAGTCGGTCGAAGGCCTCCATGCGTCCATCCAAGCCTCGACCACCGACATTCCGACCACCGAATTGGACGCTGATCAGCAAAGTTTAAATCAATGCTTGAAGCTGATTTCGATGCTGGGTCTCGAGACACCCGCTTCGCGGGCACTCGACCCGCGGAAATCCCCACGCACCCTGCGACACTGGGACGCATGGCCGACGCCCTCAGCCCGACCGCTCGGGTCGCCCGCGACCTCATCCGCTTCGACACGACGAACTGGGGCGAGGGCAAGGCGAAGGGCGAGACCGAGGCGGCCGAGTACCTCGGCTCGATCCTCGAGGGCCTCGGCATCGCGCCGCGGTACTTCGATTCCGCGCCGCGCCGGACGAGCATGGTGGCCCGCGTCCCCGGGGCCGACCCCTCCCTTCCCGCGCTCGTGGTGCACGGCCACACCGACGTCGTGCCCGCGGACGCGGCCGCATGGTCGGTCGACCCCTTCGCCGGCGAGGTCCGCGACGGCATGCTCTGGGGGCGCGGCGCGGTCGACATGAAGGACATGGACGCGATGATCGTCACCGCGATCGGCGACATCCTGTCCTCGGGCCGGCTGCCCGAGCGCGAGCTCATCGTCGCGTTCTTCGCCGACGAGGAGAACGGGGGACCGTTCGGATCCCACTGGCTCGTCGAGCACCATCCCGAGCTCTTCGCGGGCGCCACGGAGGCGATCAGCGAGGTCGGCGGCTACTCGATCGACGTCGCCGGGCAGCGCGCCTACCTGCTGCAGACGGGGGAGAAGGCCCTCGTCTGGATCCGACTCGTCGCGAGCGGTCCTGCGGCGCACGGCTCACGACTGGTGCGGGACAACGCCATCACCCGGCTCGCCGAGGCCGTCGCGCGGATCGGACGGACCGAGTGGCCGGTGCGGCTCACGACGACGACGGAGGGGCTCCTCGCCGAGCTCGCGCGACTGCTGCCGTCCGTCGGCCGCGACCCCGACGACCTCGTGCTCGCGACCGGCTCGGCCGCCGGCTTCCTCCAGGCGTCGCTGCGCTCGACGAGCAACCCGACGGTGCTGAGCGCCGGGTACAAGCACAACGTCATCCCCGACCGAGCGGAGGCGCTCCTCGACCTCCGACCGCTGCCCGGCGAGGAGGACGCCCTCCTCGACGCCATCCGCGAGCTGCTGCCGGAGGGCGTCGAGCTCGAGGTGCTGCGCCGGGACGTCGGGCTCGAGGCGCCGTTCGCCGGCACGATCGTCGACGAGATCCGCGCCGTGCTCGAGCGCCACGATCCGGGAGCCCCCGTGCTGCCGTACCTGATGCCGGCCGGCACCGACAACAAGGCGCTGTCGCGGCTCGGGATCACGGGCTACGGCTTCGCCCCGCTGCGCCTGCCGGCCGACCTCGACTTCCCGGGGCTGTTCCACGGCGTCGACGAGCGGGTGCCGCTCGACGCGCTCGACTTCGGGACCGCGGTGCTGACCGATTTCCTCCTCGGCGCCGCGCGGGTCGAGTAGGCGAAAGGCCGTATCGAGACCTAGGCTCGACCCCCGTGAGTTTCATCGAGGCCATCGTGCTCGGTCTCGTGCAGGGCCTGACCGAGTTCCTCCCGGTCTCCTCGAGCGCCCACATCCGCATCGTCGGCGAGGCCTTCGGCCACGATCCCGGGGCGACCTTCACCGCGATCATCCAGATCGGCACCGAGGTCGCGGTGATCCTCTACTTCTGGCGGGACATCACCCGGATCATCGGGAAGTGGTTCCGCCACTTCTTCCGGCACTCGGGCATCCCGCGCGGCGACGCCGACGTGCGCCTCGGCTGGCTCATCATCATCGGCACGCTGCCGATCGGCATCGTCGGCTATCTCGCGCAGAGCGAGATCCGCACGGTCTTCCGCTCGCTCTGGCTCGTCGCGATCGTCCTGATCGTCTTCGGCCTGCTGCTCGGCCTCGCGGACTGGCTGGGGCACCGCCGTCGGCACATCACGGACATGACCTACCCGCACGGGCTGCTCGTCGGCCTCGCGCAGGTCCTCGCGCTCGTGCCGGGCGTCAGCCGCTCGGGCGCGACCACCACGATGGCCCTCTCGCTCGGCTACACCCGACCCGCCGCGGCCCGCTTCGCCTTCCTGCTCGCGATACCCGCGGTGCTCGGCAGCGGCCTCTACGAGCTCTTCCAGGCGCTCAAGGGCGACGGCGCGACGGACGGCACCGGCGCGGCCCTTCCGGTCGTGCCGCTCGGACTCGCCGAGACGGCGCTCGCGACGATCGTGTCCTTCGTCGTCGGCTACGCGGTCATCGCGTTCCTCATGCGCTGGCTGCAGACCAGGTCGTTCCTGCCGTTCGTGATCTACCGGGTCCTGCTCGGCGGCACGATCATGGTGCTGCTCGCGACGAACGTCCTGCAGCCCTACTGAGGTCTCGATACGCGCCTGCGGCGCTACTCGACCCGCGGGTCTCCCTACTGGGGACTGCCGTCCCCGCGCCGCTTGAGGTAGCGCTCGAACTCCTCGGCGATCGCGTCGCCCGTCGCCTCGGGCGCGTCGACCGTGTCGCGTGCGCGCTCGAGCGTCTCGATGTACGACGCCATCTCGTCGTCATCGTCCGCGAGCTGGTCGATCCCGGTCTCCCAGGCGACCGCCTCCTCGACGAGCTCGTCGCGCGGCACCTCGACGGCGATGAACTCGGCGAGCCGGTCGAGCAGTGCGAGCGTCGCCTTGGGACTCGGAGAGTTGTGCACGTAGTGGGGGACGGAGGCCCAAATCGAGACGGTGGGGATCTCCGCGGTCTGGAACGTGTCGGCGAGGACCCCGATGATGCCGGTCGGACCCTCGTACGAGGAACGCTCGATGCCGAAGGCGTTGCGGACCTCGGCGTGCTCGCTCGACGCGAACGTCGCGATCGGGCGCGTATGCGGGACGTCGGCGAGCATCGCGCCGAGGAAGACGACGAACTCGATCTCGGCGTCCTGCGCGAACTCGAGCACCTCGGCCGCGAACGTCTTCCACATCCGCGAGGGCTCGGTCCCGAGCAGCAGGTGGACCCCGGGGCCGGGGCCGCCGATCGGCTCGGTCGGGGCGAACATCGTGACGCCCGGCCACACGATGCGGCGCGCGCCATCGGGGCCGGTCGTCGCCATCGGCCGGCTGAACTGGTAGTCGAAGTAGTCCTCGGGATCGAGCTCCGCGACGATCTCGACGCCGAGATGGTCGCGCAGCCGCCGCACGGCGCCGCTCGCGGCCTCGCCGGCGTCGTTCCAGCCCTCGAACGCCACGACGAGCGTCCGATTGCGGGAGAACGGCACCGAGACCATGCGACTCCTTCCGGCCGGTGCTCACCAGGATAGGACTACAGTCATGGACGATGGTCGAGGATCGCGGGATCGGCGTGCGCTTGGGTGTGCTCTGGGACATGGACGGCACGCTCGTCGACACCGAACCGCTCTGGATGGCCGCGGAGACCGAGCTCGTCTCGTCGTTCGGCGGGGTGTGGACGCATGAGAACGCGATGGCGTGCGTCGGCAAGGGGCTCGAGGATTCGTCCGCCATCATCCAGGCCGCCGGGGTGCGCCTCAGCATCGACGAGATCACCCGCTGGCTGACCGACCACGTCAAGGCGCACCTGAACCCGGAGACCATGCCGTGGCGCACCGGCGCGCGGGAGTTCCTCGAGTCGCTGCGCGACGCGGGCATCCCGACGGCGCTCGTCACGATGTCACTGCACGACATGGCGCAGCACGTCGCCGATCAGCTCGGCTTCGTCGGGTTCGACGCGATCATCGCGGGCGACGACGTCGAGCACGCGAAGCCGCATCCCGATCCGTACCTGCGGGGCGCGGCCGCGATCGGCGTCCCGATCGAGGACTGCGTCGCGTTCGAGGACTCGAACATCGGACTCGCCTCCGCCATCGCATCGGGCGCCTGCGCGATCGTGATCCCTTGGATCGTGCCGATCGAGGCCCGGCCGGGCTTCCTCGTCTGGGACTCGCTCGCGGGTCGGACGGTCGAGGACGTGCGCGCGGCGAGCGCTGCGCATCGCGCTCCGGAGGTCGCGCGGTGACGGCCCGGCGCGGCCCGTTCGCCGCAGGCG
>DATMFB010000232.1:0-14335 GCA_035556395.1 Microbacteriaceae bacterium
GCGCCCGACGCGGGTGCGGACGGAGTTGACGTTCCAGGTCGCGATGCGCATAGACCTACGCTACTTATGTGAGCGACCGGGACGATCTCATCGAGTTCATCAAGCGCGAGGCCGTGTTCCACGGCGACTTCACGCTGACCAGCGGGAAGCGGGCGACCTACTACGTCGACCTGCGCCGCGTCTCCCTCGACCACCGTGTCGCGCCGCTCATCGGCCGCGTCATGCTCGACCTCATCCGCGACATCCCCGACATCGCCGCGGTCGGCGGGCTGACGATGGGCGCCGACCCGATCGCCTCGGCGGTGCTCCACCAGGCGGCGGCGCAGGGCGTCGCGCTCGACGCCTTCGTCGTACGCAAGGAGCCGAAGGACCACGGCCGCGGCAAGCAGGTCGAGGGCCCCGACGTCGCGGGCAGGCGCGTCGTCGTGCTCGAGGACACCTCGACGACGGGCGGCTCGCCCCTCAAGGCGGCCGAGGCGCTCGAGCGCGCGGGGGCGACGGTCGTCGCCGTCGCGACGGTCGTCGACCGCTCGACCGGCGCCGCGGACGTCATCCGCGCCGCCGGCTACGAGTACCGCTCGGCGATCGCCCTCGCCGACCTCGGCCTCGACCCGCAGTAGGCGTGGACGACGAGCAGCACGCGGTCGGCGTCGGTCCATGGGAGGGGCCGTGGCCCGAGGACTCGCGCTACGACCGGGAGCTGCTCGAGCACGGCGATCGACGTAACGTCGTCGATCGCTACCGATACTGGAGCGTCGACGCGATCGTCGCTGACCTCGACGCCCATCGGCACCCGTTCCATGTCGCGATCGAGAACTGGCAGCACGACCTCAACATCGGCTCGATCGTCCGCACGGCGAACGCATTCCTCGCCGAGTCGGTGCGCATCGTCGGCCGGCGCCGCTGGAATCGCCGCGGCGCGATGGTGACCGACCGCTACCAGCACGTCGGGCACCACGACTCGATCGCCGACCTCGTCGCGTGGGCGCGGGAGCAGGCGCTCCCGATCGTGGCGATCGACAACCTGCCCGGCTCGGTTCCGGTGGAGCTCGCGCCGATCCCGGAGCGGTGCGTGCTGCTCTTCGGCCAGGAGGGGCCGGGCCTGACGCGCGAGGCCCTCGCGGCGGCCGACCTCGCCGTCGAGATCCGCCAGTTCGGCTCCACCCGCTCCATCAATGCCGCGGCTGCGGCCGCAATCGTCATGCACGAGTGGATTCGCCGGCATCGATGACGCAACAGGGTGATAGATAGGGTGATTTATCGCACCCCGACTGAGCGGGCCCACCCGACGGCCCAGCAGACTGGATCAGTCCCGCGAAATTGTCGAGCAAACCCGTAGAGCCAGTCCACCGACCGAGGAACAACTGATAACCCGATGAGTCCTGCCGCGAGCGCGCTCCCCGACGAGCTCGCCGCCGCTGTCGCGCGCGGCGATGTCGACCGAATCGGCGGCGTCGTGAACGCGAATCTCTGGGTCCTCGTCCAGTCGCACTGGGCCCTGCTCAAGAGCGCGCTCGATCTGCTGCCCGAGGACTTCCTCGAGGCCAACCCGACGCTCGCACTCGTCAAGGGGTTCGGATCCTCCGTCTTCCTGGAGGGCGGCGGGGTCAACGAGCGGGCGACCACGATGATGCAGAGCGGCGACGGGACCGGGATGCCCGACCAGGTGCTCGACGCGATCCTGCTGCAGGAGATGCTCGGGCACCGGTTGCGGGGCGACTTCGCCGCGGCCAAGGACGTGGGCAGTCGGCTCCGGACCCGCGTCGAGCGCGTCGACGAGCACGGTCGGCGCCCGATCCATGACATGGTCGCGTTCTACCTCCTCCACGTCGGCATCACCGAGGCGCTCGCCGGCGATCTCGAGCAGTCGCTACGGGACTTCGCAAACGTCCGGAGCCTGCGCGCGAAGACCGGCAACGAGTTGGCGGAGTACGACGCCGCGCTCAAGAGCGCCCTCGTCCACGCGGCCCTCGGTCGCCTGGTCGAGGCGGAGCGGTCGCTGCGCCGAGCCGGCACGCCGCCCGAGCTCAGCGAGCCCTTCGCATCCCAGATCGCCGCGACCGAGACCGCCGCTCGCGCGCTCATCGCGGTCGATCGGCTCGGCCCCGACGCGCCGGAGCTCGTCCGCAGCGCCCTTGAGCAGAACGCGGATGCGGAGATGTGGCCGTTCGCACTGCTCGCCTCCACCCGCTGGGCGATCGTGACGGGCGACCTCGTCGGTGCGATCGACGAGGTCGATCAGGTCGCCGCTTCGAGGCACGCCCCCCCTGAGTCGCTGCTCGGCCTCGTCGTCGCGACGACGCGGGCGCAGGCGCTCGCGATCATGGGCGAGTTCGGCGCCGCACTGCGCGCCCTCGAGAGCGAGGGGGTGGGCGAGGGGCCCGCCCCGACGGTCGTCCGGACCCGTGTGGCGCTCTACACGGAGGGACCGGAGGCGGCGCTCGTCGCCGCTCGGCAGCTCGTCGTGCGCCCCGGGCTCGGTCCTTCGGCGCGCGCCGAGACGATGCTCCTCGCGGCCTGGGCGCAGGTGAGGCTCCTGGGAGCGCCGGACGGCGCGACGGCGGGGCCGCTCGGGGCGCTCGTCGCCCGCGAGGGTCTCTGGCGCGTCCTGCAGCTCGTCCCCGAGCGAGTCGTGGCGGCCCTGCCCGGACTCGAGCAGGCGCCGGCGTTCGAACGCCGGCTCGCGCATCACGATCCGTCGACGAGCGTCCGGCTCACGGCGAACGAGCTCGAGGTCCTGGAGCTGCTCGCCGGTCCCGACTCGCTCCCGACGATCGCACGACGTCGATTCGTGAGCCCCAACACCATCAAGACCCAGGTCGCATCCATCTATCGGGGCCTCGGCGTCCACGGTCGCCGCGAAGCGGTCGCGGAGGCGACGAGGCGCGGAATCCTCGGGCACTCCGAGACCTGAGCCGCGGCTTCATCCCCCTAACTGGGGCGGGGTGAAGAGCGGGGTGAAGAATGCCGCTTTGGTCAGACCCCGGCCGAAAGCTTTGGTTTCCTGGACTCAGGCGCGTCTCACCCGAAGAGACGCCGACGGCGGGGGCCGCGACCCGAGCACGCTCGGGCGTGTGCCCGCGCGCTCATGTCGAGGGACCAACGACGGGGAATGATTCATGCAGGGATTTCGTGCGGCCGGAGCACGTCGTCGGGGACGTCACGCGAAGCCGTCCGCTCGGTCGCCGTTCTTCCGCCTGATCGCCGGTGTCCTCGTCGCGCTCCTCGGGATCGGCACCCTGTCGACCGCCGCGGCCGCCGATGACGATCCGACCTCGGTTCTCGGCCTGACGAAGAGCCTCGCCCCCTCCACGGTCCTGCCGCTCGTGCCCGGTGGCACGGTCAACTACCGGGTCGAGCTCGTCTGCAGCAACCTCGAGCCGACCGGATGCCTGAACGCCGCGCTCACCGACGTGGTGCCGGCGCCCCTGGTCCTCAACCTCATGAGCCTCTCTGTCTCCGGCTCGACGTTCACCAACACCTCGTCCGGCAATACGATCCAGCTGGGCTTCACCCAGCCGGTCTTCGGCGGGGTCGGGCTCGACGACGGGTCGAGCGTCGTCGTCACCTATTCGGCGACCCTGCCGTCGAACGTCTCCGGCGACTGGAACGGCGTCGATCTCGTGAACACCGCGGTGTTCACCGCTGCGAACGCCGTGAACAGCGGCCTGTCCCGGGCCGCCGTCGTCACCCCGATCGTGCCGCTGACGCTCGTGCCCGGCATCACGAAGTCATTCGACCCCACCTCCACGCCGGCGGTCCCCGGTGCACCGGTCGGACTCACCATCACCACCTGGAACGCCTCCAATCAGTCGGTGGACGAGCTCACCATCCAGGATCCGAAGGATGGCTCACCGAATCCCTTCCAGGACACCCTGCAGATTGTGGGCATCAGCCAGCTGACGCCGCCGACCGGTGCCGACCGGGTGGCGGTCCAGTGGCTCGATGCCGTCTCCGGGCTCTGGCAGCCCGCGAGTCCCGTCGCACAGCCGATCCCGGGCGATCCCGACGACCTGCTGATCGGCGCCCCGGCGTCCGCCGACATCCTCGGGGTGCGGCTCGCCTTCCGCAGCAGCACGGGGACCATCCCCGTGACCGCGCCCGGCGGCGAGGCCTCGATCGTGTTCGACACCGTGATCCGTACGGGTGTCACCGCGGGGCCGAGCGGCACGACGGTCGAGAACACCGCGACCGCCCAGGCGACCAAGGAACTGGCGGACTCGGGACCGGTCGACGCCCCCGCCACGCTCACCCTTCAGCAGGCGGTGCTGGGTCCGCTCCTCACGAAGAGCTTCGACGACCACAAGCTGGTGCCGGGCGAGAGCACGACCGCCAGCCTGGAGGCGGGCAATGGCGACTATCCGATCATCCGCATGGACGTCACCGAGCCGGCGGCGCCCAACAAGAACCTGCTCGAGCAGGGCTTGCGCTTCGACGGCTTCGTCGACGCGGATGTGGAGTGGCCCGCCGGCGCGACGGACGCGGTGTTCACCTACTTCTACGACGACGGCAACGGGACGCCGGTCCCGCTCACCGCGCCGGCCGCGTTCCCCGCGCCCGAGCTCGGGCGCGCGGTCACCGGATTCACGGTGCGCTACAACGGGGCGATGCCGCCCCGCGCGTATGCGGCCATCCCGTTCACTGTGACCGCGCTCCCGGTCGTCGGACTCCTCGACATCACCGAGACGAACGTCGCCTGGGCCGAGCTCGAGCGCGGCGACGGCCTCACCGCGAGCGTCACCGCCGACGACGACCTGACTCGCACGCCCGCGCGCGTGAACACCACCATCGACAAGCAGATCGTCCCCGGCGACATCTGGTCGGTGCCGGGCTCGAGCGCGGTGATCCTCACAGAGGCGAAGGTCAATCGGCGCGACGACGTCCCCGACTCGACCGTCGGCGCGCAGGTGCTGAAGATCTCGGATCCGGCGGCGCCATCCGGCACGATCGACGGATTCTGGGACCGATTCGACCTGCAGGCCATCGCCCCGACCGCCGTCCCGGCGAACGCGACGGTGACGGCCAACTGGTGGAACGCGGCGACGCAGACCTGGGAACCGCTGCCGGGCGCGACCGCGGTCGGCCCCGTGTCCGGGTGGACCTACTCGATCCCCACGGGGATCCGCAGCGACCCCGATTTCGGCGGCATCCAGCTCGTCTTCGAGCCGACCGCGCCCGGCACCCTGCTCCAGCCCGGCTTCACCGTCGCGCCGTACTTCCAGGTTGCGCTGCGCAGCGATCTGCGCAGCGCGCCCGGCACGCCGGCGGTTGACCCGACCGGGGCGACCCCCGTGCCGGTGCCGAACATCGCCCAGGCCAGGGTCGAGAACGACAACGCGGACCCGATCTTCGCGATCGATGACGACCCGGCGCAGATCATCGTCAACCCGACCGACGGCCCCGGACCCGGCCCCGGACCCGGCTCGCCGCTCGCCGACAAGGAGTGGATCGACCCGGCCGGCGACCCGTCGCAGATCCAGGCCCGCACGGCGAACGATGCGATCGCCCGACTGCTGTGGACGACGTCGGGGCTGCCGCTCGATCGCGCTGTCGTCACGGACCCCGCTCCGGCCACCGCGACCTCGACCGGCCTCCCCGCGGTCGAGAACACGGTGTTCGATGCCTTCGACCTCGTGTCGATCGCCCCGATCGACAGCTCGACCGACCCGTCGATGAGGTTCGACGCGGTCACCGGGGTGCTCTACTTCAGCGCGAGCACCGACATGTGGGTCGAGATCACCAGCACGGTCTGCTCGCCCGCGAGCGCCTGCGACGGCCAGTTCCCCGGCTACACGCTCACGCCGACCCAGAAGGCGGACGCGCGCGGCGTGCGACTCGTCTTCGAGGAGAGCCCGACGCGTGCGTCACGGATCACGAGCCCGCTCGACCCGGCGGTCGGCAGCGGCGTCGCCAGGTCGGCCGGCTTCCGGCCCATCGATCTCACCTTCGAGATCCGCGACGAGAAGCGATCGAACGGCGACGCCGTCACCGGTCGGGCGAGCTATAACGCCGGACTCGCGCTCGTGGACAACACGGTCCGAGTGGACGGTTGGATCGACACCACCTCGTACAGCACCGTCGCGGACGACGACATCATGATCCTGGACGTCCCGCTCAACGTCACCGTGACCAAGGAGTGGGACCAGACGCAGCTCGGTCTGCCGCCGGTCGGGTCCGACGCCGATCGGTATCCGCTGTCGACGGCGACCATCGTCGCGACGAACGAGACCGCGGCCCGGGTGAACACCCTGGAGCTGACCGATCCGAATCCCACCCTGCCCTCGGCCGACTCGGCGTTCGAGTACCTGAACCTGTACCAGATCATCGGCGTGACCGTTCCGATCGGCACCACCTCGTCCGAGGTCGTCATCACCTACGCCGCCGACCCGCTGAACCCGGTCTCGTACACGATCGCCGCCGCGCAGCTACTCTCGCCGGCGACCCTCGCGGACGCCACCGCCATCACGGTTCGTCACGACGGTCGGATCGAGGAGGGCGCGAGTACCGAGCTGCGGTATCTCGCCCAGCTGCGCGCGGAGACGCGCACCAGCCACACCCTGCTCACCACCGGGCTCGCTCCGGACAACACGGTCCGGGCCTGGGTCCGAGACCCCGGCGGCACGGCCCTTCAGGGCGGCGTCGTGCTCGACGACGACGACGCGCACATCAACATCGTGACGCCGACCTACAGCGTCAACGCCTTCAAGACCATCACCCCCGAGTACCGCTACCAGGAGCAGCTGCAGCGCAACGTCACGGTCGAGCTCTCCGGCCAGCCGGCGGGCACGGTCCGTACGCTCGAGATGACCTATACGGACGCGGATCCACGATTCTGGAATGCCTACGACTTCACCGGCTTCCTGCCGACGACCCTGGTCGCGCCGATCACCCGGGTCGAGGTCGAGGCGCTCGTCGGGGTCGACTACGCCTACGACTCCATCCTCGACGTCATTGAGGTCACCTGTGCCGGGGACACCGACCTGGCAGCCTGCTGGCAGCCGGTGGACACGAAGACCGGCACGCCGGGCTCGTCCGTGACCCTAGTCCTCGGCTCGATCGATCCCGCGGACATCCGAGGCCTGCGGTACACGATCGACCGCGCCGACGGCGCCAACTGGGAGCGGCCGTACAACGCCCGTCAGCCCGTGCGATTCACGGCCGACCGTCGCGTCAACCTACTGATCGGACCGAGCGGGGCGAACGTCGACCCGGTCCCCTCGACCCAGCCCTACATCCCCCCCACGGAGAACGCCCCGGAGGAGACTGTGCTCGGCCGGACCACGAACGAGCTCGTGGTCGAGGGCGTGGGCGGCTGGCCCAGGCAGATCACGCCGACCCCGCTCGAGTGGCGCGAGACGGCGGACGCCGACGATTACACCGACCTCCTCCACCGGCAGAACGCCGTGCGGATCGTCAAGAATCCGGCGGGCGATGTCTCCCCGGGCACCACCATCCCGTTCCAGATCGAGGTCGCGAACACCGGCGACTGGGACATGACCGGGCTGGAGATCGTCGACACCATCGAGACCGACGGCAGCGGTGCCCGACTCGTGATCCCGACGACCGTCCCTGGCGACCCGGCCATCTTCACCTACCAGCTGAGGAACGGCAGCGGTGTGGTCCAGCCGGCGCCCGCCTTCACGGCGACCCCGAGCGTCCCACTGGCGACGATCACGTTCGAGCCGGTCAGTCCGACGTTCACGCTGCCATCCGGCTGGTCGCTGACGATCACCGCCAATCTCGAGGTGCGCGCGGACATCCCGGCGAACGAGAACATCGGCAACGCCGCCGTCGTCACGACCGACCGGGTCTTCGACGCCTGTGTCGGCGCGGTCAACGCGGTCAACCAGCCGGTGGTGAACAACGTCGAGCCCTGCACGACCACGACGACCGTCCACACGGTGGCGGCCTCGCCGCTCCAGATCATCAAGGGCGTGCGCGGCGACGGCGGCGGCGTGCTCGGGTCGACACCCGGCGACGCGAATTACGACGACCTCGGCATCCTCGCCTACCCCGGCGCGCCGAGCACCGCCTATTGCGAGGACCCGAACTGGGACCCGGACGGCACCCCGAGCACCGGGGACGAGTACTACCGGAGCCCATGCGTGCCGATCACTCGGCCGGGCGGCGGCGAGGAGTGGCGCGTCGACGTCAAGAACTCCGGAAACATCCCGAGCACCCGGCTCGCGATGATCGACGTCCTGCCGAGCTACGACGACCGCGGCGTGATCATCGACCAGGCGCGCTCATCGCGCTGGACGCCGACCTTCCTCGGTGACCTCGTCGTCAGCGTCTCGGGCACGACGTATGCGGCGGGCGCTGTCGTGACGGTCGAGTACCTCCCCACCGTGCCGACCACGGTCTGCAACCGCCTCGACATCCTCTCCCAGATGACCGGTCAGCCGGTCACGCCGGCCGACCTGCAGCCCGGTGAGCCGGCGAGCTGCATCACCGAGGTCAACGGCGGCCGTGGATGGCTGACCTACGACGAGGGCACGATGACGCCGGACGACCTCGCTGCGGTCAAGGCGCTGCGGATCGTCGTGACGTATCAGGATGCGGGACCCGCCATCGAAGGCCTGTTACCGGGCGAGACCTTGACGCTCGTGTACCGGAGCCAGACGGCCCCGTACGCCGAGCGAGCCGAGTCGCAGGACCGCGACTCGATCGCGTGGAACTCGATCGCCGGCGGCGCACTGGGCGTCGATCCGGCGAACCCCGCGACTCCGTACCCGAGCCTGATCCGCGAGCCGCGCAAGACTGGCATCGCGATGGCGCTCGGCAAGCTCGAGCTCGCGAAACTGGTCTCGACGCCCGGCGGCTGGCCATTCGGCGCCGTCATGCCGGACGACTACGACTTCACGCTCGAATGCACCTCGGTCGGCGAGGACGTGCCGTTGCGCGGACTCGCACTCGAGGATCTCTCGGAGGTGACCCTCGACGCCGACGGGACGGTGCTGACGATCAACAACGGCGTCGCTTCGCCCGCGCCCGGCAGCACCCCCTGGTCGTACGTCAACCTGCCGCTGTACGCGGACTGCACCATCACTGAGGTGCCCACGCCGACGGCCGTCGTGTCGCTCTCGCCGGCTTCGGCGACCGCGGTCCGCGACTTCTCGACCCGCACCGATGTCGCGAACCCGGCCTGGCCGACCGCGCTCACGCTCCAGAAGGTCACGGCCACGAACACCTACAGCTACACGGGCTTCTCGGTGTCGAAGTCGGTCGACATCGGCCCGGCGGTCGATGAGAGCGGGACGCCGATCGACCGGCCAGGCCCGTACGAGTTCACCGCGACGTGCAGCTTCCTCGGCGCCTCCGCGCTGAGCACGACGTTCTCGCTCGCGGATGGCGACACCTGGAGCTCACCGACGAACATTCCAGCCGGCTCCTCGTGCACTGTCACCGAGACGACGGCGAATGGCGCCGGGAACGCGACGACCGACATCACCCTCACCAACGGCATCACGGATCCGCCCGTGCCGCACCTCGACACGAAGACGGTGGGCTTCGTGCTCGCGCCGGATTCCACGGGCGTGATCGACGTCTCCCTCGCGTTCGAGAACACGTTCGGCGCGGGCCGGCTGCGGATCGACAAGGCCGTGACCGGAGCCGGTTCGGGCGCGTGGGGCAATGCCGACTTCACGGTCGACGTGGTCTGCACGCTCGCCTCGGCAGTGCCCTCGACCGTGTACACGGGCTCGTTCACGCTGTCGAAGACGGTTCCGAGCACCCCGGTCATCACGAACCTCGCGACGGGCGCCAGCTGCGCCGTGAGCGAGTCGGCGGTGGGCGGTGCGAACACGACCTCGGTCTCGCCCACCTCGATCGTGATCACGAACGCGACGGCGACGCCGCAGGTCGTCACCGCGACGAACACCTTCCAGGTCGGCACGGTCCGAGTGACGAAGGTGCTCAGCGGCGCTCCGGCCGCGAGTCTCGCTCCGGCGACCGGCCACACCTACGAGTTCGAGATCACCTGCACGCGCACGGTGAATGGTGTGGCGGAGAGCATCGACGCCGCCATCCCCGGGGGCACCACCCGCACGGTGACCGGGGCGGGCTCCGCCGACTGGACCGGGCTGCCGACGGGCGCCTCCTGCACCGTGTCGGAAACCGATTCCGGCCTCGCGACGAGCACCACGATCTCGCCGACCGGTGGCACGGTCACCGTCGGCAACGGCAACACGCAGACGGTGACGGTGACGAACGTCTTCGGGAACGGCTCCCTGCCGGTCAGCAAGACGGTCACGGGCAGCGCCTCCGCGTTCGCCCCGGCGAGCTTCACGGCGACGGTCAGCTGCACGTGGAACGGCGCCGCGGTGCCGCTGGCGGCCGGTGGGGTCATCACCCTGACGGACGGCAGCACGACGACCGTCAGCGGCGTGCCGATCGGCTCGGTCTGCTCCGTCGCGGAGAACGACCACGGCCAGCAGCTGCCGAACCCGTCCGACCCGCTCACCGTGACGGTGACCGACGGCGGCACCCCGACCGTGACGCTCGGCCTCACGAACCTCTACGAGGTCGCGAGCCTGACGATCACGAAGCAGGTGCAGACGACGTCGAGCCCCGTGCCGACCGGCTTCGCCTTCTCCGCGGTGTGCACCTTCAACGGGGCCGAGGTGCTGAACACGACGTTCACGCTCGATGCCACTGAGGTCCAGACCTTCAATGGCCTGCCCGCGCGCTCCGAGTGCACGATCGTCGAGACCGACGACCGCGGCGCCGATGACACCATCGTGTCGGGATCGTCCACGGGTGGCGCCGCGCCGGACCAGGCGACGCGCACGATCGTCTTCGCGAGCCTCACCGCCGACGCGGCCGTCGCTCCCGTCACGCAGAACTCGGCGACCTTCCGCAACACCTACGGGGTCTCCGGGCTCTCGGTGACGAAGGCGCTCGACGGCGCTGCCGCCTACCGCGGCTCGACCGACACCTTCCCCGTGGACGTGTACTGCGACTACGGGGTCGACGTCCTCGTCGACGAGACGGTCAACCTCTCGGCCGCCTCGCCGACCGCGAGCTGGACCTCGGTCGTCCCGGGAGCCGTGTGCACGATCACGGAGACCGACGCGGGCGACGCCGACGTGACGACCATCGCGATCGACGGCGGCGCGGCCACGACGACCACGACGACCACCATCACCGTCGTCGACGGCTCGGTCACCGACATCGACATCACGAACTGGTACCTCACCGGCTCCGTCGCGGTGACCAAGTTCTTCGAGGACGGCGCGGCCGGAGCGAAGTTCGGGACCCGCGACTACCGCGTGGAGCTGGCCTGCACGCTCGGCGGCACTCCGTTCACCGTCCCCGGCGGCGGGATCCGCACGCTGAATGCGACCGACCCCGACACCACGTACACGGGCCTGCCGACCGGCACCGAGTGCGCGCTCGCGGAGCTCGACACCGGCGGCGCGGTCTCCACGCGGATCATCGACGCGACGACCGGCGCGAGCGGTCCCACGCTCGTCGCCCCGGCGACCGCGGGCTGGGCCCTCACGATCGACACGACCGGCGCGCCGCTCGCGACGACCGACTACGCGCAGACGCCGCTCGGCGTCGTCAACCGCTACGAGTTCGCCGAGCTCAGCGCGACGAAGGCGGTCGACACCGGCGGCGCACTGGACGCGAACGGCAACCCGGTCGAGTACGGGCCGTTCGAGGTGACGCTCACCTGCACGCTCGACGGTGTCGCCATCGACGCCCTCGAGTCGGCGACGCAGTCGTTCTTCCACGGCGACACGGTCACCTGGACCGAGCTCGCCGTCGGCGCCGACTGCATCATCGAGGAGACCGATCCGGCCGACGCGGCCTCGGTCGAGCTCGAGGTGACCCAGGGCGCCACCACCGCGCTGCCGGTGACCTCGACCTCGGTGGTGCTCGATCCCCTGAGCGACACCGCCTCGGGCGGCAATGCGATCGCCGTGGCGAACACCTACGAGGCCGTCTCGATCGCGATCGAGAAGCGCATCATGGGCACCGACCAGGGCCGGTCCGCAGGGCCGTTCCCGATGACGTTCGTCTGCACGCTGATCGATGCGAGCCACCCGGCCCCCGGCCTCCTCGTCCGCGACACGACGGGCGACATCGGCGGACCCGCCGCGCTGCGGATCCAAGAGGACGACCTCCCCGCGGGTGCGTCGTGCGTGGTGACGGAGACGGATGCCGGCACCGCGAACGCGACGTCGATCTCCTTCGACGGCGGCCCGGCCGTGCCGAGCACCCGTGGCACCTTCGTGCTGCCGCTCGGACTGACGACCGTCGCCACGATCACCGTGACCAATGTGTTCGATCTCGCGTTGACGGGCTCCGCGGGGACGATGGGCGGCCTGCTCATCGGCCTGACCCTGATGCTCTGGGGCGCGGCCGCGGTCATCGGCATCGCGCTCTGGCGTCGACGACGAGTCACCGCCATCGCCTGAGCGAGGAGCGGGCGCCTGCACCTCGGTAGGATCGAGGTGCAGGCCCCTTCCTGATCGGAGCACCTCGTGCCAGCAGTCGTGATCGTCGGCGCCCAGTGGGGCGACGAGGGCAAGGGCAAGGCCACCGACCTCATCTCGAGCCGCATCGAGTACGTCGTCAAGTTCAACGGCGGGAACAACGCGGGCCACACGGTCGTCGTCGGCGACGAGAAGTACGCGCTGCACCTCCTCCCGTCCGGCATCCTCACCCCCGGCGTGATCCCCGTCATCGGCAACGGTGTCGTCGTCGACCTCGGCGTGCTCTTCAGCGAGCTCACCGCGCTCTCGGCGCGCGGGGTCGACGTGAGCCGCCTGCTGGTCAGCGCGAACGCGCACGTCATCACGAAGTACCACGTGACGATGGACAAGGTCACCGAGCGCTTCCTCGGCAAGCGCCAGATCGGCACGACGGGCCGCGGCATCGGCCCGACCTACGCCGACAAGATCAACCGCGTCGGCATCCGGATCCAGGACCTGTTCGACGAGAGCATCCTCCGGCAGAAGGTCGAGGCGGCGCTCGACGTCAAGAACCACCTGCTCGTCAAGATCTACAACCGTCGCGCGATCACCGTCGACGAGGTCGTCGGCGAGCTGCTCTCGTACACCGAGCGGCTGCGGCCGATGGTCGCCGACACCGCGCTCGTCCTGCACGAGGCGCTGGAGAACGACAGGACCGTGCTCTTCGAGGCGGGTCAGGCGACGATGCTCGACGTCGACCACGGCACGTACCCGTTCGTGACGTCGTCGAGCGCGACGTCGGGCGGCGCCGCGACGGGCTCCGGCATCGCCCCGAACCGGATCGACCGCGTCATCGGCATCGCGAAGGCGTACGTGACGCGCGTGGGCGCGGGACCGTTCCCGACGGAGCTCCTCGACGACGATGGCGCCGAGCCGGAGGGTCCCGGTGCGCGGCTTCGCCGGATCGGCTTCGAGTTCGGCACCACGACGGGCCGTCCGCGCCGCACCGGCTGGTACGACACCCTCATCACGCGCTATGCCTCGCGGATCAACGGCATCACCGACCTGGTCCTCACGAAGCTCGACGTGCTCTCCGGACTCGAGCGCATCCCCGTCTGCGTCGCCTACGACGTCGACGGACAGCGGGTCGAGGAGGTCCCCGTCAACCAGACGGACTTCCACCACGCGAAGCCGATCTACGAAGAGTTCCCCGGCTGGTCGGAGGACATCTCCGGGGCGCGCGAGTTCAGCGATCTGCCGCCGAACGCGCGCAGCTACGTCGAGGCGCTCGAGGCGATGAGCGGGACGCGGATCTCGGCGGTCGGCGTCGGCGCGGACCGCGACGCGATCGTCGTGCGCCACGACCTCCTCGGCTGATCAGGTCCGACGAACGCATCACCGCTACCCTGAAACGGTGACCGCCGACCCCGAGCTCGCGGAGCTCCGCCAGAGCATCGACAACATCGACGCCGCGCTCATCCACCTCCTCGCGGAGCGCTTCGCCGCGACGCAGAAGGTCGGGAAGCTGAAGGCGCTGCACGGGCTGCCGCCGTCGGATCCGGAACGCGAGCGCTGGCAGGTCGCGAGGCTCCGCGCCCTCGCCGAGGACGCGCGGCTCGACCCCGAGTTCGCCGAGAAGTACTTCAACTTCATCGTCGCCGAGGTCATCCGTCACCACTCGCGCATCGCCAACGGCGAGGCGTAGGGGCCCTTCGACTCGCCCTTCGACTCGGCCTTCGGCCTCGCTCAGGGGTCGGTGGGGGCAGTGGGATCTTCCGGTTCCTGAGCGAGCGCAGCGAGTCGAAGGACGATCAGAGCCCCGCGACGAACTCCCGCACGTCGGCCTCCGCCGACGGCAGCTCGAGCACCTCGACTCCGCTCAGCTCGACCCCCGAGAGCCGGCCGATCACGAG
>DATMFB010000233.1:0-4266 GCA_035556395.1 Microbacteriaceae bacterium
GAGTCCCTGGTCGACGTGCTCGGTCGCCGCCGCGTACACGTCGATGATCTTCTCGTAGCCGACCTCGTACGCGTCCTGGTAGTACTCCAGGTTGTCGTTCGTCATGAACGGCGCCGGGTAGTAGACCCGTCCGAGCTTGCCCTCCTTGCGGATCTCGATCTTCGACGCGATCGGGTGGATCGACGACGTCGAGTTGTTGATGTACGAGATCGAGCCCGTCGGGGGGACGGCCTGGAGGTTCTGGTTGTAGATGCCGTGCTCCTTGACGGCTTCACGCAGCAGCACCCAGTCCTCGCGGGTCGGCAGCTGGATGCCCGCCTTCGCGAAGAGCTCCTTCGCCTTCTCAGTCGTCGGAAGCCAGTCGCGCTCGACGTACTTCTCGAAGAACGAGCCATCCGCGTACTTCGACCGCTCGAAGCCGTCGAACGTCGTGCCGCGCTCGATCGCGAGCTTGTTCGACGCCTTGAGCGCGTAGTGCAGGACGGCCGCGAAGTACGCCGAGGTGAAGTCGATCGACTCCTCCGAGCCGTAGTGGACGTGCTCGCGCGCGAGATAGCCGTGCAGGTTCATCTGGCCGAGGCCGATCGCGTGCGACTTGTCGTTGCCGAACTCGACGCTGCGGACCGCGGAGATGTGCGACTGCTCGGACACCGCGTTCAGACCCCGGATCGCGACCTCGACGGTCCGCTCCAGGTTGCCGCCGTCCATCGCGAGCGCGATGTTCATCGAGCCGAGGTTGCAGGAGATGTCCTTGCCGATCGTCGCGTAGCCGAGGTCCTCGGTGTACGTCGTCGGGGTGTTGACCTGGAGGATCTCCGAGCAGAGGTTCGACATGTTGATGCGGCCGTCGATCGGGTTCGCCTTGTTGACGGTGTCCTCGAACACCATGTACGGGTAGCCCGACTCGAACTGGATCTCCGCGAGCGTCTGGAAGAACTTCCGCGCGCTCAGCTTCGTCTTCTTGATCCGCGGGTCGTCGACCATCTCCTGGTACTTCTCGGAGACCGAGATGTCGCCGAAGGGCACGCCGTAGACGCGCTCGACGTCGTACGGGGAGAAGAGGTACATGTCCTCGTTGTTCTTCGCGAGCTCGAACGTCACGTCCGGGATGACGACGCCGAGGGAGAGCGTCTTGATCCGGATCTTCTCGTCGGCGTTCTCCCGCTTGGTGTCGAGGAACCGCATGATGTCCGGGTGGTGCGCGTGGAGGTACACCGCGCCGGCGCCCTGGCGCGCGCCGAGCTGGTTCGCGTAGGAGAAGGAGTCCTCCAGCAGCTTCATGACCGGGATGACGCCGGAGGACTGGCCCTCGATCTGCTTGATCGGCGCACCCGACTCGCGGATGTTCGACAGCAGGAGCGCGACGCCGCCGCCGCGCTTGGACAGCTGGAGCGAGGAGTTGATGCCGCGGGCGATCGACTCCATGTTGTCCTCGACGCGCAGCAGGAAGCAGGAGACGAGCTCGCCGCGCTGCGCCTTGCCGGCGTTCAGGAAGGTCGGGGTCGCGGGCTGGAAGCGGCCGGCGATGATCTCGTCGACCATCTCGGTCGCGACCTGCTCGTCGCCGTCGGCGAGCGCGAGGGCGGTCATGACGACGCGGTCCTCGAAGCGCTCGAGGTAGCGGGTGCCGTCGAAGGTCTTGAGCGTGTACGACGTGTAGTACTTGAAGGCCCCGAGGAACGTCGGGAAGCGGAACTTCTTCGAGTACGCGAACTCGTCGAGCCGCGTGATGAAGTCGAAGGAGTACTTGTCGAGCACGGCCTGCTCGTAGTACCCCTTCTCGACGAGGTAGTCGAGCTTCTCGCGCAGCGAGTGGAAGAAGACCGTGTTCTGGTTGACGTGCTGGAGGAAGTACTCCCGCGCCGCCTCGCGGTCCTTGTCGAACTGGATCTCGCCGTTGGGGCCGTAGAGGTTCAGCATCGCGTTGAGCGAGTGGTAGTCCATCGCGACGCGAGGAGCCTCGATCACCGCGCTGTTCAGTGCCGTGCCAAGAACAGATGTCATTGCCAGAACCGCTCCAATCCTTCCGCGACGGCTTCCACGTCGTCCTGCGTTCCGAATACTTCGAATCGATAGAGGCACGGCACCCCGGTCTTCGCGGCGACGATGTCGCCGGCGAGTCCGAATGCCTTGCCGAAGTTCGTGTTCCCGCCGACCACCACGCCCCGGATCAGCGCCCGGTTGTCCGGGTCGTTGAGGAATCTGATGACCTGCTTGGGCACTGCTCCCGGTCCGTCGCCCGCGCCGTAGGTCGGCAGGACCAGGACGTAGGGCCGGGTGGCCTTGAGGGGCCGTTCACTGCTGTGCAGCGGGATCTGCGCTGCGGGGTCCCCGCCTCGAACCACCTGGAGCTTCTCGACGAAGCGCTTGGTGTTGCCCGAGACGGAGGAGAAGTAGACGAGGTCAGCCGCAGTGGTGGTCGCCCCGCCGTTCGACTCGCTGCGCTCGCTCAGGACCCGCTGCCCGTCTGCGATCGCTGTCGACATGGCCCATCACGTCCTCAGGATGCGCGCTTCGTGGCGAGCTCGTCGATCTTGTCCGGGCGGAATCCGGACCAGTGCTCGCCGTCCGCGATGACGACGGGCGCCTGCAGGTAGCCGAGATCCTTGACGGCCTGGAGGGCCTTGTCGTCGACGGAGACGTCGAAGATCTCGAACTCGATGCCCTTCGCGTTGAGGGCGCGATAGGTCGCGGTGCACTGCACACACGATGGCTTCGTGTAGACGGTGACAGTCATTTGCCAGCCTCCTTTTCGGCCTTCTTGACCAGGGGCTCTGATACTACATCTGGGGTCCGACATCGCTCAGAGGCACTAGATGGTGTGGTTGTGAGTAATACAACGCAGAACTACACAGCTGTGATTCCCACCGTCCGGCACCCCTTCGCCATCAGCCATTTTTCGGTGTCCGCACAGCATTCCGTTATGGAGGGGGCTGTGGACAAGATGTCGAAACGTATTTCGTCGTGGCGTGTCGCCCGGCGTGTCGCATGACCCGTCGTCGCGAGCTCAGCCGCGGCCGAGCCGCAGCGCCCAGCCCCCGGCCCAGCGCGCGCCGGGCTCGAGTCGGACGAGCCCCTCGCCCGAGCGCAGCGCGTCGGGCGGCGCCGTCATCGGCTCGATCGCGATCGCCTGTCGCTCGCGACCGTCCGCGCCCGGGAACGCGGTCGGGGTGAAGACCTGCAGGTAGCGCCAGGCGAGGTCCTGATGGAGCGTGAGCCGGCGTCCCGTCAGCGGGTCGTCGAGCCTCGCCACCTCGCCGCCCGGTCGGTGCCGCACCCCGCCGAACGCGGTGTCGAGCCGCCCCCCGACATCGCCGACCCGGACCCCGGCGCGCAGGTCGTACGCCGTCCCGTCGACCGGACGCTCGCCGATCGGCAGCAGCCGGTCGTCCGTCTCGAACCGGGTGTCCGCGTGGACGGTGAGTCGGAGATCCTCCACCGGGGTGTCGCCGAGCCGAAGGAACGGATGCGCGCCGACCGCGTAGGGGGTCGGGAAGGACGAGAGGTTGACCGCGCCGTGGCGCACGCGCAGCCCATCGGGCAGCGCGCGGTACTCGACCCAGGTGTCGACGAACGCCGGCCAGCCGGGCTGCGGCGGGATGATCGCGCCGAGGACGACCGAGTCGTCGGAGCGCTCCCGGATCTCGTAGTCGGCGAAGCGCAGCAGGCCGTGGATCGCGTTGTGCCGATCCGGCTCGGTGATGACGAGCTGCTGCTCGTGGCCGTCGAGCGACCAGCGTCCGTCGCCGACGCGGTTCGGCCACGGCGACAGCACGATCCCGCTCGCGAACCGCGGCGCCTGCGCGGCCCCGAGCGGCTCCGTCACGTCGACGCCGTCGATCGCGAGGGAGCGCAGCACCGCGGCCACGGTGCCGATCGTGGCGCGCGTCGAGCCGGCGGCGATCTCGACCGGGCGTCCGGTCGGCGTGATCACGGGGAGAGCCTAGCCACGGCCCCGGGCCCAGCCGGCCGGGTCCGCGATGAGCGGCGCGAATGCGAGCTCCGCGGCGCCGATGAGCAGGCGAGCGCTCCCGAGCGCGGCCGGGACGAGCCGCGTGCCGGTCCAGGCGGACTCGAGCGAGGACCGCGCGGTGGCCGCCTCGAGCCCCGGCCGGTCGGCGGCGAGCAGCGAGGCGAGGAAGCCGCCCAGGACGAGGACGCTCGGGTTCAGCACGTTGACGGCGTTGGCGAGCGTCGCGCCGAGGATCCGCTGCTGGCGCGCGACCTCGTCGAGCACGGCACGGTCCCGGGAGGCGAGCAGCGCCG
>DATMFB010000234.1:0-17505 GCA_035556395.1 Microbacteriaceae bacterium
AGCCGCGGCCTCGACAGTTTCCTCGACAGCCTCGGCCTGCGCCTCGGCGGCCTCGTCCGCGACCTCGACCGGCGTCTCGACGGCCTCGACGACGGCTTCGGCCGGAGCCTCCTCGACCGGAGCGGCCTCGGCGACCGGCGCCTCGACCTTCTTCTCCGACTTCGGCACGAGGACCGGCTTCTTCTTCTCGTCGATGACGAACGGCGCCTTGGGCTCGGCGACCCGGACGGTCGACACGGCGTTCTTGTCGCCCTTGAACTTGCCCCAGTCGCCCGTGAGCTTGAGGATCGCGGCGACCTGCTCGGTCGGCTGCGCGCCGACGGAGAGCCAGTACTGGGCGCGCTCCGAGTTCACCTCGATGAACGAGGGCTCCTCGGTCGGGTGGTACTTCCCGATCTCCTCGATGACGCGGCCGTCGCGCTTGGTGCGCGAGTCGGCGACGACGATGCGGTAGTAGGGGGCGCGGATCTTGCCGAGCCGCTTGAGTCGGATCTTGACAGCCACTTCATCTCCAGCTGGATAGCGGGCGGAATCGCCCGTGAACGTTTGCCTGCTCGTCCAGCTGTGGGGTGCACGCCGGACGGCGAAGTCTCATGGAGTTCTCGCGGCCTGATTAGAGGGTCGGACCGTGCGAACCGAGGCTCCATTCTGCCAGAGTTCGCGGGCAGCCGCGAACCGGTCGCTCCCAGTCGGCTAGGAGTTCTTCTCGTCGCGCCAGGCGAGGTACGCGTCGAGGTCCTTCGCGACGTAGTCCGGGCCGTCCGCGCCGATGGTGATGAGCCGCACGCCCTGCGCATAGGCCGCGTCGAGCACCTCGCGCTCGAAGCCCTGGAACGCCCACCGGCCGATCGAGATCTCGATCTCCGCGATGTCGCGCTCGACCTCGTCGCACCAGGCCTTGAGCACGTCGAGCTTGTGCGAGAAGACCTCCGGGTCGTACATCGTGTGCCAGATGTCGCCGTGCTGCGCGACGAGCCGCAGCGTCTTGCGCTCCCCCGAGCCGCCGATGAGGATCGGGACGTCGCGGGTCGCGCCGGGGTGCAGCTTCTCGAAGCGCGCCTCGATCCGCGGCAGCGCCTCGGCGAGGTCGTCGAGCCGCGAGCCGACCGTGCCGAAGTCGTAGCCGTACTCGACGTAGTCGCGCTCGAACCAGCCGGATCCGATGCCGAGGATGACCCGGCCCCGACCCCCCTTCGCGCTGATGTGATCGACCGTGCGCACCATGTCGGCGAGGAGCTCGGGGTTGCGGTACGAGTTGCAGGTGACGAGCGGGCCGAGCTCGATCCGCTCGGTCTGCTCGGCCCAGGCGGCGAGCATGGTCCAGCACTCGAAGTGGAAGCCGTCGGGATCGCCGGAGAGCGGATAGAAGTGGTCCCAGTTGAACGCGATGTCGATGCCGGCGTCCTCGCCGCGCAGGACGGCGTCGCGGATCGGGCCGTAGGTCTGGGAGTGCTGCGGGAGGTACTGCACGCCGATGCGGACCGGGCGATCGTTCGTCACCCCGTCACTGTATCGGCCTTCAGGAGGGCGAGGAGGACGCCCAGGGGAACGGTGCGAGGGGAACGGGTAGAACTGCCTGGAGCGCGATTCCGATCGAGAGCACCCGGGCGTCCGACTCCCCCGGTCCGATGAGCGAGACCCCGACGGGCAGCCCCGTCTGCGTGCCGAGCCCCGATGGCAGGGCCGCCACGGGCGAGCCCGTGACGTTCCAGGTCGCGGTGAAGCAGGTCAGCGGGTCGACGCCGCCGATCGGCTCGCCCGCGTCGTAGCCGTGCCCGCGGACCCCGGGCGTCGTCGCGGTCGTCGGCTCGAGGATCGCCTCGATGCGATGCTCGGCGAACCACGCCTGCCACGCGGCGGCGACGGCGACCCGGCGCTGCTGCGCGGCGAGGTACATGTCGACCGGCAGGGGCCGGGTGCCGTGCGCGATGAACCCGCGCGTGCTCGGACGGTAGTGCTCGACGCGGTCGGCGAATCCCGTGTGCGCATGACGCGCATCGCTCACGAGGATCGTGTCGTAGTCCGCCTTGTCGAGATCGGGGGCGGCGGGCAGCTCGACGATCTCGGCGCCGAGCTCCTCGAGCGCCGCGCGCGCACGGCGGTAGCCCTCGAGGATGTCGGGCTCGACGTCGACCCCGACATGCTCGACGCGATCGGTCACCGCGATGCGCACGCCGCGCAGGTCGGCGGGACCCGGCGCCGGCACGGGCGGTCGGGTGCCGATGCCGAACGGGTCGTAGGCCCTCGGCGCCCCGCTCAGGACCTCGAACGCGATCGCGCAGTCGTCGAGCGTGCGGGCGATCGGGCCCGTGTGGTCGAGCGTGATCGACAGCGGCAGCACGCCGTCCACGGGCGAGCGGCCGAAGGACGGCTTGAACGAGGACACCCCGCAGAACGCCGCCGGCACGCGAAGCGACGCCGCCGTGTCCGTCCCGAGGGCGAGCGGCACCATGCCCGCGGCAACCGCCGCGGCGGACCCGCCGCTCGAGCCGCCGGGGCTGCGGGAGAGGTCCCACGGGTTGCCGACCTGATCGGTCGTCCCGCCCGCGGCGAACTCGTGCGTGTGGGCGTGACCGACGTAGACGGCGCCGGCGCTCGCGAAGGCGGCCCAGGCGGCGCTGTCTCGATCGGCGACGCGGCCCTCGAGCACGCGGCTCGAGGCCGTGAGCGGCTGGCCCGCGACGGCGTAGAGCGCCTTGACGCCGACCGGCACGCCGGCGAGGAAGGACGGGTCGCCGCCCGCGATCCGGATGTCGGCCTCGGCGGCCTGCGCGAGTGCCGTGCTCCGGTCGAGATCCGACCAGGCGTTGACCGCCTGCGGTCCGCCGTCATGGCTCGGCGCACCGCCATTGCGCTCGTCGATGCGGTCGAAGACCGCTTCGGCGAGTCCCACGGCGGTCGCGGATCCCTCGCGCAGCGCGGCCGCGATGCTGCGGATGCCGGAATCGATCAGGTCGGGGAGCACGTCATCGGTCACCCGACCAAGCTAGCCCGAATGGCTCGAGGCGGTGGCCCGCGTCAGCGGCCGAGGAACTTCTGCAGCGCCGCGAGCTCCTGCTCGCTCGGGCCCGACTGCGCACCCGGCGCGGCGGGCACCGCCCCGAGCCCGAAGCCCGAACCGCCTCCCCCGCCGGGCTTGACGCCCGCGGCGAGCGCGGCGTTCTCCTGCGCGCGCTTCGCCGGGTTGCCCGACTTCGAGCCCTTCTTCTTCGCGTTCTTCCCGCTGCCCGCGGCTCCACCGATCCGCATGCCGGGCGTCACCCCGGGGATCTGCGGCATCTGGCCCTTCGCGACGGACTTCATCATCTTCGCGGCCTGCTCGAAGCGCGCCATCAGCTGGTTCACCTCGGTGACGGTCGTCCCCGAGCCCCTCGCGATCCGCACCCGGCGACTGCCGTTCAGGACGCGGGGCTGACGGCGTTCCGTCGGCGTCATCGAGCGGATGATCGCCTCAGTGCGGTCGACCTCGCTCTCGTCGAAGTTGTCGATCGCCTCGCGCATGCCCTTGCCGCCCGGCAGCATGCCGAGCATCGACTTGAGCGAGCCCATCTTCTTGACCTGCTGGAGCTGGTCGAGGAAGTCCTCGAGCGTGAACTGGTCCTTCGCGAGCCGCTCGGCGACCTGACGCGCCTCGTCCTCGTCGAAGGTGCGCTGCGCCTGCTCGATGAGCGAGAGGATGTCGCCGAGGTCGAGGATGCGGTTCGCCATCCGGTCGGGATGGAACGGCTCGAAGTCGTCGAGGCGCTCGCCCGTCGAGGCGAACATGATCGGGCGGCCGGTGACGTGCGCGACGCTCAGCGCGGCGCCGCCGCGCGCGTCGCCGTCGAGCTTGGTGAGCACGACGCCCGTGAAGTCGACGCCCTCCTGGAACGCCTTCGCGGTCGCGACGGCGTCCTGGCCGATCATCGCGTCGATGACGAAGAGCACCTCGTCGGGCTCGACGGCCTTGCGGATGTCGGACGCCTGCTTCATCAGCTCGGCATCGACGCCGAGACGGCCTGCGGTGTCGACGATGACGGTGTCGTAGAGCTTGCGCTCCGCCTCCTTGAGGCCGTCCTTCGCGACCTTGACGGGGTCGCCGACGCCGTTGCCGGGCTCGGGCGCCCAGACCGGGACCCCGGCCTGCTCGCCGACCACCTGGAGCTGGTTGACAGCGTTCGGCCGCTGGAGGTCCGCCGCGATGAGGATCGGGGTGTGGCCCTCGTTCTTGAGCCACTTCGCGAGCTTCCCGGCCAGGGTGGTCTTGCCCGCGCCCTGGAGGCCGGCGAGCATGATGACGGTCGGCGGCTTCTTCGCGAACTCGAGGCGGCGCTGCTGCCCGCCGAGGATCCCGACGAGCTCCTCGTTGACGATCTGGACGACCTGCTGCGCGGGGTTGAGCGCGCGGCTGACCTCGTCGGAGAGGGCGCGCTCGCGGACGGTGCCGGCGAACTCCTTGACGACCTCGAGCGCGACGTCGGCGTCGAGGAGCGCGCGCCGGATCTCGCGGACGGTCGCGTCGACGTCGGCCGGGGACAGCTTCCCCTTCGTGCGGAGGTGACGGAAGGTCTCGCTGAGCCGGTCGGTGAGGTTGCCGAACATCGCCATGGTCAGACGATTCTACCGGGGCATTCCGGGGGCTCCGCGGCGAAGTCGGTGCGGCCGGGAGCAGGCTCGGTTCCCCCGAGACGGCCTGCCTCCGGCCGCACGGCCTGCACTCGGCGCTACATCCCGCCCGCGGGCAGGCCGAGCGCGACGCGGCCCTGCGAGCCGTAGAAGACGTCGTGCTGCGCGCCGATGTGGGTCTTGTAGAACGCCGCGTCCTGGTAGTACTTCGCGAGCCTCGTGCCCGTCATCCCGGCTGAGGTCGAGCCCGCGGTGGAGAACGCGATGTCGACCGCTTCGACCGCGAGCCGCGCCGCGGTGGCCGCCTGGCCCCGCAGCCGGATGTCCTCAGCCGGCGTGAACTCGGGCCCGCCCTCGGCCCAGGTGGTCCCGCGCTCCTCCATCTCCCGCACGGTCGCGTGCAGCAGTGCCGACGCCGAGTCGGCGAGCGCCTGGATGTGGCCGAACCACTGCTGGTACTGCGGCGACTCGGTCCGCGGCATGCGCGGCGCGAAGCTCGTCCCCCGCGCCATGAGCCGCTCGTACTCGTCCATCGCCGCATAGGCCGCGCCGACCTGCGTCACGGCGAGGCCGGAGATGAACATCGTCGTCGTACGGCCGAGGTAGGTGGGATTGCCGAGCAGCTGGTAGCCGATCGTGCCGCCGTGCTCGCTCCACAGGTGGTCCTTGAAGGTGAAGGGCACGACGTTGTAGTCGGGCACGAAGACGCCGTCGACCGTGATCGAGTTCGACGAGGAGGCGCTCAGGCCGATCGTGCGGCCGTGGCCCCAGTCGTCGACGATCGTGTAGTCCTTGCGCGGGAGCACGAACATGTGCGGGATCGGCTCGCCGTTCGCGTCGATGATCGGCCCGACCGGCAGGAAGTGCGAGCTGTAGGTGCAGCCGGAGTTGTAGTCCCAGCGGCCCGTGAGGATGTAGCCGCCGTCGACGGGCTCCGCGGTCGCCTCGATGGGGAACGCGCGGGAGGCCGCGACGAACGGGTACGCCTGGTAGACCTCGTCCTGCGAGCGCTCGGGGAAGTAGGAGGAGAACTGGTACGCGTGCGAGGCGCCGAGCTCGTAGGACCAGCCGACGCCGGGGTCGGCCCGGGAGAGCTCCTCGGCCACGCGGAAGAACGTCTGGAGTCCGAGCTCGAGGCCGCCGTAGCGCTTCGGCCGGAGGATGTCGTAGAGCCTCGCGTCGACGAACGCCTCGTGGATCTCCGGGGAGTACGTGCCGAGCTCGGCATGGACCTGCTGCAGCTCCCGGATGCGCTCGCGGAGGGCGACCGCTCTCCCGAGGATCTCCTCGCTCGTCGGCGCGTCAACTGTGGACGGCATCGCTCCTCCTCGTCGGCCGTGCTCTCCGACCGATTGCGATGCTAGGCAGGCGGGTGGTCCGACCGTTCTCCCGGCCGGGGTAATCGCGTAATTCCGCCCTGCGGCACCGGTGGGCGACGGGGGATGCTGGTCCTGTGGCGCTCATCCAGGTGACGTACGCGGATCGCCGCGTGCGCACGTCGCACGTCTGGCACGACTTCGCGAGCCTCGGGATCCCCGATGAGGTGATCCGGATGCCGTACAGCCTGTGGGTCCTGCAGACGCCCGACGGCCCGGTCCTGATCGACACGGGCTTCCACACGCCCGACTCGTACTGGGTCGACGACGCCGACTGGCGGCCGGTCCCGGAGGCGCTCGCCGCGGTCGGGGTCGTGCCCGCGGAGGTGCGCGCGGTCCTGCTCACCCACTACCACTTCGACCACGTGGGGCACGTCGGCCTCTTCCCGAACGCGACCGTCATCGCCTCGCGCGTCGAGCACGAGCACTGGGTCGCGGTCGCGCGGGAGTCCGAGGAGTCGCTGCGCACGGCGTTCGTCTGGCCGCAGCACCTGGCCGCGATCCGGGAGGCCGAACGCGATGGCCGGCTGCTCCTCGTCGACGGCGACTCGGATTCACCGATCGACGGCATCCGCCTCATCTTGTCGCCGGGGCACACGCCGGGTCAGCTCGCGGTGCTCGTCGAGTCCCCGAGCGGTCCGCGGCTGCTCGCCTCGGACGCCGCGCACTTCTTCGAGCAGATCGAGCTCGGCTGGCACTTCTTCGCCCACGCCGACGCGCAGCAGGGCGACCGCTCGATCGAGCGGCTGCGCCGGATCGCGGCGGAGGCGGGCGCGGAGCTGATCCCGGGCCACGATGCGCGGGTGCGCGAGCGCTACCCGGCGCTACCCGGCCCCGCGTCGGACTACGCCACGCTCCTCGGATAGCGCGGAGGGCGACTCAGCTCGCGAGGACGGCCCCGCCGACCGAGTCGAGGCGCTCGCTCATCCAGACCGCGATCTGCGAGCGCGAGCGGAACTGCAGCTTGTTGAGCATCCGCTGGATGTGGCCCTCGACGGTCCGCGCGGAGAGCACGAGATGCGCCGCGATCTGCGCGCTGCTGAGCCCCTCGACGAGCAGGGCCGCGATCTCGGACTCGCGCCGGGTGAGCTGCACCGACGGGTGGCGCGCCGCATCCTCGCCGAGCGCGAGCGCGATGAGCTCCGCGCGCTCGAGCTGCCGGCCCTTCGCCGAGAGTCGCGAGTACTCGCGGGGCCCGAGGGAGCGACGCAGGCCCGCCTCGACGCCGCCGAGCGCCTGCTCGGCCGCGATCGTGCGCTGCGGGTCCATCCGGCTCGCCGCGGCGAGCAGCGTCGCCGCGCGGGCCGAGTCGCCCCGGCGGTAGGAGAGCGCCGCGATGAGTCGCAGCGAGGTCGGGACGCCCACCCGATCGCTCAGCGCGTCCATCATCTGGAGCGCCTCGCGGGCGGTCTCCGAGGCACGCTCCGCGAGGCCCCGGCCGAGGAGCGTGATCGACAGCACGATGAGCGTGTAGGCGACCCCCCAGCGGTTGCCGCGAGAGCGCAGCCATTCGACGTTCGAGCGCAGGCGCTGCTCCGCGCGCTCGTAGTCGCCCCGCATGACGCTGATGAGCGCGAGGTAGTGGAGCTGCTCCTCGAGCGCGTCCAGCCGGCCCTCGTGCTTCGTCTCCTGGACGACCTTCTGGAGGAGCGCCTCGGCGCCGTCGATGTCGTGCCCGCCCATCCGGATGAGCGCCTCGAGGAACTCCGGCGGCAGCTCGTCGAGCCCCTCGGACTGCTCCTCGGGGATCTCGAGGCTCTCCGCGAGCAGGCGCGACGCACGCTCGAAGTCGCCGACCATCGCCGCGAAGTAGGACTCCGTCCGAAGCGCCGCCGCCGACAGCGCGCCGCGGCGCCTGCGGCACTTGAGCGCCTCCTCGAGCCACTCCTCGACCTTGTTCTTGAGCCCGAGGGCGCCCCAGTAGCGCCGCAGGCGCATGACGAGCCGGATCAGCTCGCCCGAGGACTCCGGCTCCGTCGCGTACTCGGCGAAGAGCCGCTCGACGGTGTGCCGGTGGTGGCCGAGGTGGCGCACGAGCTGCATCTCGGGGTTCCCGTAGGGGATCTGCGCGAGCTCGTCGAGGATCTCCTTGACGTGGCCCTTGATCCGGACCTCGCAGGCGTCCGAGACGCGGCTCGCGTCCACGAGCCGCCGGACGGTCCGCGGGATCCGGAACGTGCCGGGCTCTCGCGGGTCGGCGATGAGGACCGACCGGTCGACGAGGCGCGCGAAGGCCCGGACCGGCTCGGCACCGCCGCCGGCGAGCGCCGCGACGCATTCGACGCCGAACGACTCGTCGAGCGCCGAGCCGATGTCGAGGATCTCCCGCTCCTCGGCGTCGAGCGCGGCGACGATCTGCTGCGCGCGGGCGACATGGCGATCCGCGCCGGGGATGAGGTCGACGGAGTGCCCGTCGCGCAGCACGTCGCGAAGCTCCTCGAGCGGCATGAGCCGGACGGCGGCGGCCGCGACCTCGATCATCGCGGGCAGGCCCTCGCACGCGGCGCAGATGTCGCGCACGACCATGAGCTGGGCGGTCGTCAGCTGCGTCACGGACGGGCGGACGGCCTTCGCCCGCTCGACGAAGAGTCGGATCGCATCGGAGTCGATCGCCGCGCGCGTCGAGGCCGTCCGCCGCGACGGGATGGGCAGCGGCAGCACCTCGACGAGGTGCTCGCCGTCGATCGCGAGGACGGCGGCGCTCGCGACGATGACGATCGCGTCGGGCGAGCGCTCGAGGAGCGCCGCGACCCGCGCGGGGACGTGCTCGCCGCGGTCGGCGTTGTCGAGGACGACGAGTCCCGTCGCGGTCTCGGGGACCGCTGCGCCATCCGCGAGATCGACATAGCCGACCGACGGGACACGGTGGGCGACCTGCTCCGCGAGCTTGATCGCGAGTCGGCTCGTGCCGACGCCGCTCGCGCCCGTGAGGGTGATCAGACGAGCGCTGGCCATGACTCGCTTCGCGGTCTCGAGCTCGGCCTTGCGGCCCACGAACGCGGTTCTCTCAGTCGGCAGGGGTGCCTGATACGCAGTGCGCACGGCGATCCTCCTTGATCGTCAGAATGCGGGACAGGCTATCTCGCCCTCATCCCAAAGGCCAGTGTGTTGTCGGATCGTATGACTAAACGGGGTCGGGAACGGGATATTCGTCGGCGTTGATGACCCAGCCCTCCATCGCCGAGAAGTCGAATCGCGGCGGGCTGAAGATGTCGATGAGCCGGTTGCGGCCGTTCCCGATCGCCTCGCTCGTGTGAATGGTCGGCGGCGCGATCACCGCGACCGACGGCGCGGCGCAGAGCTCATGCTCGTCCTCCCGCCAGGTGGACCCGTCCGAGCTCCACGGCCAGCGGATGTGGTGGACGAACTCCCCCTCGAGCGCGAGCGAGCACTGCTCGAAGTCGTCGTGGTGGTGCGGCGAGAGCTTCGTCCGGTCCCGTGGCCCGTCGCGGCCCTCGATGTAGTTGACCATGAACGTCGTGCAGCGATACAGCCGGAAGTTCGAGTTCGGCAGGGTCGGGACGGTGAGGTCGTAGTCGCGGATCCGATAGCCGCCGACCGGCTCCGGCCATGCCTGGAACTCGGGGATGTTCGGATGCGGCTCGGTGTACGACACCGCGTTCTCCGCGAGATCGGCGAGCGGCGACGTCGAGCGCACGAGCTGGACGAATCTCCCCTCCCCCTCGAGGTCGATCGTCGCGGCGCCCGGCGGGACGATGACGAGCCGCTGCCCGCCGACCCGCTGGATCTCCTCGCCGGCCGCGACGGTCGCCGAGACGCCGGCGTCGATGAGGAGGAGGACGTGCTCCTGCGGCTCGTCGAGCGCGATGCTCGCGGTCCCGGCGATGTCGCCGTAGGCGAGCACGAAGTTCTGCCCACGGGCGTACCAGACGCGCGCGCCGCCGATCTGCCGATCGTGGTGGCGAGCGTAGAACCGCGCGTACTCGGTCCCGGCGATGTCGGCCGGGACGGGCTTCACCGTCGCGGTCGCGAGCCTCGCCCGCGCATCGTCCTTCGGATAGTTCATCGCCGTGCCTCCTCAGCCGATCGATTCCCGCACGATCCGGGTCGCCTCGGCACGAAGCATCCCGGTGTCGTTGCTGACCATGACGAACGCGTAGCCGGCCTCGGCGGCCCTGCCGAACTGCTCCGGGGTGCCGACGGCCGTGCCGACCGGCACGCCTCGGGCGAGCGCGAGCCCCATCGTCCGCGCGACGAGCGCGTCGAGCTCCGGGTCCGGCGAGCGCAGTCCGCGACCGAGCCCGAGGTCGCCCATGCCGATGAACGCCCCACCGAGCCCCGGCGTCGACACGATGCCCTCGGCGTCCTCGAGCGCCTCCCAGTCCTCGAGCTGGACGCCGCGGAAGACGTGGCGACCCGCGGCCACGTAGTCGGCGCCCGACGTCCCGCCCCAGGCGCCGGCGCGACCCGTCGTGCCCATGCCGCGGACCCCGTCGGGAGGGAATGTCATGCGCGCGACCTGGAGCGCCGCCTCCGCCGCGCTGCGCACGTGCGGGACGAGGAGGCCGTCGACGCCCGCGTCGAGGAGCCGCTGCACATGGCTGCCGGAGGTGTCCGGCACGCGGACGAGGACGCTCATCCCGGATGCCTGGGCGACGACGGTCGCGGCGTAGGCGTCCTGCAGGCCGAGGGGCGCGTGCTCGAGGTCGATGACGACGTAGTCGAAGCCGGCGTTCCCGAGGATCTCGACCGTCTCGAGCGACGGGATCTTGACCCACGTCCCGATGAGCGGGCGCGCGGATCCCGCGATCCGCTCGGCGAACGGCGCCGGCCGCTGGATGGCCATCGTGCCGGTCCTCAGTCGAGTCCGAGGAGGAACGCCGGGTTGGTCTGGATCATGAGGCGGACGGCGTCCTCGGACACGCTCGCGTCGAGCAGGCGCGGCAGGAGGCTGCGGTAGGCCTCGACCGGCAGCGGGTTGCCCGCCTGGCCGAGGTCGGAGCCGATGAGGGCGTGCTCGGGGCCGACCGCGTCGATCCAGCCGACCAGGTCCTCGAGCGTGAAGAGGGTCGGCATGTCGAGCTTGTCGAACATCGCGACGGGGAACTCGAACTTCGCGCCGAGCGTCGTGAGCCGCTTCGCGAGCTCGTGGTCGATGCCGGCGATGTAGTTCGGGTGGCTGATCATGATCCGGCGCTGGCCGACCTCGTGGGCGGCCTCGACCACGGCGGTCGCGGAGGCCGCGTCGAGGTGGCCCGTCGAGATCGCGACACCGGCGTCGCGGGTGTACTCGAGGATGGCGCGCACCTCGGGGAGCACCGTGCCCGAGTCGTCGATGACGGGGACGGGCTCCTGCGGCAGCATGCCGAGCGGCGTGAAGTGCGCGCGGGTCGTCTCGTTGTGCGCCGCGTGCTCGAGGTGGGCGGTCGAGGAGATCGTGGGGAACCAGACCATCCGGCCGCCCAGCTTGACGGCGAGGTCGACCGCGTGGAGGTTGAGTCCGCCGGCGACCGTGTTGAGCGCGACGCCGCCGAAGACCTGCGTCGGGATGCCCGCGAGCTGCGCCTCCATCGACAGGATGTCGGTCACGGTCGAGTGGTAGTGGCACTTGACGAGGATCGCCCGGAAGCCGGCCTCGGCCGCCTGCTGCGCGGCCTCGACGTGGTTGATCCGCCGGGGCATGGGCGATGGGCCCGAATGCGTGTGGATATCGATTGCCCCCTTGAGGAGCGCGTCGACCGCTGACATTGCTCGATCCCTTCTAGAAGATCGCCATGGCGTTCGGCGGGGAGCCGACACCGCCGAGGAGGTTGAGTGGCTTCGCGGTGAGCAGGAACTCGTACCGGCCCTCGGCCGCGCAGTGACGCGCGAGCTCGTCGAGCTTCCAGCACTCGCCGAGGAGCATGCCGAGGAGCGCGATGAGCGGCCGGTGCATCATGCCGTTGTGGATCGGGCCGCGCTCCGGCTTGGGCTCGTCCGGATAGACGAATCCCGAGTCGGGGTCGACGGGGAACATCTCGACGCCGGCGTTGTCCGAGACGACCATCGAGAAGCCGTGATCCCAGAGGAACTCGAGCATCTCCGGCGATTGGCGCAGGCCCGGGCTGCCGGCCGTGCGGATCGCGGTGCGACTCTCGTCGTCCGCGGCGAGGTACTGCTCCGACCAGCTCAGGTACACGACGAGCACGTCGCCCGAGCGGAACTCGACGCCCTGGCGTTCTGCCGCACCGCGCAGGTGCGCCGCCGTGACGCCGAAGCGCTCCCGACCGGAGAACGCGATGCCCTCGGCCGCGTAGTACGCGGGCAGGTCGAGCAGCACGCCGCGGGTCGCGATGCCGTGCTCGGCGACGAGCTGGATGCCGAGGTCGGGCAGGCCGACGTCGACCCGGTCGTCCGGCACGCCGCCGTAGAAGCCGTGCTCCGGGTGGCGCATGTGGCGCAGCCCGTCGATCTGGGAGGTCGACTGGAGGTAGAACGAGTCGACCCAGTCGTCGCGATGGTTCGGGTTGTTCGCGAAGATGTGGTGCTCGGTCGCCGGTCGCGTGCCGGCGATGCTCGGGACGAACGCGTTGAGCGGGTAGTCGAGACCCACGGTCGTCCCCGTCCGGACGAGTCCGGCCGCGGCCCGCGTGACCTCGGGCGTGATGAAGTTCAGGCTGCCGAGCTGGTCGCCGTCGCCGAACACGCCCCACGCGGAACCCGCGGGCGCGTCGGTGCGGGCCAGGAGCTGCTGGTAGGTCGGCGTCGACATATCGAGGCCAAGGTACGCGGGGCCGCCGGGGTCCGGCGCGGAATGGCGTAATTGCCCCTAGGCCCCCTGGACGGCTCCCCCGTTCGCTCGGCAGACTCCGCAGGTGAGCACCCGCGACGAGCAACTCCACCTCCTGCTCTTCTTCAGCCCGGTCGGACGGAACCGATCGACCTGGCGTCGACCCGGCAGCGGGGTCGAGCAGCTGTACGGGCTCGAGGGCGCCCGCTATTCCGCACGACGCGCGGAGGAGGCGAAGCTCGACGCGGTGTTCTTCGCCGACCAGGTCTTCTTCGGCGACATCGGCCCGAACCCGGAGCTCATCAGTTACGAGCCGCTCACCACGATGGCGGCGCTGAGCGCCGTGACCGAGCGGATCGGGCTCATCGGGACGGTCTCGACGACGTTCAGCGAGCCGTACAACGTCGCGCGCATGTTCGCGCAGCTCGACTTCCTGTCCGACGGCCGGGCCGGCTGGAACGTCGTCACGTCGTTCGACGGCGCGCACAACTTCGGCGTGACGCTCCCCGACAAGGACGAGCGCTACCGCCGCGCCGAGGACTTCCTCAACGCGTGCATCGCGGTCTGGGACGCCTGGGAGGACGACGCGGTCATCCTCGACCGCGAGCGCGGCGTGTGGGCCGACTTGGCGAGGATCCACCAGCCCGACTACCGGGGCGAGCACTACGCCGTGCGCGACGCGATCGCGCTCCCGCGCTCCCCGCAGGGCCGGCCCGTGATCGCCCAGGCCGGTCAGTCGCCCGACGGGAGGCGATTGGCTGCGCGGCATGCCGAGGTGGTCTTCACCGCGCAGGTCGACCTCGACTCGGCCATCGAGTTCCGCGCCTCGCTCGCCGGGCTCGCGCAGGAGGAGGGCCGCAACCGGCCGCTCGTGCTGCCGGGCCTGATCCCGGTCATCGGGGACACCCAGGAGGACGCCGAGCGCATCCTCGCCGAGCTCGGCGCGCTCGTGCAGCCGGAGATCGCGCTCGCGACCCTGAGCGGTCTGCTCGTCGGCGCCGACCTCGACGGGCTCGCGCTCGACGAGCCGATCCCGACGGACCGCCTCCCCACGCTCGAGGAGGCGGCCGCCAGCCGCATGTCGACGGCGACCCGGTACCCGGCGCTGCGCCGGGCCATCATCGAGGAGCGGCCGACGCTGCGCGAGCTGCTCACGACGAGGGCGCACTCCTATGGACACCAGGTGGTGGTCGGCACCGCGAGCGCGGTGGCCGATCGCATCGAGGCGTGGTTCCGCGCCGGCGCCTGCGACGGCTTCACGCTCACGCCCGCCTACATGCCGGAGGGCCTCGATCGGATCTGCGACGAGCTCGTGCCCGAGCTGCAGCGTCGCGGGCTGTTCCGCACGGAGTACCCGGGCACGACGCTGCGCGACACGCTCGGCATCGACCGCCCGGCGACCCCCTGAGGCTGCGGGCTCAGAGCCCGGCGAGCGCCTCCTCGTAGGCGCTCGTGTCGATGAGCGGCGCGAGCTCCTCCCGGGTGCGCGGCTCGCGTCCCTGCTCGGCCGCCACCCATCGCTCCTGCTCGACGAGCACGTCGAGCTGGTCCGGCTCGATGTGCGCGACGAACTCGAGCGTCGCGAGCGAGCGCAGGACGAGCCCCTCGTCGAAGCCGGAGAGCCGTGCCGCGATCTCGGCGCCGCGCACCGGACGCTCCTGCAGCTCGCGCGACGCGCGAACGACCTTGCGGATGAACGCGATGATCTCGGCGCGCTTGACCGGGTCGGCGAGCTTGTCCGCGGTCGTGTTCGCCCCGAGCCGCAGGAAGTAGGCGTCGTCGTGACGGAACGACACGAGGTCGTCGCCGAGCGACTCCTTCGCGAACTGCGTCGCGGGCTCCCAGATGGTGATCGCGTCGACCTCGCCGTCGATGAGCGCCTGGGTGACCGCGAGCTCGGGCTTGACGCCCACCACCTCGACGTCCTCGACGGCGATCGCGTACCTCGCGAGCTCGGTCGCGAGGTAGTACTCGGAGGACGTGTGCAGGAATGTCGCGATCCGCTTGCCGCGAAGGTCGCCCGGCGAGACCACGCCGCGCGAGCGCCTGCCGAGGATCTCGTAGTGCCCGCGGGTCGCCGTGAAGAGCAGCCGGATGTCGGGACGGGCGACCGAGTAGCGCAGCAGCTGGGTGTCGGCGTTCATCGCGACGTCTGCGACCGCCCCGGGCGCCTCCGCGCTGAGATCCGGTCCGCCGCCCACCAGATGGGCGATGTAGCCGTCGTGCAGGTCCTCGCCCGTGAGCTCGCGGACCGCGAGCTCGACCGCGGCGTTCTCCATGACGCGGTGCGCGCCGTAGACGTTCAATGGCATTCGGGATTCCCTCAGTAGAGCGGCGGGACTGGCCAGTCCCGGACGATGGGCGGAAGACTCAGGAGCCGACGCGCGGTCCCGCCGAGGAGCCATTCCTTCTCCTCGAACGCGAGCCGGTCGCTGCGGCGCAGCCAGTCGAGGCTCTCGGCATAGGTGAGGCCGCGCCGCCGCGGGCGCTCGCCGCGGGGATGGTCGGCGAGGCGCAGGCGCGTGTAGTCGCTCGCCCACATGATCCGGTCGAAGCCGAACGCCTCGAAGAGCCGCTCGAGGATCGGCCAGAGGTCGTCATACGGATACGGCTCCTCGGCGAGGAGCGGCGCGCCGCAGAGCTTGACCGCGACGTTCGGGTAACGCGCGAGCGCGAGGAGATCCTCGAACGAGCCCCAGCCCATCGCCTCCGGAGGCGACACCGGGTGCTGCGCGACGCCGATGTGGTCGACGATGAGCGTGAGGGCGGGGTGCCGCTCGGCGATCGGCGCCAGTCGCGCGCAGCCGCCGTGCGTCGAGTTGAAGATCGGCAGCACGACCTCCTCGGCGGCCGCGTAGAGCGGGTCGAAGACCCCCGCGTCGAACTCGGGTCGCATCGTCGCGTCGAGGAAGTTCCCGACGAGCGCGCGTCCGGCGACCATCGCGGGATGCGCGCGGATCCTGCGCACCTCGGCGGCGAGGTCCGGCAGATCGTGCGCGATCGTGAGCACGCCGGGGAAACGCCCCGGGTAGCGCTCCGCGGCGAGGTCGATGAACGACTCGGAGGTCACCGCGAGCGCGCGGTCGATCCCGACCGCGTCGATCGCCTCGCGCGCGAGCTCGACCGCGAGCAGCGTGCGCAGCGGCGCCTCGGCGTCGGTCAGCGGGACGCCCGGGAACGGGTCGTGGATCTGCGCGTCGATGACCTCGATCACGTCGGTCGGATCCGTGGCGAGGCTCACGAGCGAGCGCCGCCCGTCACAGGCCGGCTCGCAGTCGCTTGGAGGCGATGTCGGCGCCGTCCGCGAGGGAGGCGAGCTTCGCCCAGGCGATCTCCTCGTGGCCGACGCGCGAGCCGATGCCGCAGTCGGTCCCGGCATGCACGTGCTCCATGCCGACGATCCGGGCGAAGTTCACGAGCCGCTCGGCGACGAGCTCGGGGTGCTCGACGAGGTCGGTGTAGTGGCCCACGACACCGGGCACGATGATCTTGCCGTCCGGCAGCGGCACGTCCTCGAGCACGCGGTACTCGTGCGCGTGCCGCGGGTTGCTCGCCTCGAAGGCGTACGCCTGCGCGTCGATCGTGAAGAGCAGGTCCGCGATGTCGGCGAACGGCACGTCCTGCGTGTGCGGCCGGTGCCCGCTCCCCCAGCACATGTGGAAGCGCACCTGCTCCTCGGGGATGCCCTCGAGCGAGTGGTTGATGACCTCGACCGCGAACGCGAGATAGCGGCGGTACTCCTCGATCGACCAGTCGGGGAAGAACTGCCACGTCGTCGCGAACTCGGGCTCGTCGACCTGGACGATGAGGCCGGCGTCGGTGATCGCCCGGTACTCCTCGCGCATGCACTCGGCGACGGCGAACATGTACTCGCGCTCGTCGGCGTAGTGCAGGTTCGTCGCGCCGGCGCCGAGGCTGAGCGGTCCGAGCGAGGCGATGAACCCGTCGATCCCGTCGCGACCCCGGAGTCCCTGCCGGATCGCGTCGATGTCGCGCCCGATCGCGTCGTAGCCCGTGTAGGCGATCGGCCCGTCGCACACCGCCTCCCTCGTCCCCGGCGTGAACGCGTCCTTCCCGGGGGTCGCGAAGCCCGGGCGCACGGCCCCGCCGGAGCCCGAGTACCACAGGCCCGAGGCGTAGAACCCGGGGAAGTCGCGGCGCTCGCGTTCTCCCGTCCCCGCGCGCTTCGGCGCCCCGACCCGCTCCCGCGAGCCGAACCCCGTGATCCTCGCCTGGATGTACCCGTGGTAGGCGGCGGGATCCGCGGCCTTGACGTACTCGCCGTCGTTGATGATGTCGAGGCCGCAGTCGATCTGGCGGTCGATGACCCACTCGACCGCGCCGGGGAGGTCCGCGGCGATCCGCGCGGCGTTCGCCTGCGGGTCGGCGAGGAGTGCGTCGAACCCGGGCGGGCGGGGCAGGTTGCCGCCGTGGCTGGAGTGGATTCGGTCGGTCGAGGTGCGCATGTCGTGGGTCTCCTGATCGGTCCTAGACGCGGGCGAATTTCTGGATCTGATGGCCGATCGCGTCCGAGGACGCCATCCGCCCGGCTCCGGCCCCGAAGGATCCCGAGACCTCGGCGACGTAGAGGCTGCCCTCGGCATCGACGGCGAGCCCGTGGGGGGCGATGAAGTTGCCGGGAGCCCCGCGGCGCTCGGAGTCCGCGCCCCACCGCGCGACGACGGTCCCGTCTGGGGCGTAGACGGAGACGCGTCCCGGCAGGTCGCGCGTCGGCATGCCGTGGACGCGCGAGGCCTGGCCGGCCTCGACGGGCCGCCACAGCTCGGCGACGTG
>DATMFB010000235.1:0-25577 GCA_035556395.1 Microbacteriaceae bacterium
AGCCCCGCGGCGCTCGGAGTCCGCGCCCCACCGCGCGACGACGGTCCCGTCGGGGGCGTAGACGGAGACGCGTCCCGGCAGGTCCCGCGTCGGCATGCCGTGGACGCGCGAGGCCTGGCCGGTCTCGACGGGCCGCCACAGCTCGGCGACGTGCACGAGGCCGTCGGGACCGATGACGACATCGGTCGGCCGCTGCACGTCGGTCCACTGATCGAGGTACGCGCCCTCGAGGTCGAAGAATTGGAGCCGGTCGTTCTCGCGATCGCACACGACGACCGCCTCCTTAAGACCGAGCGCGGGTCCGACGGCGATGCCGTGCGGGGTGTGGAACTGACCCGGTCCCGTCCCGGCGCTCCCCCAGGACTCGGTAAGCGCGCCGTCCGGGCCGAATCGGTGCACGCTGGAGTGGCCGTAGCCGTCGGCGACGTACGCGTCCCCGTTGCGGGCGAACGCGATGTTGCAGCAGCCGTCGAAGGGGCCCTCGAGCCGCCCGACGAGGCCGCCGTCGAGATCGAGGATCCGCACGGCGCTCGCGCGGTCGTCGACGAGGTACGCCAGCTCGTCGTGGATCGTGATGCCGTGGGCGCCGACGAAGTGCTCGCCGCCCCACGACGTCACGAAGCGTCCGTCGGGCTCGTGCACCGACACCCGATGCTCGCTGCGGGTGTGTAGGTGGACGCGGCCGCGCGAGTCGATCGCGACCGCCGCGACGTCCTCGTGCGCGTATCCCGGTTGCTCCCAGTCGGGCACGAGCCGGAACTCGACCGTCACGAGACGGCCTCCGGCAGCCCGATCGCCCGGAGGGGGTTGCGCACCGCCATGGTCGCGATGTCCTCGGGCGAGTTGCCGAGATACGCGAGCTGCTCGAGCAGGATGCGCAGCGCCTCCGGCTCGGCGGGGGCCCAGCGGGAGAACGCGTCGCTCGTCAGCACCACCCGGTCCGGCCCGAGCTCGGTGATCGCGGCGTGCACCTCGCGGACGCTCGACGCGGAGTCGGGATGCAGGAGGGGCCCGCTGGAGAACTCGATGTACGCGGGGCCCAGCTCGCCGAGCTCCGCGACGGAGTCGGCGTAGTGCAGCGGGTGGTTCACGACGAGCCGGACGCCGAGCTCGTCGCAGCGCTGCGCGATCGCGACCGACTCGCGCAGCGACAGGTGGCCGGTCCCGAGCGTCAGGTCGCGGTCGCGGCAGATCGAGATGATCGTGCTCGCGTCGTCCGTCAGGCGGCCGCTCGCGTCGACCGCGGACTGCGCCGAGCCCGCGGCGAACGCCTCGAATCCCCCGACGATGTCGCCGAGCAGCCGCGAGATGTACCCGCCGCGCGCGACATCCGCTGCCGCGCCCCAGGTCGGCAGGAACACCATCCGCGCGCCGTGCGCCGCGGCGAGCTCGACCGATGCGGGCGAGATCCCGCCGGTCGGCGGATTGAGCGTGATGCTGCCGTAGACGACGAACTCGGCGGGATCGAACTCGCGCTGGATCGCCTCGGCCCGGTCGGTCGTCGGCCAGACGTGCGATTTGAGCACCCAGCCGCGGATCCCGTACTCGACGGCGAGTCTCGCGGTCGCCGTGTCGTCGCCCCGGTTCGCGAGGCCGCGGGCGAGATCGGGCTGACCGTGCACGTGCAGGTCGAACGCGCCATGCGTGAGTCGCGCATGGTCTGCGGGAAGGTGTTCGAGCATCGCGGCCACTCCGTCGTCGGCGTGGTCCGAACCTATTCGCCCGAACCGGCCCGGAATAGCGTGGCGTTACGCTATCGCGCAGGCCTCGGGGCGGGGTTGGGTGGTTGACATGAGCGATGCGATGACGCGCGCGGCGATCGTGACGGGCGGCACCGGCGGTGTCGGCGCGGCGACCGTCGCCCTCCTGCGATCCAAGGGATACGGGGTCGTCTCCGTCGACCTGGCCCCCGCCCCCGCTGCCTGGGCCGGCGACGACGGCATCGTCGCGCTGACCGGCGACGTGTCCCAGGAGACGACCGCGGAGGCGGCGGTGCGCACGGCCGAGGAACGATTCGGACGCCTCGACGTCCTCGTCAACAACGCCGGGCTGTTCCTGCGCAAGGGCATCGCCGAGACGAGCATCGCCGACGTCGAGCGGCTGCTGCGGGTCAACGTCATCGGCACGTTCGCCTTCACCCGCGCCGCGATCCCCGCGCTGGCGAGGACGGGCGGCGCGATCGTCAACCTCGGCTCGATCTCCGGACTCGTCGGCAGTCCGCAGCAGGGCGCATACTCGATCACGAAGGGCGCGATCGTGCAGTTCACGCGCCAGTCGGCGATCGAGCTCGCGGAGCAGGGAATTCGCGTGAACGCCGTCGCACCCGGCGCGATCGACACCGACTTCGTCGGCAAGGCCGTCGCGAGCGGCTCACTGCCGGGCAACTCTAACGACGCGATCCGGCAGAACAACCCCCTCGGTCGCATCTCGAGCGCCGAGGAGATCGCCGACGCGATCGTCTGGCTTGCAGAATCGCCCGCCGTCACCGGGGCGATCCTGTCCATCGACGGAGGGCACACCGCGCGCTGACGCGCGGGGTGCCGATCTCACACGAGAGGAAGTACATGGGTTCCGAGAATCAGGGGGCAGCGCCGCTGCTGTCCGTCGAGGGCGTCGGGCACACCTACGGCGTCGGTCCGACCGCGCACCACGCGGTGTCGGACCTGTCGTTCACGGTCGACACCGGGGAGTTCGTCTCCATCGTCGGCCCGTCCGGCGCGGGCAAGACGACCCTGCTGCGCATCCTCGCCGGATTGCTGCAGCCGACCGAGGGGATCGTCCGGCTCGGCGGCAACGTCGTCGACTCCGTGCCGCCCGGCATGGCGATGGTCTTCCAGGACTACAGCCGCTCGCTGCTGCCATGGCAGACGGTCGCGAAGAACGTCAACTTCCCGCTGCGCGGCGACAAGCACACGGCCGCCGAGCGCAAGCAGATCGTGCAGGAGAGCATCGACGTCGTCGGGCTGACCGGCCACGAGCAGAAGTACCCGTGGCAGCTCTCCGGCGGCATGCAGCAGCGTGTCGCGATCGCGCGCGCGCTCGCCTACGCACCGAGCCTGCTGCTCATGGACGAGCCCTTCGCATCGGTCGACGCGCAGACCCGCGAGGGTCTCGAGGACCTCGTGCTGCGCGTCCGGGAGCGGTCGAACGTCACCATCCTGTTCGTTACGCACGACGTCGACGAGAGCGTCTACCTCGCCGACCGGGTCCTCGTGCTCTCGCAGCCGCCGTCGCACATCGTGGCGAACATCCCCGTGCCGCTGCCGAGTCCGCGCGACCAGATCACGACGAAAGAGCTCCCCGAGTTCGTGCAATTGCGCGGTCGGGTGGCCCGACTCATCCACGGCGCCGAGGACCTCGTGCAATCCGCGTAGTTCAACGCAAGTCCCGTAGACGGTCCGCTAGCTACCTTTGCCAACGTTCACCCACCTCAAGGGAGAGGCGATCACAGTGTCAACACTCATCAAGTCCCGAGCCCGTATGCGTACGCGGCTCGTCGGCGTCGCAGCGGCAACCGCCGCGGCGGCGCTCGTCCTCGTCGGATGCTCCAACGGAGGTGCGACCCCCACCGAGACGGGGTCCGCGTCCGAGGAGGAGCAGTCCGAGATCGAAACGGCGGCGGCGAACGCCGATCCGCACGCACCGGAAGTCGACACGCTGCGGGCGGCCCTCTGGCAGGGTCCCATCAGCGCGCAGTTCTTCATCGCGAACGACATCGCGCAGGAGAACTACGGCCTGAGCCTCACCTCCGACTGGATGACCGACGCGAACGTCGGACGCGCCCAGCTCGCCGCAGGTGAGATCGAGCTGACGCCCGGTTCGCCGTACGGCGCCGTCCAGCTCATCCAGGGCGGCACCGACACCGTCATCGTCGCCGGCAACTACATCAGCCAGCCCGGTGAGGTCATGGTCTTCGCGCTCCCCGGCTCGGGGATCGAGTCCGTCGCGGACCTCGCGGGCAAGACGATCGCGATGACCTCGGTCGCCGGCGTGCACCCCAACCGCATCCGGCTCGAGATCCAGAAGGCCGGCGGCGACCCGAACAGCCTGACCGTCGTCGCGTCGCAGTACGGCGAGATGGCGGCGCAGCTCAACAGCGGTGTCGTCGACGCCGTGTCGGTCGCCGCGTTCGCGCTCGCGAACATCAAGAAGGACGCACCCGACGCGGTCAAGATCTTCGACCTCGGTGAGGGCCCGTACGCGGGCCGTCCGGAGAACGTCTGGTCGACCACGCGTGCGTTCTACCTCGCGCACCCCAACGCGATCGCGGCATTCCAGTGCTCGATCGCCGAGGCCGGCAAGCTCGCGAACGAGGGGCCGGCGATGGTCGACTTCATGAAGAACGTCCTCGAGTGGCCGCAGGCGGTCATCGACGTGGCGCTCCCGCCGATCTCCGCGGAGGGGCCCATCCCGCTCGACAAGCTCCAGGCCGACTGGGATGAGGAAGTCGCGCTGAACGGCTCGCAGCCGTTCGACGTCTCGACGATCCTCGTGCCCTGGCCGACGAACTGCTGACGAGAGACCGAATCAACAGCATGACTCTCAAGACCGAGAGCGTTCGAGGGGGTGCGCCGGTGACCCAGGTCACCGGCGCACCGCCGCGGAACGCGAGGAAGAAGCGCCGGCGCGGCCCGCACCGCTGGGTCATGTGGCAGCGCATCGTGCTCAGCGCGGGCGGCGTGATCGCCCTCGGCCTGTTCTTCGAGGTCGCGACGCGCTACTGGATCGACAACCCCCGCTATCTGCCGCCGTTCATCGACATCCTCGGCCGGTTCTTCCAGTTCTTCGCCGAGCCCGTCTTCTACGCGCAGGTCTGGGCGACGATCTCCGGATTCCTCATCGGACTCGCGATCGCGTCCGTGCTCGGCATCGGGCTCGGGATCCTCTTCGGCCTCTGGGAGGTCAGCTACCGATCGTCTCGCACGGTCATCGAGCTCCTCCGGCCGATCCCGCCGGTCGCGCTCATCCCCGTCTTCATCCTGCTCTTCAAGACCGGTCCGGTCATGAAGACGATCATCGTCCTCTACGCCTGCGTCTGGCCGATCATGTTCAACGCCCTGTACGGCGTTCGCAACGTCGATCCGCTGCTCAAGGACATGGCGCGCAGCTTCGGACGCTCCCGCGCCGACGTCATCCGCAGCGTCGTCATCCCGGCGGCCCTGCCCATGATCTGGACGGGTGTGCGCGTCGCCTCGACAATCGCCCTCATCGTCGTCATCACGGTCGAGCTCCTCATCGGGGGCTCGGTCGGGGTCGGCGGCATCATCAACAACGCACGCGCGACCGGCGACGACGTGTACGCCCGATTCGCCGCGATCATCGTCGCGGGCCTCCTCGGCCTGCTCGTCAACATCGGACTCGGCGTCGTCGAGCGCCGGTTCTTCGCCTGGTCGACCACGACGAGGGAGGGCTGATGGCCACGCCGCCGCTCATCGACCACACGCGCACGACCGGCCTGCGCACCGTCCGCCGTCGGCGGGAGCCGCTGCGGCGCTTCAGCCTCGCCTGGTGGCTGTCCCAAGCCGCCATGACCTTCGGGCTGCTCGTCTTCCTGCTGATGGCCTGGCAGATCGCGGCCTGGATCGCGCCGAACCCGCAGATCCCGTCGCCGATCATCATCCTCGGCTACGCGTGGCAGCTCTTCCTCGGCGGCGGCGCGCAGGGCATGTCCTCGCAGACCGCGTGGTTCGGCCACGCCCTGCCGACGGTCGGCCGCGCCCTGCTCGGCTTCCTGCTCGGCTGCTTCTGGGGCATCGTGCTCGGCATCTTCACGGGCCTGTCGCGGGTCTTCCGCTACTCGTCCAACTGGGTCGTGGAGTTCCTCCGCGCGATCCCGACCTCGGCGGTCCTGCCGCTGTTCATCGTCCTGATGGGCGGCACCGACTGGATGCGCGTCGCGTTCATCAGCTACGGCCTCTCGCTCTACGTGCTCATCAACACCGCGAGCGGCGTCGCCTCGGTCGATCCGACGCTCGTCCTGACGGGGCGCGCCTTCCGGCTCTCCCGCCCGGCGATCATCTGGCGGATCATCCTGCCGGCGGCGCAGCCGGCGATCTGGGCCGGCATCCGCATCGCGACCATCGGTGCCACGATCCTCGCGATCGTCTCCGAGTTCATGGTCGCGACGAACGGCATCGGCTACCAGATCCAGTACAACGTCGGACGCTTCAACCTCCCCGCGATGTGGGCGTGGATCGTGTTCCTCGCGATCTTCGGCCTGATCCTCAACTTCGTCGTCGAGGGCACGGAGCGCCGGGTGCTGCGCTGGCACCGCAACTCGCACTGAACGTCGTCAGCAGACCCAGCAGCCAGGAGGCTTCGATGGAGACCTATAGAGCGGCGCTCGTCGTCGAGCACGGCCAGCCCATGGAGTACGTCGAGTACACCCTGCGCGACCCGGGCCCCAAGGAGGTGCTCGTGCGCGTCGAGTACGCGGCCGTGTGCATCACGGACGCCTACGCCTGGCGCGGCGGCACGACGCGTTCGATCCCGCCGTTCGTCACGGGCCACGCCGCGACCGGCATCGTGCTCGAGGCGGGCGCCGGGGTGACCCAGGTCGCGGTCGGCGACCGGGTCTCGATCACCGGCACGACGGAGTGCGGCGAGTGCCACTTCTGCCTGAGCGGCAGCGCCGGCGCGTGCGCCGAGGTGTTCGAACAGGGCATCCGCGTCGTCGGGCAGACGACCGACGGTCGCGACATCAAGCTCGAGGGCGGCATCGGCGCGTACCTGACGCACAACATCTACCGCGAGGGCACCGTCGTCAAGCTCTCCCCCGACACCGACCCCGTGCAGGCGTCGCTCTTCGGCTGCGGCATCTCGAGCGGGCTCGGCGCAGTGCTCAGCGTCGCCGAGGTCACGCCGGCCTCGATCGTCTCGATCTCCGGCGCAGGCCACCTCGGCCTCTGGATGCTGCAGGGCGCGAAGCTCGCCGGAGCGTCGCAGATCATCGTCGTCGAGCCGCTCGGATACCGACGCGAGATCGCCCGGAAGCTCGGCGCGACGCACATCGTCGACCCGGCCGACGGCGACCCGGTGCAGCAGGTCAAGGACCTCACCGATCGCGGCCGCGGGGCCGACTTCTCATTCGAGGCGGTCGGCAGCTCCGCCGCGATGGAGCAGGCGTACCAGATCGTGCGCAACGGCGGCATCATGGTGCCGACCGGCATGCAGTCCCGCACCGAGGAGGTGCGACTCAACGTCGTCGACTTCTCGATCCGCGCGAAGCAGATCCGCTCCTCTCAGACCGGCGGCGGCTGGATCCACCGGGACATCCCCAAGTGGGAGCGGTTCCTGCACGACGGACGGATCGACCCGACACCGATCATCTCCGGCGTCTACCCGATCGAGCAGCTCGACGACGTCTTCCGCAAGTCACTCGACCGCGAGGTCGTGACCGCGGTCATGGACCTGCGCTGAGTCGCGAACGTCATCGCATTCGCCGCGAGGGCATTCGGCCGTCACGAGGGGAAGACTCGCGCCTCTGCCCTCACCTCGGCCGATCGCCCTCGCCTCAGTGCCGCTCAGGCCTTGAGCGCCCGGTACAGGTCCGCCCAGGTCTCCCGCGGCACGTCATACGGGGCGCTGAACGTGATCCGCTCGGCGAGGTCCCCGTAGCGTGCCCGCACCTGTGCGGCGACCTGCTCCGGCATGCCGATGCAGGCGAACTCGCGAAGCATCTCCTCGTCGACGATCCGCCCGATCTCGGCCCACTCCTGACGGCGGACGGCCGCGCTGAGCGCCTCGCCCTTCGCCTCCCAGCCGTGCACGGCGAGGACCGGCAGGTAGGACGGCGTCGAGCCGTAGAACGCGATCTGCTTGCCGACCGCGAGCGCCGCCGCTCGGATCTCGGCCTCGTCGCGGCCGAGTGCGACGAAGACGGGGAACGCGATCCCCGGAGTCGCGCGACCGGCGTTCTCGGCCCCGCGGCGCAGCGCCGGGAGCGTGACCTGGTCGACGTAGGCACGGGTCGTGAACGGGTGCGCGACGAGGCCGTCGGCGACCTCGCCCGTCGTCTCGGTCATCCGCTCCCCCACCGCCGCGAGCCAGATCGGCGGATTGCCGTGCGGGTTCGGACCGGGATCGAATACGGGGTTCATGAGCGTGTGCGTGTAGAACTCGCCGCGGAACGACGGGCGCTCGCCCGTCTCGAACGCGGCCCAGATGGCCTTGACCGCGTTCACGAACTCCTTCATCCGCGCAGCCGGACGACTCCACGGCATCGAGAACCGCTTCTCGATGTGCGGCTGGACCTGCGAGCCGAGACCGAGGATGAGGCGGCCGGCGGAGAGCTCCTGGATGTCGTTCGCCGCCATCGCGACGGTCATCGGGTTCCGGGAGAACGCGACGGTGATGGCGCTGAACAGCTCGACGCGCTGCGTCGCCTCGGCCGCGAGCGTCAGCGAGACGAACGAGTCGTGCTTCGTCTCGGTGAGGATGACGCCGTCGGCCCCGAGCTCCTCGGCCTGGCGGGCGTGCGCGGCAGTGTTGAGGAGGCTCGCCGAGAGGTCCCCTCCGGCATCGATGGCGAAGGTCATGCGCCCAGTCTTCCAGCTAGCCTCGGATGCATGGCTCTCATCGTGGAATTCGACGGCAAGACCCCTCGAATCGACCCGACCGCTTGGATCGCGCCGAACGCGACGCTCATCGGCGACGTGACGATCGGCCCGCGCGCGTCCGTCTGGTACGGCGCCGTGCTGCGCGGCGACATGGACCGGATCGTGATCGGCGCCGGCTCGAACCTGCAGGACAACGTCGTCGTGCACACCGACTGGGGCGTCCCGTCGATCGTCGGCGAGAACGTCGGCGTCGGCCACGCGGCGATCATCCACGGCACGACCATCGGCGACGGCTGCCTCATCGGCATGGGCGCGAAGCTGCTCAACAACTCCGTCATCGGGGACGGCGCGTTCGTCGCGGCCGGCGCGCTCGTGCTCGAGGGCCAGGAGATCCCCGCCCGCCACGTCGCGATGGGCGTGCCGGCGAAGGATCGGGGCGAGATGGAGTCCGCGATGGCCGAGCGCGTGCGCACCAACGCGTTCAACTACCAGGAGCTGTCGGCGAGGTACCGCGACGCGGGGCTCTAGTCCAGCAGCTGACCGACGAACGAGACGGGGTTGAAGCCGTTCAGGTCGCCGATGCCCTCGCCCGTCCCGACGAGCTTGACCGGGATGCCCGTGCGCTCCTGGACCGCGAAGACGAAGCCGCCCTTGGCGGAGCCGTCGAGCTTGGTGAGGACGAGGCCCGTGATGCCGGCCGCCTCGATGAACGCCTGCGCCTGCGCGAGGCCGTTCTGCCCCGTCGTCGCGTCGAGGACGAGGAGGACCTCGGCGATCCCGTTCTCCTCGCCCAGGGCCTTCTCGATCGACCGGCGGATCTTCGACAGCTCGTCCATGAGCCCGGCCTTCGTCTGCAGCCGGCCGGCCGTGTCGATGATCGCGATGTCGACCGCGTGCTGGCGGGCGAACTCGATCGTCTGGTAGGCGACCGACGCGGGGTCCTGGCCCTCGTGCTGCGGGCGCACCAGCCGCGCGCCCGCGCGCTCGGCCCACGTCGCGACCTGGTCGACGGCCGCGGCGCGGAACGTGTCGGCGGCGCCGATGACGACGCTGCGCCCGCGGTCGCCGATGAACTTGGCGAGCTTGCCGATCGTCGTCGTCTTGCCGACCCCATTGACCCCGACGACGAGGACGACGGCGGGGCGCGCGGAGAGCGTCAGCGTCGGATCGAGCCGGGAGAGCCGCTCCTCGAGGATCTCGCGGAGCTGGCGCTGGAGGTCTTTCGGGTCGGTCGTGCGGTAGCGCTCGACCTGCGCGCGCAGCTCCTCGATGACCTGCTCGGTGAGGTCCGGGCCGAAATCCGCCGTGTAGAGCGCCGTCTCGAGGTCGTCCCAGGTGTCGTCGTCGATCGTCGGCTTGGCGAACATGCCGCGGAGGGCGCCGCCGAGGGACCAGGAAGCCATGCCTCGAGGGTATTCGCTCGTCAGTCCTCGACGCGCACGCTGAACGAGTGATACCCGGTCGCGCCATCCGGCAGCACGCTGCTCGGCGTGCCCGTCTGGACCTCGCCGTCCGCGCCGATCGCCCGGACCGCGAGCGTGTGCACGCCGGGCGGCGCGTCCCACGCGAAGCGCCACTGCACCCAGGTGTCGATGCCGATCGCCTCGGCGAGCTCGGCCGGCAGCCACGGTCCTTGACCGATGCGCACCTCGACGCGGGCGATCCCGACATGCTGGTGCCACGCGACGCCCGCGATCTGCGTCGGCCCGGCGGGCAGCGGGTTCCCGGGCCGCGGCACGTCGATCCGGCTCTGCAGCTTGACGGGTCCGCGCGCCGCCCAGCCGCTCCGGGTCCAGTAGGCGGTCTTCTCGTCGAACCGGGTGAGCTCGAGGTCGGTGACCCACTTCGTGGCCGAGACGTAGCCGTAGAGCCCCGGCACGACCATCCGCACGGGTGCGCCGTGCTCGGGCGGCAGCGGGACGCCGTTCATCGCGACGGCGAGGATCGCCGAGCGGTCAGGCTCGAGCAGGACGTCGAGCGGGGTGCTCGCCGTCCAGCCGTCGGCGCTCTGCGACAGCACCATGTCCGCCTCGGGCTGCGGACCGGCGCGCTCCAGGAGCGGCCGGAGGCGGGTGCCGAGCCAGCGGGCGTTGCCCGTGTACGGACCGCCCACCGGGTTCGAGACGCACATGAGCGTTACGTCGAACTCCTCGAACTCGAGCTCCATGAGCTCGTCCCAGCCGAGCTCGACCTCGCGCTCGGCCCGGCCGTGGATGCGCAGTCGCCAGTCCTCCGGCGCGATCGTCGGCACGACGAATGCGGTGTCGACCCGATAGAAGTCCGCGACCGGTGTCACGACCGGCGCGAGGCCGGGGATGCCGAGCTCCGCGGCAGCCGGGATCGCCGGAGCCGGACGGGCGGCCACGGGCAGCCGGAGCGCCGACGCGACGGCGGATCGCGCGCGCACCAGGCCGCTCATCGCCGCTCCCCCGGCGGCGGCGAGCGCGCCCGCGATGGTCAGCCCGCCCGCCCAGGCGAGGAAGGTGCGACGACCCAGCTGGGGACCCGCGGGCGCCGCCAGGGCATCCGTGTCCTCGACCGGTGCCTCCGAAGCGACCCGTCGCCGGACCAGCCCGGCGCGCGGCAGCAGGCGGAATGCGACGATCGCGACCACGAGCCCGATGAGTCCCGGGATCGCGGACGTCAGTGCGCCGCCCCTGGCGAACGCGGCGACCAGCCCCGCGACGCCGAGCAGCACGACGATGACGGTGCCCGCCGGCGGGCGCGAGCGCTCGAGGAAGCCCGCGAGCGCGCCGAGCGCGATGACGACGATCGCGATCGCGACGACGATCGCGACCTTGTCCCACTCGCCGAAGAGCTGGATGCCGAGCTCCGTCGCCCAGGTGGGCGCGATGTCCACGAGCACCCCGGCGACGGCGGCGACCGGACTCGCGTGCGGCGGGATGAGTCCGGCCGCGAGCTCCCCTGCACCGAGGCCGGCGACGACCGCGGCGATACCGCGCAGCACTGCTGCGCCGTTCCTCGGGCTGCTGTCGCCGACCATCCGCCAACTTCCGCGTCCGCGTCAGGATACGCCGCCCGGTCAGGCGCTCGCGCGCTCCTCGCGTTCTGCGACCCGCTGGCCGACGACCGCCGAGACGCCGTCCTGGCGCATGCTGACGCCGTACAGCGCGTCGGCGATCTCCATCGTGCGCTTCTGGTGCGTGATGACGATGAGCTGGGAGTGCTCGCGGAGATCCTCCATGACCGTGAGCAGCCGGCCGAGGTTCGCGTCGTCGAGCGCGGCCTCGACCTCGTCCATGACGTAGAACGGCGACGGCCGGGCCTTGAAGATCGCGATGAGGAGCGCGACGGCCGCGAGCGAGCGCTCGCCGCCGGACAGCAGCGAGAGCCGCTCGATCTTCTTGCCGGCGGGCCGGACCGACACCTCGATGCCCGTCGTGAGCATGTCGTCGCTCGTCAGCGAGATGCTGCCGGTGCCGCCGGGGAAGAGGATTGGGAACACCTCGGCGAACGCGTTCTTCGTGTCCTCGAAGGCCGAGGCGAAGATGTCCTGCATCCGACCGTCGATCTCCTCGATGATGCTGAGCAGGTCCTCGCGGGTCTTCTGCAGGTCGACGAGCTGCTCCTGGAGGAACTTGTGGCGCTGCTCGAGCGCCTCGAACTCCTCGAGCGCGAGCGGGTTGACCCGGCCGAGCTGCGCGAGCCGGCGTTCGGCCGCCGCGAGGCGAGCCTGCTCGGCGGCGCGATCGAACGGCTCCCCCTCGGCCTGCGGCCCGTACTCGGCGACGAGCACATCGGCTTCGAGGCCGAGCTCCTCGGCCGTGCGCTCGATCAGGGATGAGAGGTGCAGCTTCTTCTCGTAGACCTGCATCTCGAGCCCGTGGACGGACTCCGCCGCGCTCGTGAGGCGCGCGCGCAGCTGGCCCTCCTGTCCGCGCAGCGCGAGGAGCTCCTCGGTCTGCTTCGAGCGCTCCGCCTCTCGGGCCGCGAACTCGACCCGCGCCTCCGCGACCGAGCGGTCGAGGGACTCCAGCACGGCGGGGATGCGGTCGGCGACCTCGCGCGCCGCCTCGAGCTGGTGGCGGCGCAGCACGGCGACGCGCGCCGCGTCCTCGGCCGCCGCGCGCTCCCTGCCCAGCTGCGCCTCGAGCTCGTCGGCCCGGCCGCGCTCCGCTCGGACGCGCTCGCGAACCGTCTCGAGGGCGATCCGCGCGTCCATCTCGACCGCGCGCCTCGCCTCGAGGTCGGCGAGCATCGCATCGCGCTGGGAGGCGTCGAGCATCGGGCGCGGCTTCGCGACGAACGACGCGTGGTCGGCCGCTGCACGCTCGACCTCCGCCTCGGCGAGCAGGGCGGCCGCCGCCGCGTCGGCGAGGGCGCCCGCGAAGCGGTCCCGCTCCGCCTCCGCGGCCTCCGCCTGCTTGCGGAGCGCGCCGAGCCGCTCGGAGCGGGCGGCGACGAGCGAGTCGTGCTCGCGGAGCCGGCCGAGGGCCGCCTGCGCAGCGGAACGCGCGGCATCGAGCGCGCGGCGCGCATCCTCGATCGCGCCGGCGGTGCGCTCGATCTCGGTCGTCACCTCGGAGAGCCGCGTCTGCGCCGCATCGCGTTCGCTCAGGAGCTCGAGCCGGGACCGCTTCGCCCCCGTCCCGCCGCGCAGCACGAGCGGCGACTCGACGTCGCCGCCCTGGGTCACCTCGGAGCCGGACAGGAGCGCGAGGACGCCGGGGGGGGCCGACTCGACGTGCGGGACGGGGGCACCCGCCACCGCCTTCGGTCGGGCGACGACGACCTCGACGCGGCCGAGGTCATGCTCGCGCGCGTGGGCGACGGCCGTGCGGGCCGCGGCGAGATCCTCGGCGAGCACGGCATCGGCGAGCGAGCCGAGCGCGGCGGCGATGCCGGCCTCCCAGCCCGGCTCCACCTTGACGTGGTCGGCAACGAGACCGAGCACGCCGGGCAGCGCCGCGGCGACGAGGGCGGCGGAGCCGTCCCGCCCGTCGAGCGCGCTGGTGAGCGCGGATGCGCGGGCCGCGAGCGCATCGCGTTCGCGCTCGTCCGTGTGCTGGGCGTCGCGCAGCGCGTCGAGCTCGCCAGCGAGCCGAGTGACCTCGTCCTCGGCCAGGCGATACGCCGCCTCGAGCTCGGACTGGTCGACCGTGCCGGCCGCACCGCCCTCGGCCTCCGCCTCGCCGAGCGCCGCCGCGGCCTCGACCCGGCGCTCCTCGGCCGCGGCGATCGCGTTCTCCTGCCGCAGCTGGTCGCCGCGCGCCGCCGCGAGCTTCGACCGCGCGACATCGAGCCGGGCGGCGAGGCCCGCGAGCTCGAGATCGTGGCGCGACACCAAGGCGGACTGGGCGGCGATCTCCTCGTCGAGCGCATCGAGCACCGCCCTCGCGAGCGCGGTGCCGCTCGCGGCGGCGCCGACCGTCTGCTCGGCCGTGGCCACCTCCGCGGTCAGCCGCTGCGCCTCCGCCCTCGCCGCGGCGACGGCGTCCGGTGAGATCGTGACGCCGACCGCCTCCGGGACCTGCGCGAGCAGGGTGACCCGCTGGACCGCGAGGGTCGACAGGCTGCGCAGCCGCTCCTGGACGCTCTCGAGCGAGTGGGCGATGCTCCGCGCCTCGTCGACACGCGGCCCGATCTGGTCCGCCTCGAGCCGCTTGGCGCGCAGCGCCGCCTGGTCGAGCTGCTCCTGGAGCACGATCCGCTCCGTCTTGCGCTCGTGCTCGCTCCGGGCGACGTCGGCGATCTCGGCGCGGAGGGCGACGATCTCGTCGGCGAGGAGCCGCGCGCGCGCCTCCCGGACCTCCGCCTGGATCTCGGCGGCCTGCTTGGCGACCTCGGCCTGCTGCCCGAGCGGGCGCAGCTGGCGGCGCAGCTCACCGGCGAGATCGGAGAGGCGGGTGAGATTCGCCTGCATCGCGTCGAGCTTGCGGAGCGTCTTCTCCTTGCGGCGACGGTGCTTGAGGATGCCGGCGGCCTCCTCGATGAATCCGCGGCGCTCCTCGGCGCTCGCGTGCAGCACCTGGTCGAGCTGCCCCTGTCCGACGATGACGTGCATCTCGCGGCCGAGACCCGAGTCGCTCAGCAGCTCCTGCACGTCGAGGAGCCGGCAGCCCTCGCCGTTGATCGCGTACTCGCTCCCGCCGTTGCGGAAGAGCGTCCGCGAGATCGTCACCTCGCTGTACTCGATCGGCAGCGCACCGTCGGCGTTGTCGATCGTCAGCAGCACCTCCGCGCGGCCGAGCGGCGAGCGCGTCGACGTGCCCGCGAAGATGACGTCCTCCATCTTCCCGCCGCGCAGCGTCTTCGCGCCCTGCTCGCCCATGACCCAGGCGAGGGCGTCGACTACGTTCGACTTGCCGGAGCCGTTCGGCCCGACGACGCAGGTGACGCCCGGCTCGAACTGGAACGTCGTCGGCTGGGCGAACGACTTGAAGCCCTTGATCGTCAGGGTCTTCAGGTACATGGCTTCGAGGGTATCCGCGTACCCGGCCGTGGCCCGGACGCTCTGCGGTGCGGAACCCTCACGCTTTGGTCGAGACTCCTAGCGGCAACGGCACGCTGAGAGCACATTCGTCCGGCGTGAGCCTCGAACTCGGCGCTCAGGATCGAGGAACGTGCTCTATCAGCGCTTGACGAGGCGCGTGTCGCGGCCGATCGTCTCGGCGGGGCGCACGACGACGCCCGGGGCGACCTGGGCGCGGGAGCCGATCCTCGCGTTGTGGCCGACCGAGGCCTGGCGACCCACCCGGGCGCCGGCACCGACGACGGCGAACGCGTCGACCGCCGCGTCCTCCTCGATCCACGCGCCCTCGTAGACCTGGACGCCGACCGCGACGTGCGCGCCGGCCTCGACATAGGCGCCGCGGCTGACGAGTGCGGTGGGGTGGACGTCCGCACCGACCGCGACGAAGCCACGGCCGTTCGCGTGCCGACGGTACTTGGTGACGCTGCCGTCCTCGCGTTCGACCTCGATCAACGTGCTCATGGGGAAACCTCCGACCGGCGTTCGGGAAATCGCCGACGGAGTATCCAACCGGATGCACCTGAACGGCATTCCCAGCAGGCGACGAGCCGCACTACTCGGTCGATGCGCGGTGGTGGTCGAGCTCCAGATCGATGAACCCCGCGATGAGCGCGCGGTAGGCACGCTCGACGACATCGGGCGAGGCTCCCGCCGCTTCGGCCAGTGCTCGCACCTTGGCGACGACCTGCTCGACGCGCTGCGGCGCGCGAACGGCCTGCTCGTCCGCCTTCATCGCCCCGGCCACGACCACCCAGCGCTGCCGCTGCGCGATCAGCGACACGATCTCGCGATCGAGCGCGTCGATCTGCTGCCGCACTTCATCAAGAGAGACCGCGTCGCTCTCCCCGTCGATGCTCACCGTTGCAGGATACGAGCACAGGGGCCGCAACGAGTGCTCGGCGGCTAACCGAGCGCGGCGATCTCGTCGAGGAGCCGGCGCTCTTGCGCTCGGCTGAGGCCTGACCGTCGTTCCCGGCTCAGTCCGCGTTCCCGCTCATCAGCGAGGACGTCCGCGAGAGTCTGCTCCAAACCTCGTTCAATGCCGCCTGCGGCGACAAATCGGGCGCGGCTCCGTCGCGCGAATGCGGATTCACTGCGGGGAAGCCAAAGAGGAAGGCCGTGGGGCCCGGCCCAGTAGTCGACGCCGCGCGCGGTCAGCCAGTCGTCGTCGGCCGTGATGAGTTCACCGGTATAGCCCGCGACCCGGGCGGCGGAATGCAGCACCGCGGAGAAGCGGTGCTCGCTGCCGACGGCGTTGAAGGTGCCGGCGAGTCCTCCGGTGCCGGAAGTGACAATCCACTCAGCGAGATCCCTGACATCGATGACCTGAACAGTCCGACCTTGCGTCTCGGGAACGAGGACGGGCTCGTGCGAAGCCATGGCCAGCCGCGACACCCAATAGCCGAACCTGTCGCTGGTATCGCCCGGCCCGGCGATAAGGCCTGGCCTCACGATGAGCAGCCGATCTCCCATCACCTCGGCCGTAGCGCGCTCGGCGGCGACCTTGGCCTGCGCGTAGTCGTCGACGTCGGTCGGATCCACCAGCGCGGCATCCTCGTCGGCGCCCGGCTGACTGTTGTCCGCGTAGACGGAGACCGACGAGACCAACGTCCAATGTCGTGTGCGCTCCGCGAGCTCCGCGAGCGCCCCCGCGACGAGATCGGCCTCGCAAGCGAGCTCGACGATCTCGTCCCAGTCGGTCGCCTTGACTGCGTCGTATGCGTCAGGCGCCCGCCGATCAGCGCGGATGAAGGTCGCACCGCTCGGGACCGCTCCGGACTCGCCTCGCGCAAGGCAGGTGACCTGGTGGCCTTGGGCAATGAGTTGCGCGGCGATCTCACGACCGAGCCATGCGGTCCCGCCGAGAATGAGCGTGCGTGCCATGAGGCTCAGCCAAGCGCAACCGCGAACCGGAAGTCGTCAGGTTCGCCCTCAGCGCAGGCGCTGGCAGTTGCGGCAGTAGTGCGATCCGCGGTTCATGAAGGACTCGCGCACCATCGGCCGGCCGCAGCGCAGGCACGGCTGGTCCTGCCGGGCGTAGGCGGTGAGGGAGCGGGAGAAGTAGCCGGACTGGCCGTTCACGTTGACGTAGAGCTCGTCGAAGGACGTGCCGCCCTCATCGAGAGCCCGCGTCATGACGTCGCGCACCGCGGCGAGGATGCGGCCCGCCGCGACGGCGGAGAGCGTCTCGGTCGGCTGGCGCGGATGCACGCGCGCGGCCCAGAGCGCCTCGTCGGCGTAGATGTTCCCGATCCCCGACACCAGCGTCTGGTCGAGGAGGGCGCGCTTCGTCTCGGTGCGCTTCGCGCGGATGCGGCGGACGAAGTCGCGGTCGGAGAACGCCGGGTCGAGGGGATCGCGGGCGATGTGGGCGACCTGGGATGGGATGCCCTTCGACTCGCCTGCGGCTCGCTCAGGGACCGGCATCCGGCTCCCTGAGCGAGCGGAGCGAGTCGAAGGGCGCTCAGGGACCGGCATGAGCCGGTCGATCGCGAGCGAGCCGAAGATGCGCTGGTCCGCGAAGTCGACGCGGGACCCGTCGGCGAGCAGGATGCGCACGCGGAGGTGCCGGTCGTCGGCGGTCGGGTTCACGAGCACCTGGCCGGACATCCCGAGGTGGACGAGGAGCGCCGCGTCGGCGTCGGCAATCGGCACCCAGAGGAACTTGCCGCGACGCTCGGGGGCGAGCAGCCGCGCGCCCGTGAGCCGGCCCGCGAAGTCGTCCGGACCCTCGGCGTGGCGCCGCAGCGAGCGCGGCTCGAGGATCTCCACCGACGACACGGTCGCGCCCGTGACGAATGGCGCGAGCCCGCGGCGGACGACCTCGACCTCGGGGAGCTCTGGCATGGGGTTCCGACCCTTCGACTCGCCTACGGCTCGCTCAGGGAGCGGTCGGAGCGGAGGCGCCCGCGCGGAGCGTCTCGACCGCCTCGAACGCGGCGACCGACTCCGAGGCCTTCTTCGACGACCCCTCGCCCGTCCCGAGCACGTGATCGCCGACGACGGCCGCCGCGGTGAAGACCCGCGCGTGGTCCGGTCCGCGCGCCTCGACCCGATACACGACGTCGCCGAGGCCCCTCGCGACGGCGATCTCCTGGAGCGTCGTCTTCGGGTCCATCGCCAGGCCGAAGCGGTCCGGATCGTCCATGAGCGTCTCGACGAGCCGCAGCACCAGATCCCTGGCCGAGTCCGGGCCGTTCGCGAGGAAGCAGGCGCCGAGGATCGCCTCGAGGGTGTCGGCGAGGATCGAGGACTTGTCCGCGCCCCCGGTCTGGTCCTCGCCCTTGCCCAGGCGGATGAACGCGCCGAGGCCGATGCCGCGGGCGATCTCCGCCAGCGCCAGCGTCGAGACGAGGGACGCGCGGCGCTTCGCGAGGTCGCCCTCGTCGAGATCGGGGAATCGCCGGTAGAGCATGACCGTCACGGCCTGCCCGAGGATCGAGTCGCCGAGGAACTCGAGGCGCTCGTTGTGCAGGGTGCCCGGGTGCTCGTACGCGTACGAGCGGTGGGTCAGCGCAAGAACGAGAAGCTCGGAGTCGATATCGACCCCGAGCTTCTGCGTGAGCTCGGACAAATCAGGCACTGGGCTAGGTCTCGATACGCCGCTTCGCGGCTACTCGACCTTTGACCTTCGGTGGAGCCTCGCGAAGCGAGCCTCCACCTTCGGTCAAACGTCAGCGACCTTGCGGCCCTTGTACTCCAGGTACAGCTCGGTGCCGACCGAGTCGGTGACGACCTTCGCACGGTGCGGGAGGCTGTAGACCGTCTTGCCGTTCTCGACGGACTTGACGAGCGTCGGGACCTCGGCCTTCCACTGCGCGCGGCGCATGCGGGTGCTCGCGCGCGACATCTTGCGCTTGGGAACTGCCATGGTCGTCTCCTACCGTTGGAATCGCTACTCGGGAAGCTTCTCGTCGGACTCGCCCGCCAGGTCCACCAGCGCGGACCATCTCGGATCCACCGCGGCTTCGTGCTCGTGCCCCGGGTGATCCAGCAGTCGCACCCCGCACACGGGGCAGAGGCCTTCGCAGTCCTCCTGGCAGACCGGTTGGAACGGCAGTGCCGGCACCACCGTGTCCCTGACCACCTGTTCCAGGTCGAGCGTGTCGCCCTGGATCTGGTAGTCGAAATCCGACGTCCCAGGATACGCGAAAAGCTCCTGGAAATCGACCTCGACCGGCACCGTGACGGGGATGAGGCATCTGACGCACTCCCCTGCGGCCGTCGCATCGACCTCGGCGGTCACCAGCACGCCGTCGTGGAGCGACTCGACACGCCCGCCGATCCGCACCTCGCCGCCGGGCGGGATGCCGATGACGGCGTTCCCGAACCCCTCCGGCGCGAGCACCGTCAGCGAGAACTCCTTCGTCTCGCCCGCACGGCGAGCGAGATCGCGGATGTTCAGCTCGTAGGCACTCATGTGCGACCCTTCGACTCGCCCTGCTCGCTCGGGGACCGGCTACGCGATGGCGGAGAACGCCGCGTCGAGGATCTCGAGACCGCGGCGGGCCTCCTCCTCGGTGACGACGCACGGCGGCACGACGTGGATGCGGTTGTCGGAGAGGAACGGCAGGTAGCCGCGCTCAAGCAGCGCGGCGCGCAGCGCACCGATCGTCGCCGCGGGGACGGGCTCCTTCGTCACCGGGTCGGCGACGAGGTCGAGCGCCCAGAACACGCCGAGGCCGCGCACCTCGCCGATGATCGGATGCTTCGCGGCGAGCTCGCGCAGGCCCGGGCCGAGCACCTTCTCGCCGATCTCGGCCGCGTGCTCGATGACGCCCTCGTCCTCCATCGCCTCGATCGTCGCGAGCACCGACGCCGCCGCGAGCGGGTGGCCGGAGTAGGTCAGACCGCCGGGGAAGACCCGCTCGTCGAACTCCGCGACGATCCGGTCGGGGATGATGACGCCGCCGACCGGCACGTAGCCGGAGTTGGAGCCCTTCGCGAAGGTGATGAGGTCCGGGACCACTCCTTCCGGGTTGACGGCCGGGTGCTGCCAGGCGAACCAGGAGCCGGTCCGGCCGAAGCCCGCCATGACCTCGTCGGCGATCCAGAGGATGCCGTACTTGTCGGCGAGCGCGCGAACGCCGGCGAGGTAGCCGGGCGGCGGCGGCATGATGCCCGCCGTGCCCGGGATGGTCTCGATCAGGATCGCGGCGATCGACTGCGGACCCTCGCCCTGGATCGTGCGCTCGAGGTGGCGCAGCGCGCGCTCGACCTCCTGCTCGGGCGAGTCCGACCAGAACTCGGAGCGATACGGGAACGGCCCCCAGAAGTGCACGTGACCGATCGCGTACTCGTTCGGGTAGCGGCGCCAGTCGCCCGTCGCGGTGATCGCCGCGCCGGTGTTGCCGTGGTACGAGCGGTAGGTGGAGAGCACCTTGTCCCGGCCGGTCACCAGGCGGGCGAGGCGGATCGCGTTCTCCACCGCGTCGGCGCCGCCGTTCGTGAAGAAGACCTTCTCGAAGGGCTCGCCCGCGTGCGCGAGGATCTTCTGCGCCGCGAGGCCGCGCGCGAGGTTCGCGTGCGCGGGGTTGATCGTCGGGAGGGTCGCCGCCTGCTCCTGGATCGCCGCGACGACCTTCGGGTGCAGGTGCCCGATGTTGATGTTGACGAGCTGCGACGAGAAGTCGAGGTAGCGCCTGCCCTCGTAGTCCCAGAGCTCGCAACCGAGCCCGCCCGCGAAGACGAGGGGCTTGATGGTGCCCTGGGCGGACCAGGAGTGGAAGACGTGCGCCCGATCGAGATCGTAGGTGCGCTGGTTCGAGGTCTCAGTCATTTCGGTCCAGACGTGGGGAGGTGCGGGGAGCGAACGTGCTCCCCGCACCACCCTAGCGATCTCAGATGCCGCCGGCCTTGAGGGTCACGACGATCGGCGTGAAGCCCGCACCGACGACGTCGACGCCCTCCGCCTCGAGCTCGGCGAGCGCCGCCTCGATGTAGGAGCTGTCGAACGCCGACGCGGGCGGATCGGTCGTGATGAGGTGCTGCCCGTCCTGGTTGACGGCCGAGAGCGAGCCCGCGACCGTCTGGTCCCAGGCACCCGGGTCGACGACGCCGAAGCGCGTGCCCGTCCAGATGAGCTTGTTCACCTCGTTCGCCTGCCAGAGCTGGTGGCCGGGGCCGACGGGATAGGCGGTCTGGCCGGGCGCCGTCGCGGCCGCGTACGAGATGGACGCCGCCTCCTCGACGTTGTCCCGCGCGTAGATCCAGCCCTTCGCGACGGCCTTGAGGAACGCGGTCGTCTGAGCCGCGAACGCCGGGTCCGCGAGATCCGCGGTCCGCGCCCAGATGGCGTCCTGGAGCATCCCGCCGACGGTGTCCTCGTAGAAGACGATGTCCAGGTCGTCCACCGTGTAGAGGGCGCCCGTCTCCGGGTTGACCGTCTCGAGGAGCTGCGCGAGCTCGTTGTACGTCATCGCCTGTGCGGCGTCGACGTCGCCGTCGAGGAGCGCGTTCATCGAGAAGTCCTGCGTCGTGATCGACACCGATGTCGAGTCGAGGCCCTCCGCCGCCATCGCGGCGAAGATCTCCCACTCGTTGCCGAAGCCCCACGAGCCGATGCGCTTGCCCGCGAAGTCGGCGACGGAGGCGACGCCGTCGCCCTTGAAGGAGACCTGCGTCGTCCCGGACGCCTGGAACACCTGCGCGATGTTCGTCACGTCGATGCCGTTCGCCTCGATCGAGCCGAGCACCTTCGGGACCCACGCGACCGCGTAGTCGGCGTCGCCTGCGAAGAGCGCATCCTGCGGGACGATGTCGCCGCCGGTCGGGACGAGCTCGACGTCGAGTCCGACCTCGTCGAAGTAGCCGAGGCACTCGGCCGCGTAGTAACCGGAGAACTGCGCCTGCGGGAGCCACTGCAGCATGAGCTTGACGGGCGTGCCGCCCGGGGTGGGATCGACGCACTCGACGTCGGGGAGCACCGTCGGCGTCATGTCGAGCTCGACGGCGTCGTCTCCGGTCGGCGCCGTCGTCGGCGCGCTCGGCGCCGACGTGCAGCCGGTGAGGAGCATGGCGGACACTGCGACACCGGCGATGACGCCGACCGCAGCGCGCATTCGCGTTTGCATGGTGGTTCCTCTCTTGATCACGAGGGGTGGACGCTCTTGGTGCGAGCGAGTCCCACGAGTTTGAACGCCCGGTGTTTCCCGGGTGTTGCGGGGGTGATACGGATCATTTCGCTGCCTTCGCGCTCAGTGCTCGGAACGGTAGCGGCGCACGATGCGCTCGAGCAAGAGCGTGACCAGGAAGAACACGAGACCGACGATGATCGACGCGAAGACGAACGCCCAGGCGAGCGCCGACTTGCCCGACTTCGCGTAGCTCGCGATCGCCGTCCCGAGGCCGTCGGCCGGCCCGCCGAAGTACTCCGCGACGAGCGCGGAGATGACGGCGAGCGAGCTCGCGATCCGGATACCGGTGATGAGGAACGGCAGCGCCATCGGGAGGGTCAGACGGCGGAAGGTCTGCGGCTTTGTCGCGGCGTAGGCGAGGAAGAGGTCGCGCTGCACCGGACGCGCCTGGCGCAGCCCGCGCAGCACGTTGATGTAGACGGGGACGAACGAGGCGATCGCGGCGATGAGCACCCGGCCCGTCTGGGCGGACGCGCCGAACATCGTGTTGAAGATCGGGGTCAGCGCGACGATCGGCACGACCGCGATCGCCGCGACGACGGGCGCCGCCATCCCGTCGAGCGGCCGGATGAGCGCGGCGAGCGCGGCGAGGACGATCGCGATGATCGCGCCGATGAGCAGGCCGAGCGCCGCGTTGCCCGCCGTGATCCGCGTCGCGTTCAGGATGATCCCGAAGTTGTCCGTGAACTGCGTGATGATCGCGTTCGGACTCGGCACGCTCGGCGGCAGGATCTTCGCGACATCGACGAGCACGTACCAGAGCGCGAGCAGCAGCGCGCCCGCGACGATCGGCGCGACGATGCGCATGGTCCGCTCGAGCCCGACGTTCATCGCTCCGGCGCCCGCTCCACCGGGGCGCCGTGCAGCGCCTCCCGGACCTCGGTGACCTTCGCGAAGAACTCGGGGGACTCCCGCAGCAGCTCCGGCCGGGCGGTGCCGAGTGGGACGTCGACGATGTGGGTGATCCGGCCGGGCCGGGGCGACATGACGACGACGCGATCGGACAGGAAGACCGCCTCGGGGATCGAGTGCGTCACGAAGACGACCGCCGCACGGGATTCGACGGCGATCCGCGCGAGCTCGGTCTGCATCCGCTCGCGCGTCATCTCGTCGAGGGCGCCGAACGGCTCGTCCATGAGCAGCAGCCGCGGTCGCTCCGCGAGGGCGCGCGCGATCGCGACGCGCTGCTGCATGCCGCCCGAGAGCTGGTCCGGGTAGCGGTCCCGGAAGTCGGACAGCCCGACGAGCGTCGCGAGCGCCTCGGCCCGCTCGGCCCGCTCGGCGTAGGAGACGCCGTGGATCTCGAGCGGCAGGGCGATGTTCTGCACGACCGTCCGCCAGGGCAGGAGGCCGGCCTGCTGGAACGCGATGCCGTACTCCTGGTCGAGTCGCGCCTGGCGAGCGGGCTTGCCGTAGACCTCGACGGTCCCGGCGGTCGGCTGGTCGAGGTCGGCGATGAGCCGCATGAGCGTCGACTTCCCGCAGCCGGATGGGCCGATGAGCGCGACGAACTCCCCCGCTCCGATCTCGAGGTCGATGCCGGTCAGCGCCGAGACCGCCTTCGCGCGCTTGCCGAACGCCTTGTCGACGCCCGCGACCCGGACGGCCGGGGTCTGCGCGGCCTGCTCCTTGGTGACGAATCTGCTCACGCGGTCGCCTCTCCCCTTCGATAGTTCCTCATCGTCCAGCCGAAGAACGCGACGGCCCCGGCCGCGACGAGCCCGAGCCCCACGGCCCCGACGATCGGACCCCACGGGATCGCGGGATCGCTCGAGCCCTGGCCACCGAGCTGGATGATCATCCGGCCGATGCCGCCTGGCATCCCGATCGACACCTCGGCGACGACCGCGCCGATGACGGCGTTCGCCGCCGCGAGCCGGATCGCCGGGAGGAGGTACGGCACGGCCGCGGGGAAGCGGAGCTTGCGCAGCGTGGTCCAATAGCCCGCCGCGTAGGTCCGCATGAGCTCGGCATGCGCGCGGTCGGGCGAGCCGAGGCCCTTCAGCGCGCCGATCGCGACGGGGAAGAACGCGAGGTACGACGCGACGAGCGCGACCGAGAGCCACTGCGGCCAGGGCGTGCCCGACCGGTCTATCTGGATGCCGATCGAGTTGACGACGGGGGCGAACGCGATGAGCGGCACCGTCTGCGAGACGATGACCCACGGCAGGATGCCCCACTCGGCGACCCGCCAGCGCTGCATGATGACGGCGAGCACGATCCCGACGGCGACGCCGATCGCGAAGCCCGCCGCCGCGATGCCGAGCGTCGTGATCGATGCCGCCGCGACGGCCTGCCACAGCGGCGCCGTGTCCCCGCCGCTCGTCGGCCCGAAGAGCCGTTCGAACATCGTCCACACGTGCGGCATCGCCCGGTCGGTCGTGCGCGGGAGGATCCGCAGGCCCGAGTTGCGCTCCCCCTCGACCGCGCCGATCACGACGCCGTCGGTCGGTCCGAGCAGCTTGTACAGCTCCCAGAGCACGATGCCGAGCGCGATGCCGATGATGCCGTAGACCCACGGCAGCGCGCGTCTCACGACTTCGCCGTGACCTGTTCGGCGAGCGCGGGGATCACGGTCTCGCCGTAGACCCGGAGCGTCTCCTCCTTGTTGTCGTGCATGAGGTAGCCCGCGAAGTGGTCGACCCCGATCGCCTTGAGCGCGCGCAGCTTGGCGATGTGGTCCTCGGCGGTGCCGAGCACGCAGAACCGGTCGACGATCTCGTCCGGCACGAAGTCCACGTGGTCGTTATCCGCCTTGCCGTGCGTGTTGTAGTCGTAGCCCTCGCGGCCCTTGATGTAGTCGGTGAACGCCTGCGGGACGGGGGCGTCCGCGCCATAGCGCTTGACGACGTCGGCGACGTGGTTGCCGACCATCCCGCCGAACCAGCGGTTCTGCGCGCGCATGTGCGCCCAGTCGTCGCCGATGTAGAACGGCGCGCTGACGCAGAACTTGATCGAGTCGGGGTCGCGACCGGCGTTCGCCGCCGCCTCGCGGACGGTGCCGATCATCCAGGACGCGATGTCGATGTCGGCGAGCTGCAGGATGTAGCCGTCGCCGACCTCGCCGGTCAGCTTGAGCGCCTGCGGCCCGTACGCGGCGACCCAGACCTCGAGCTCCGAGCCGGTCGACCACGGGAAGCGCAGGGTCGAGCCGTTGTACTCGACGGAACGCGAGTTGCCGAGCTCGCGGATGACATGGATCGACTCGCGGAGCTCGGCGAGCGTCGTCGGCTTGCCGTTCGTGACGCGCACCGCCGAGTCGCCGCGGCCGATGCCGCAGATCGTGCGGTTGCCGTACATCTCGTTGAGCGTCGCGAACACGCTCGCGGTCACCGTCCAGTCGCGCGTCGCGGGGTTGGTGACGAACGGTCCGACCTTGATCTTCCGGGT
>DATMFB010000236.1:0-2019 GCA_035556395.1 Microbacteriaceae bacterium
GTCCTCGAGTCCGAGCGCGGGCACGGCTACGGGACGGCGTTCCTCGCCGAGCTCGCGGCGATCTGCGTGCAGCGCGGTTACGCGCGCTTCGAGTGGTCGGTGCTCGACTGGAACGAGCCGTCGATCGCGTTCTATCGCTCGCTCGGCGCCGAGGCGCTGAATGAGTGGACCGGGTACCGGCTCACGGGGCCGGCGCTCGCCGCGCTCGCGCAGCGGTGAGACGGCCGCGGGGCGCTACCAGCCGAGGCCGGTCGTCGCGAACTCGTCGAGCCTGGCGCGGATGAGCCGCTTGCAGAGCTCGAGCGGGACCTCGCGGTCGTGGGGCAGCTTGATGAAACCCTCCCCCGCCTCATAGCCGGCCGCCACGACCTCCGCCTGGTGCGCGGCGAAGAAGCGCGTCGGGAAGCGCAACGAACCGTGCGCCTTGTACGACTGCAGCACCCACTGCCGGGTGCCGTCGAGCAGATAGGCGGGGAGATTCCAGTGCAGCACCTCTTCGATCCGGCGATCGGCCGTGAGACTGAGCTCGCGGAGCAGGGTGAGGTTCGGCCGCGCGATCTCGGGCAGCTGCGCGAAGAAGTCGTCAGCGTCGACGCGTCGGGGGTTCGCCATGCCGAGAGCCTACGACTGGACTACTTCACGAGCCGGGACAGCACGCGATCGGCGAGCGGTCGCCCGTCCGTCTGACAGGTCGGGCAGTACTGGAACGAGGAGTCCGAGAACTTGACGCTGCGGATCGTGTCGCCGCACACCGGGCAGGCTTCGCCGTCGCGGCGGTGCACCCGCATCGCCGAGCGCTTCGCGTCCTTGAGCTCCGCGGGTGGGCGGCCGGACGCCGCCTCGATGGCCTGCGCGAGCGTGTCCCGCATCGCCTCGTAGAGGTCGACGAGGTCGTGCGGCGCGATATTCGCCGCGAGCGCGTAGGGCGACATCTTCGCGACGTGCAGAATCTCGTCGCTGTAGGCGTTGCCGATGCCCGCGATGATCGACTGGTCGCGCAGCAGTCCCTTGATCCGCATCCGACGTCCGGCGAGGAGCGCGGCGAAGCTCGCGAGGTCGAGGGAGAGCGCGTCGGGCCCGAGCTTCGCGATGCCGGGCACGTCCTGCGGATCGCGGACGACGTGGATCGCGAGCGCGTGCTTCGTCCCGGCTTCCGTGAGATCGAAGCCGGAGCCGTCGTCGAGGCGCAGGCGGAGGTTGATGTAGCCGCCCGGCTTGACGGGCGTCGACGGGACCTCGTCGTACCAGCGCAGCCAGCCCGCGAGCGCGAAGTGCACGACGAGATGGATCGGCGCATCGCCGGGACGCTCCGTCGCGATCGCGAGGAACTTCCCGTGGCGGGTCGTCTGCGCGACCGTCCGCCCCTCGAGCGCCTCGAGCGGCGGATCGAAGGTCTTGAGGGCCTGGACGGTGAACGCGCGAACGCGGTCGACTCGCCGCCCCACCGCGTTCTGGGTCAGGAACCGTGCGAGCGCCTCGGTCTCGGGCATCTCCGGCATGCCCTCATCCTCGCACCGGCGTCCGACGCTCGGGTGAGCAGCTCAGGACGCGTCGGTGCTGACCCTCGTCGGCGCCGGCCACACCTCGAAGACGGCGGTGGCCGGTGCGGCCTTGGCGAAGCCCTCCGGCGTCCGCTCCGGCGCCGCGCCGACCATCTTCAGGAATCGGCCGGCCATGCCGAGCCGGCCGAACTCGACGACGACCCGCTCCTTGCGCGCAGGATCGGTGACCTCGACCAGCTGCACGGCCTCGATGTCGCCGGCGACCTCGAGCGCGGCGTCGCCGTCCGCCCTCGCGTTCTGCGCCCAGTTGGCCGTGCCGATCGCGGCGACGACGTAGCGTCGACCATCGACCTCGACCGGAGTGACGGGCGTCGATCGAAGCTCGCCGGACTTGCGCCCGTGGAGCGTCAGCACAACGACGGGCCCGAACCTCACCCCGATGCGATTGAGCCCCTTGACGATGGCGTCGCCGTACGGCTGGATCCAGGGAAGGCGTTCGTCCATGCCCGCGATGCTA
>DATMFB010000237.1:0-6280 GCA_035556395.1 Microbacteriaceae bacterium
ACGCCGAGCTGCGCGTGCTGGCGGACGACCGCGTGGACGTGCGCGAGGAAGGGCCGGGCGGTCTCCCGCAGCCCGAGGGCGCCGGGGGTCCTGGATGCGAGCTCGTAGAGCCGCACGCCGAGCCGGTAGGTGCGGTCCTCCTGCCAGCGCTCGACGAGTCCCGAGCGCTCGAGCTCCGCGAGCAGCCGGTGCGCCGTCGAGCGCGCGAGGCCCGCCCGCTCGGCGACCTCGCCGAGCGTCAGGTAGGGGTGCCGCGTTTCGAAGGCGCCGAGCACGCGCAGGTGCTTCTGGAGGACGCTCTCTCCGCCCGACCCGCGCGCCATGCGCTCAGGCTACGCGTTCTGCCGATATTCCTTCCTGGCCCACTCGTGGTACGGCGCGGGGGCGACGGTCGCACCGATCCGGACCTGCCGGTGGGCGGCGTCGACCTGGTGCTTCTTGGAGACGGGGTCCTCGCCCCAGACGACCTCGACGCGCGCGCCGTCGGGGATCGACACGTCGAGCGTCGCGAGCGACATGTAGTGCTGATCGAATGCGACGTAGCCGGCGTCGGTCGAGATGCCGACGCGCTCGCCGTCCTGGAGCACCTCGTCCATCTGGTAGAAGCCGTAGCGGGCCTTCGGGTAGTCGAGCCACTTGGCCGGCGTGCCCGGCTCGAGCTGCGACTGGGCGATCGCGGCGACGTCCTCGGCGTCCCAGATGAGCGTGACCTTGCGGCGTCCCTGCTGCTCGGCGTGGCGCTCGAGCGCCTCGCGCCCGTGGAAGTCGTGATCGAAGCGCACCGACCTGCCGAGGCCCAGGTCGTACGGCGTCGCGTAGTAGTCGTGCACGTCGAGCGAGTGGAGCGAGCCGCCGATCGAGCCGGCGCGGGCCGCCGGGAGCCACTCGCGGTAGTCCGCGAAGTCCTCGTCGAAGATCGCGGGGAACGGCGTCGGCACCCAGCCGGACTCGAGCGGGCTCGCCGAGTACGCCTTCGCGCCGACGCGGCGGATGCCGTGCGCCTCGCCGGCCTCCAGGAGCGCGTTCAGCACCACCTCGTGGTCGGCCCAGGGTCCGTAGAACTCGAAGCCGGGCTGCCCGGCCATGCCGTGGCGCAGCGCCTTGACCGGCCGACCCGCGATCGTCACGTCGGCGATGTGGAAGAACTTGACGTCGGGGACGGGACCGCCGAAGACCTGCTCCATGACGTCGTTCGCGAACGGTCCCTGCAGCTCGTAGCGATAGAACGTCGGGTCCGCGCCCCCGCGCATGTGGGAGTTCGCCTCGAGCCGGTGGTGGACGTCCTTGCCGGCCGCCTCGGCCTTCTCGGCGTTGTAGCGCACCCAGTCGATCAGGATGTGGTGGCCGATCAGCACGAGGCCGTCGGGGCCGTCCGAGTTGTAGAACAGGATCCCGTCGCCGATCAGGTAGCCGTCCTTGTTGACGGAGATGAGCTGCTTCGCGACGCCGGGACGGAACGTCGCGAACGTGTTCGGCGAGATCGACTCGAGCATCGGGATCAGGTCGGCGCCGTGCAGGAAGAGCTGCGTCATGTGGTGCGACTGGTCCATGAGCGCGACCGAGGTGTTCCATGCGCGCTGCTCGTCGCGCCAATTCGTGAACTCCGGCGCCACGGGGAAGGTGAACGCGGGCCAGTTCAGATCGCGCAGCAGTTCGACCGGATTGCCGACGCGCGCGATGGCCTGGGCGAGAGACTCCGTTGTCATGTTCGACCTTTCTGTGATCGTCGCGGCCATGCTACGTTCCTCGATGCACGCCGATCGCGGAGAGTTCCATTGAATGGGATTTTTGCGAAATCGACTCGACGAAGAGGCCATCGTCATTACGATTGTCAACAATCCAACGGAGGGGGTGACATGGCGGCTCGTCTCGCCCTGAGCGGTGTCCACCTCAGCTTCGGCGGCGTGCACGTGCTCGAGGATGTCGGCTTCGACGTGGAGCCGGGCAGCATCTTCGGCCTCGTCGGTCCCAACGGCGCGGGCAAGACCTCGCTCTTCAACTGCATCAGCGGCCACTACCGGCCGAGTTCCGGCTCGATCCTGATCGACGGCGAGGAGGTGCTCGGCAAGGCCCCCGCGAAGCTCGTCCGCCACGGACTCGCGCGGACCTTCCAGCACCCGGCGCTCCAGCTCCAGGCCTCCGTCCTGGACAACGTGCTGCTCGGCGGCCACACCCGCCTCCCGGGCGACGCGCTGTCCTGGGCGATCCGGCTTCCCTACACGTCGAGGGCCGAGAAGGCGCTGCGCGCCGAGGCGACCGCGATCCTCGAACGCCAGGGGCTCGGCTGGGCCGTGAACCTCGCGGCCGACGAGCTCTCCCACGGCCTGCACAAGTCGATCGAGCTGTGCCGCGCGCTCATGACGCACCCTCGGCTGCTGCTGCTCGACGAGCCGGCAGCCGGCCTCTCGCACGGCGAGGTGGGCCAGCTCATCGAGACCGTCAAGCGACTGCGCAGCGAGGACGACATGACGATCATCGTCGTCGAGCACAACATGTCGCTCATCGCGCAGCTGACCGACCGGGTCGTCGTGCTCGACCACGGCCGCAAGCTCATGGAGGGCACCGCCGCGCAGGCGCAGGCCGACCCTCGCGTCATCGAGGCCTACCTGGGGGCGCCCGATGCCGCTGCCTGAGCGCAACCTGCTCGAGCTCAAGGACGTCACCGCGTTCTACGGCCCGGTCCAGGTCCTCGAGAGCGTCTCGATCAGCGTGCCGGAGGGCGGCGCGGTCGGCATCCTCGGCGCGAACGGCGCGGGCAAGACGACGACGCTGCGCGCGATCAGCGGCACCGTGCGCGCCGGCGGCTCGATCGTCTACGACGGCCAGTCGATCCGCGGCTTCCGGCCGGAGCGGGTCGCCTCGCTCGGGATCGCGCACGTGCCGGAGGGTCGCGGCACGCTCGGCAACCTCACCGTCAGGGAGAACCTCATGGTCGGCGCCTACATGCGCAAGGACCGCCAGCAGGTCGCGACCGACCTCGACTACCTGCTCGAGCTCTTCCCGAACCTGAAGCAGCGGATCCGCTCGAACGCCTCGGCGCTGTCCGGGGGCGAGCAGCAGATGCTCGCGGTCTCGCGCGCGTTCATGGCGGCACCCAAGCTGCTCGTCCTCGACGAGCCGTCCCTCGGCCTCGCTCCGAGCACCGCGCGCAGCGTCTACGACGCGATCGCGAGGCTGCGCAAGGAGTCGGGGATCGCCATGCTCGTCGTCGAGCAGAACGCGAACCTCGCGTTCTCCGTCGTCGACTCCGTCACCGTCCTCGAGACCGGCAGGAGCGTGCTCACGGGCACGACCGCCGAGCTCAAGGGCAACGACGAGATCCGCCGAGCGTACCTGGGGGGTTGAGATGAATCCGTTCGGCACCTTCGTCCAGCTCGTCGTCGACGGGCTCGCTCAGGGCTCGATCTACGGGGCGCTCGCGCTCGCGATCGTCCTCGTCAACCAGGCGACCGGCCTCATCAACTTCGCCCAGGGCGGCATGGCGGTGCTCGGCTCCTACATCGGCATGACGATCGGCAACCTCGCCATCCCGGGCGTCGGCTCGACGATCGGCATCATCTTCGGGATCGTCGCGGCGGTCATCGCGTCGCTCGCGCTCGGCGGCTTCGTCGAGCGGTTCGTCATGCGGCGCTTCGAGCGAGCCGAGGAGGACACGAAGATCGTCGCGACCGTCGGCCTGCTGACGCTGCTCACGGGACTCGTCGGCCTGATCTGGGGCTTCAACCCGACGCCCTACCCGTTCTTCTTCGGCGGCAGCGAGAGCCTGCGGATCGGCAGCGTCTCGATCAGCGTCTGGTCGATCGTCACCTTCGCGACGATCATCGCGCTCATGATCGTGCTGCAGATCCTGTTCCGCGGCACGAAGCTCGGGCTCGGCATGCGCGCGGTCGCCGACAATGCCCCCTCCGCGGCGCTCTCCGGCATCCGCGTCGGCGGCATGCGGATGGCGGGCTGGGGCCTCGCCGCGGCGCTCGGCACGGTCGCCGCGATCCTGCTCGCGTCGAAGTCCCAGCTCACCCCGAACAACTTCGACGGCATCCTCGTCTACGCGCTCGCCGCCGTCGTCATCGGCGGGCTCGACTCGCCCCTCGGCGCCGTCATCGCCGCGCTCGGCATCACGATCCTCGAGTCGCTCGCCGCCGCGTACGTCCCGTGGATCGGCCACGACCTCAAGGTCGTCGTCCCGTTCGTCCTCGTCTTCATCGTCCTGATCATCCGGCCGCAAGGGCTCTTCGGCCGAAGGGCGGTGGTGCGGGTATGAAGGGCTACGACGCCGTCGTCTCCAACCGCTGGGTCCGCCTCGGGACCTTCCTCGCGCTCGTCGTGGTGCTCGCGATCGTGCCGCTCGTCGCCGACCCGTTCACGAACCAGACGATCTCGCACATCGCCGTCTTCGCCGTCGCGATCCTCGGCCTCAACATCGTCATGGGCTTCACCGGGCTGGTGTCGCTCGGCCACTCCTTCTTCGTCGGCGTCGGCGCGTACTGCGCGATCATCCCGATCCGCGACTGGTGGGGCGGCCCGCTCGCCGAGGGCGCGATCGTCATCGGCTTCCTGCTCTCGGGCCTCATCCCCGGCGTGCTCGGCCTGCTCATCGCGCTCGTGACGGTCCGCCTGCGCGGCCTCGCCCTCGCGATGGTCACGATCGCGCTGCCGACCATCGGCCTCCCGCTCGCGCAGAAGTTCTCGGAGTTCACCGGCGGCAACGAGGGCGTCTCGATCCGGCGCCTCGACTACGTCGGAGCCGACGGCGAGATCCACAAGGGCAACCCGTTCGCCGCGGGCCCGGGGCTCGAGAACGACCAGTGGCAGTACTACATCGTCGTCACGATCGCCATCGCGTTCTTCGCCCTCGCGTACTTCCTCGTCCGCGGCAAGTACGGACGCGCCTTCGCGATCGTCAAGTCGAACGAGGCGATCGCCTCCTCGATGGGCGTCTCCCCCTATCGGTACAAGGTGCTCGCCTTCACGATCGCCGCGATCTACGGCGGCATCGCCGGCTTCCTGCTCATCGTCTGGGGCCAGTTCACGTCCTCGGAGACGCTCGCGTTCCACAACTCGATCGACCTCGTCATCGCCTCCATCGTCGGCGGGGCCGGAAGCATCGTTGGCGCCGTGCTCGGCGGCATCTTCTACGTCGCGGTCAGCCAGATCATGAACGGCCTGCAGCTGTCCATCTACACGACGCTCGTGCAGGGCGTCGTCATCATCGTCATCCTGTTCCTCCTCCCGGGAGGACTCGCGAGTCTCCCTCGCACCATCCGCCGCCTCGTGCGACGGGGGCGCTCGGGCCACAGCGTCGGCGCCGACCCCACGGCCGGCTCGACTACCGAGAACACCAAGTAGCAAGTCCCTACCTCGAAGGAGAGGAACACATGAAGACCAACCAGACCGGACGCCGCGCACTCGCGGTCGCCGCGTCGGTCGGCGTCATCGCGCTCGCCCTCACGGCATGCGCGCGCGGCGGAGAGACGCCGACGACGCCGGACGAGACGACCCCAGCGGTCGTCGCCTCCCCGGGCATCACCGACACGACGCTCACCTTCGGCATCTCGACGCCGCTCACCGGTGCGACCGCCGGACCGGGCAACTGCACCGCGGACGGCGCGCTCGCCTACTTCGGGACGAAGAACGCCGAGGGCGGCATCACGTTCGGCGACGGCAAGACGCGCCAGATCGTGATCAAGACCTATGACGACGAGTACGCCCCGGAGAAGTCCGCGGCGAACTTCAACCAGATGGTCAACGACGGCGTCTTCGCCGCCGGCCTCGGCCTCGGCACCCCGACCAACCGCGCCTGGCGCGAGGCGGCGATCGAAGCCGGCGTCCCGCAGGTCCTCGTCATGACGGGCGACCCGATCTTCTCCGACCGCGCCGAGTCGCCGGTCCAGCTCGGCCTCGTGCCGATCTACCAGCAGGAGGGCGCGGCCTTCGGCGAGGCACTCGTCGCCGGCGGCCAGCCGCACAAGGTCGCGGCGCTCTACCAGAACGATGACTACGGCAAGGGCTACCTGCAGGGCTTCAAGGAGGCCATCGCGGGCGCCGACCAGATCGAGATCGTCAAGGAGCTCAGCTACGAGCCCGGTCCGGCGAGCAGCACGCCGAACTACCTCGAGCCGCAGATCACCGAGCTCGCCGGGACCGGCGCCGATGTCCTCTTCCACGCGGTGTCCGTGACCCCGCGCGCGATCGAGAACCTCGCGAAGGCCGCGGCGATCGGCTGGACGCCGATCTGGTTCCTGCCGTCGAACACCGCCTCCCCGGGCGGCGTGCTGACCCC
>DATMFB010000238.1:0-12159 GCA_035556395.1 Microbacteriaceae bacterium
GAGGTGGTGCAGCTTCAGGATGTACATGTAGCCGACCGACACCGGGTACGGGAACGGCTCGCCGGAGCGGCCGTCGAGCAGCTGCGCCTTGCCGGACGAGTCGATGAGCCGCTCGCCGTCGCGGGTGAGGAGCGTCGAGTCGAGCAGACCCGCGATCTCCTCCTCGAGCGCGCCGTCGAAGACCGGCGTGGCCACCTTCGTGCCCGGGGCCGCCTCGAAGGCGTCCTTCGGGAGCGAGTGCGTCCAGGACGGCTTGCCCTCGACCTTCCAGCCCTGCTTCGCGACCCAGCCGAGGTGCGTCTCGAGCACCTGGCCGAAGTTCATGCGGCCCGGGATGCCGAGCGGGTTGAGGACGACGTCGACCGGCGTGCCGTCCGCGAGGAACGGCATGTCCTCGATGGGCAGGATCTTCGCGATGACGCCCTTGTTGCCGTGGCGGCCGGCGAGCTTGTCGCCCTCGGTGATCTTGCGCTTCTGCGCGATGTAGACGATCACCCGGTGGTTGACGCCGTTGCCGAGCTCGTCGTCGTTCTCCGCGGAGAACTCCTTGACCGCGATGATGGTGCCCTCCTGGCCGTGCGGCACCTTGAGGGAGGTGTCGCGGACCTCGCGGCTCTTCTCGTTGAAGATCGCGCGGAGCAGGCGCTCCTCGGCGGAGAGCTCGGTCTCGCCCTTCGGCGTGACCTTGCCGACGAGGATGTCGCCGGGGCTGACCTCGGCGCCGATGCGGATGATGCCGCGCTCGTCGAGGTCGGCGAGCAGGTCCATCGACACGTTCGGGAGATCACGGGTGATCTCCTCCTTGCCGAGCTTGGTGTCGCGGGCGTCGACCTCGTACTCCTCGATGTGGATCGACGAGAGGATGTCGTCCTTCACGAGGTTCTGGCTGAGGATGATCGCGTCCTCGAAGTTGTGACCCTCCCACGGCATGAACGCGACGAGGAGGTTCTTGCCGAGCGCGAGCTCGCCGTTCTCCGTCGCGGGGCCGTCGGCGAGGACCTCGCCCGCCTCGACGCGGTCGCCGGCGGCGACCACGACGCGGTGGTTGTACGAGGTGCCCTGGTTCGACCGGTCGAACTTGCGCAGGTAGTAGTCCTGCGTGCCGCCCTCGTCGAGCTGGACGGTCACGACGTCGGCGCTCACCTCGGCGACGACACCGGGCTTCTCGGCGACGATGACGTCACCGGCGTCGACGGCCGCGTAGGCCTCCATGCCGGTGCCGACGAGCGGCGACTCGCTCCGCAGGAGCGGGACGGCCTGACGCTGCATGTTCGCGCCCATGAGCGCGCGGTTCGCGTCGTCGTGCTCGAGGAACGGGATGAGGCTCGTCGCCACCGACACCATCTGGCGCGGGGAGACGTCCATGTAGCCGACCTCGCCGGTTGCGACGAGGTCGACCTCGTCGCCCTTCTTGCGGGCGAGCACGCGCTCCTCGGCGAACGACCCGTCCTTGTTGAGGAGGGCGCCGGCCTGGGCGACGACGTAGTCGTCCTCCTCGGAGGCGGTCAGGTAGTCGATCTTGTCGGTGACCTTGCCCTTCTCGATGCGACGGTACGGCGTCTCGATGAAGCCGAACGCGTTGATCCGGGCGAACGTCGCGAGCGAGCCGATGAGGCCGATGTTCGGGCCTTCCGGCGTCTCGATCGGGCACATGCGGCCGTAGTGCGAGGGGTGGACGTCACGGACCTCGACGCCCGCGCGCTCACGGCTGAGGCCACCCGGGCCGAGCGCCGACAGGCGGCGCTTGTGGGTGAGGCCCGCGAGCGGGTTGTTCTGGTCCATGAACTGCGACAGCTGCGAGGTCCCGAAGAACTCCTTGATCGCCGCGACGACCGGGCGGACGTTGATGAGCGTCTGCGGGGTGATCGCCTCGATGTCCTGCGTCGTCATGCGCTCGCGGACGACGCGCTCCATCCGGGACAGGCCCGTGCGGACCTGGTTCTGGATGAGCTCGCCGACGGCGCGGATGCGACGGTTGCCGAAGTGGTCGATGTCGTCGGTCTCGACGCGCACGTCGACCGACTTGCCGTCGCGGACGCCCTTGATCGAGACCGAGCGGTCCTCGGCGATGGTGACGCCGGGGGCGCTCGTGTCGTGCAGGGCGACGAGGTAGCGGATCGTCGCGACGATGTCCTCGACCGTGAGCACCGAGTCGGTGATCGGGCGGTCGATGCCGAGCTTCCGGTTGATCTTGTACCGGCCGACCTTCGCGAGGTCGTAGCGCTTCGGGTTGAAGTAGAAGTTCTCGAGCAGCGCGCGCGCCGCCTCGGCGGCGACCTGGTCGCCCGGGCGGAGCTTCCGGTAGATGTCCTTGAGGGCCTCGTCCTTGGTGAGGATCGTGTCCTTCTCGAGCGTCGCCTCGATCGAGCCGAAGCCCTTGAACTCCTCGAGGATCTCCTCGGAGGTCAGGCCGAGGGCCTTGAGGAAGACGGTGACCGACTGCTTGCGCTTGCGGTCGATGCGCACGCCGACCTGGTCGCGCTTGTCGATCTCGAACTCGAGCCATGCGCCGCGGCTCGGGATGATGCGCGCGGAGAAGACGTCCTTGTCGGAGGTCTTCTCGGCGGTGCGGTCGAAGTAGACGCCAGGGCTGCGCACGAGCTGCGAGACGACGACGCGCTCGGTGCCGTTGACGATGAAGGTGCCCTTGTCGGTCTGGAGCGGGAAGTCGCCCATGAAGACCGTCTGAGTCTTGATCTCACCCGTGGTGTGGTTCATGAACTCGGCCTCGACGTAGAGCGGAGCCGCGTACGTCTTGCCGCGCTCCTTGCACTCGTCGATCGTGTACTTGGGCTCGTCGAGCTCCGGGGAGGAGAACGACAGCTGCATCGTGCCGTTCGCGTCCTCGATCGGGGAGATCTCCTCGAAGATCTCCTCGAGGCCGCTGCGGCCGGGCAGGTCGGTGCGACCCTCGGCCTCGGCCTCGGCGACCCGCTGCTGCCAGATCTCCGAGCCGACGAGCCATTCGAATGACTCGGTCTGGAGTGCGAGCAGATCGGGGACCGTCAGAGTGTCCGTGATCTTTGCGAAGGACAGCCGCGATGCGGTGCGTCCATTCTTCGGGGAGTTCGATGCGGTGGACGCGGTGCGCGAAGCAGCCAAGGGATTGACCTCCCGCCCTGGCAAGGGCGTATAGCGAGTGAGCGATGACGCGCCGAGCGCTCCCATGCGGATTGACTCTCGCCGCTATTCTCGAGAGACACAGGCCGACCGCGATATGACTGCCTGTCCGGATGCGCATGGAGCGAAGCGCAAGGAATCATCATAGTCCGGTTCCGGCACGCCGCGCAAGTCCGTTCCTTGACATCCTTCGCGACCCGGCGTATAAGCCGCGCGGACCGCGTTCTCTCCTCGCATCGACTGTGCACTTCCGCGGCGATTTTCCCCAGATCGCCCTGAAAACTGCACAGTCGATGACTCAAGAGGTGTGAACCTATCGAAACGAATCGCCCGCCTGCGTCCGACCGAGCGCCTGAGCCATGTCACGGCTGCGCGGATACTCGGCGTGCCACTGCCGCTCGACGCGGACGAACGCCTGCACATCTCCGCGCCGCCGAACGCGAGCCACTCCCGAGGCAAGGGCGTCGTCGGCCATCGGGACGACGGCCCCGCGATCGAGCTCGACGGGCTGCGGGTCTCCGCGCCCGAGCATCTCTTCCTGGAACTCGCGCGGGAGCTGCGGCGCGATGACCTCGTCGCGGCCGGCGACCACCTCATCCACGTCCCTCGATTCCGCGTCGCCCATCGCCCATGGACGACGCTCGAACGGTTGCGAGCGGCGGCGGTCGGCCCGCATCGTCGCGTGCGGCTCGCGCGGCTGGCACTCGAGCTGATGCGACCCGGCGTCGAGTCGGCCCAGGAGACGAAGCTCCGCCTGCTGCTCCTCGACGCGGGGCTGCCGGAGCCGGTCTGCGGATTCGAGCTGCGTGACCGGGACGGGCGAAGCATCGGATGGTTCGACCTCGCCTGGCCCGAGCACCGGGTGCTCGGCGAGTACGACGGAGACCAGCACCGCACATCGACCGTGCAGTACGAGAAGGACATCCGGCGGTTCGACCGCGCGGCGGAGGACGACTGGCGCGTGATCCGGGTCCGCGCCGCGGGTCTGCGCCGCGCCGGACGGGATGACACCGTCGCTCGTTTCGACCGCGCCCTGCGCCGCTGACGCTCTGCCAGGCATCGACTGTGCACTTTTCGCGGCGGATAGCCCGGAATCGGCGAGAAAGTGCACAGTCGATGCGGGGGGGAGAACGCGGTGCGGGAGGATGGGCGGGTGAGCGAAGTGCGGACGCGGCGGCTCGGGGGCGGCGGGCTCGCCGAGATCCGCGAGGACCGCTGGCGGCGCGGCGCGTACGAGCTCGTCGTCGACGGGACGCCGCAGTCGCATGTCGACCTCGACCACCCGACCGAGCTCGCGTTCGAGTACGTGCGCCGGATGGGCAACGTCATCGACCGGGTCGGCGAGCCCGGTGCGCCGATCACGGCGATCCACCTGGGCGCGGGCGCGCTCACCCTCCCCCGCTACGTCGAGGCGACGAGACCTCGCTCGCGCCAGCAGGTCGTCGAGCTCGACCGCGACCTCGTCGAGTTCGTGCGCACCGAGCTGCCGTGGGACCGGCACGCGTCGATCCGGATCCGCTACGGGGACGCCCGCGCGACGCTGCGCTCGCTCCCGCAGGGCCTCGCCGGCACCGCCGACGTACTCGTCATCGACATCTTCGCGGGCGCGCAGACCCCGGCGCACGTGACGAGCGTCGAGTTCTACCGGGAGGCCGCCGCGCTGCTCGCGCCCGACGGGATCGCGCTCGTCAACGTCGCGGACGGGCCGCCGCTGCGCTACGCGCGCTCGCAGGCCGTCACGCTCGAGGCCGCGATCGGGCCCGTCACGCTCCTCGCCGAGTCGTCGATCGTGAAGGGGCGCCGGTTCGGGAACGTCGTGCTCGCGGCATCGCGCGGCGGGCTGCCCGCGGAGTGGGCCGGCCCGCTCTTCGGGGCCGGGCCGCACCCGGCCGCGGTGCTCTCGGGGCGCGAGCTCACCGCGTTCTCCGCCGGCGCGCCGATCGCGACCGATGCGACCGCCACCGGCTCCCCGGCCCCCGGGCGGGGTGTCTTCCGGCTCTGAAGGCCCGCCGCACCGTATCCTGGCGGCGAATGCGACGCGGCGCGCGGCGGCGCATGGAGAGCGTGGAGGGGACGGCGGTGGAGTCGTACTTCCTGGGATTCGACCCGGTGAGCCTCGACGAGCGGTTCGACGTCGCGAGCGCGCAGCGCCGGCTCGACGAGCTCGCCGATGAGCGATCGACCGCGGCGCTCGCCGAGAAGATCGGGCTGCTGCGCGTGACGGGCCGCCCCGAGGAGGCGCACACGGTCGCGACCGAGGCGCTCATGCAGGCCCGGCTCGCCGGCGATCGCGCGCCGCTGTGCCGCGTCAAGGTCGCGCGCGCGCAGCTCCTGCGCGACGAAGGCAAGCACGAGCAGGCGATCCACGAGCTGTCCGACTCGATCGTCGAGGCGTCGTCGAGCGGCTGGTTCGGCATCGTCGCGGACGCGCGCCGGCAGCGGGCGCTCGTGCGCATCGCGCTCGGCGAGTACGACTCGGCGCGCGAGGACCTGAGCGAGGCGCTCGCGGTGCTCGTCCGCGACAACGCGTCGCCGCGGGAGATCGACGTCACGATGTACCTGGTGGGCGCGCTCCTCGACCGCACCGGCGGCTGAGGCCCGGCGTCGGGGGTCGCGGGTACCGTCTCGACATGGCCGAGCTCACGAGGGTCCGCATCTGGGCCGAAGCGCTCATCGCGCTGCACCTCGACGCGTCGTGGACGTTCGCGTTCGACACCGCGAAGACGCGCGCCGGGCTCTGCGACCACTCGCGTCGCCGGATCTCAGTCTCGCGCTACCTCGCCGTGCGCTTCGAGGACGACGCGATCCATCAGGTGCTCCTCCACGAGGTCGCGCACGCGCTCGCCGGTCCGCGCGCCGGGCACGGGGCGCGCTGGCTGGGGACCGCCCGCGAGCTCGGCTACACGGGCGGCCGGACGCACGACGGCCCCATCGCGATCGAGCGCGCGCCCTGGGTCGGCACGTGCCCTGGCGGGCACGAACACGTCCGGTTCCGAAGACCGAGCAGGCCGATGTCGTGCGGGCGCTGCAATCGCCGCTACGACCCGACGAACGCGATCGTCTGGCGGCGCCGCGCGGCCTGAACGAGCGCGCGGCGGGTCAGGGCAGGACGCCGACTGAGGCGAGCGCGGCCTTGAGCAGCGCGCCCCGACCACCCTCCATGTCGGACGTGACCTCGTCCGAGGCCGCCTCCGACGGGCGCAGCCAGGTGATCTCGAGCGCGTCCTGCCGCGGCTCGCACGTCCCGGTCACGGGCACGACGTACGCGAGCGCGACGGCGTGCTGGCGCGCGTCGAGGAAGCCGCCCTCGGTCGGCCAGGGGAAGTACTCGGCGACGTGGAAGGGGAGCGGGCTCGTCGGCAGCTGGGGGAACGCCATCGGGCCGAGGTCCTTCTCGAGGTGCCGGTAGAGCGCGTCGCGGATCGACTCCCCGTGCAGGACGCGACCGGACACGATCGTCCGCGTCAGCTCGCCCTCGTTCGCCCGCAGCAGCAGACCGACCTCGGTCACGCGCCCGAGGCCGTCGACGCGCACGGGCACCGCCTCGACGTAGATGAGCGGCAGTCGGCGACGGATCTCCGCGAGCTCGTCGTCGGAGAGCCAGCTGGAGTTCCGATCCGGGGTGCCGACGGTCATGTCAGCCATTGTGACCCCCGGCCCGCGGGTCCGTCGACCGCCACGCGTCGCGGCCGCGTGATCCGGGAGCGACTACCCCATCCCCCACTCGTAGCGGACGAACACCTCGTCGGCGAGGCCGAGGGCGCCGAGGACGCCCTGCAGGTCGCGCAGCAGGTACTGCGGCGCGGCGGCCGTCGTCAGCCAGTGGGTCTCGCCGAGCGGCACCCACGTCGACGCCCAGGCCTGGGTGTCGTAGACGGGGCCGCCGTTCGCGGCGCTGAAGGCGAGCACCTCGTCGGATCGATCGGTCCAGAGCCGGCGGTAGATGCGGGCGAAGAGCGCCGGCAGGTCGTGCACCTCCCAGTGCTCGCCGCGGTACTCGACGTAGTCGAACTCCTGCTGCCAGCCGGAGTACCAGCCGGGGCGGCGCACGGCGTCGAGGATCGGGGTGAGGCCGTCGTCGTCGATCGCGCCGGTCGCGGCGCGCGGCCAGATCCGCACGAACTCGGCCGCGAGCCGGCCGGAGCGCTCGCCGATCGGGCCGGACCCCCAGGCGGGCAGCTCCGCGAGCGCGCGCGTCCCCGGCACCGCGCTCCGCGAGTAGAACGCGGCCTTGTCGGGGAACGAGCGCGCGGCGGCTCCGTCGGCGAGGGGCTCCTCGAGCAGCGTGAGATTGCCGGCGGTCTGCTGCAGCGCGCGGAGGGAGTTCTGCTCGTCCTCGCTGAGGTCGCGCCAGGCGCGGACGCCGTCCCCGCTCCAGGCCTCCCCCGGCGCGATCGGGAAGACGTGGTCGACGACGAGGTCCGCGGCGGCGACCGGGAGGTCGGCGATCGACTCGAGGCGACTCAGGACGTATCCGCCGACGGGCAGCGCCCGGTAGCGCAGCGCGAGCCGGATGCGCTCGTCGGACGGCGTCACCCGCGCCATCGCGCGGCCGAGCTCCTCGGGGCCGGCCGGCCATTTGCGGCAGAGCCGCGCGACGAGCCGCTCGCGGTTCGTGCCGACGACCATGCGCCGCAGCAGCAGCGACTCGATGAGCGCGAGCGTCTCGACGAGCACCGGCGCCGCGAGCGCGCCGCGCCGCCAGTCCCGGACGGCGAGCATGGTGAGCGGGTGCATCGACGAGCCGAAGACGCCGAGGTGGCCGAGCGCGCGTGCGACGGCGGGGTCCTCGACGGTCGACGGGTCGAGGATGAGGGCGTAGACCTCGGCGAGCTCGCGCCACCCGGCGGCGTGCTCGCGGAGCGCCGCGAGGCCGAGGCGCGGGAACTCCCGGCGGAACGCGTCGTAGACCGCGCGCTCCTCCGCGGGCGGCTCGACCCCCGTCGTCAGGACGACGAGGTCGCGGAAGAACTCGCCGATGAGCTCGCCCGTCGCGCGCTCGATCGGCGCCCAGTACTCGTCCTCGATCTCCGTCTGCTCGTCGTGCGCGAGGCCCATGAGCACGTAGTTGTGGATGAGCTCGTGGTCGCGCAGCGGCGCCCCGGTCGAGTTGAGGCTCTCGAAGATCTGCTGCGCGTTCGCATCGGGCAGCAGCGTGATCGCGACGTGCTCGAGGCGCGACAGCCCCCGCCAGATCCGATCGGCGTCGTCGGAGGCGACCTGGCTGCGGAAGTAGGTGTAGTTCTCCTCGAACCGCGTGCCGGCGACCGCGTCGTGCTCGCGGCCGAGCACGACCGCCTCGTAGAGCCCCGCCCAGGCGCGATGCGGGTGCAGGCGGGTGCGCTGCGGATCGGCGGGGTCGAGGAGCACGCGGTCGAGCTGCGCGGCGAACGCGGTGTCGCCGGCCGAGTGCCGCAGCGCCGCGACGAGCAGCATGAGGGTCGTGACGCGCTGCTGGCCGTCGATGAGGACGAGGCCGTCGTCGCTCGCCGCCGAGAGGATCGAGCCGAGGAAATGGCGCTGGCGGTCGTCGCCGTCGGCCGCGGCGCGGACGTCCGCGAGGAGCTGCGCGCACGCGCTCGTCTCCCACCGGTACTGCCGCTGATAGACGGGGACGGCGATCCTCCCGGTCGTGGCGGCGAGCCAGGAGAGGGTGCCGACCGCGGTCGCCTCGACGTTCGTGGAGCTGCCCATCGGGTCCATTCTTCCCTCACCGAGCGCTGAAACGCCGGAGGCCCCGCGACTGCGGGGCCTCCGGTACGGCGGAAGTGGAGGGATTTGAACCCCCGGTGGGTTGCCCCACACGACATTTCGAGTGTCGCACATTCGGCCGCTCTGACACACTTCCGCCGAATAGTGTACCTGGCCGACCAGTCCCATTCATCGAGAGTTCGAGTTTCCGTCGACCGCCCGCGAGTAAGGTTGCCCTCAGTCGGGCGTGGAAAAACGGTACGCGCCCAGTTACCCCGCAAGGAGGCCCATTCGTGGCTTACATCACGTCCGCCGCTCTCGAGGAGACCGGCTATGTCGTTCTCGACCGGTACGACCAGGCAGCCGATCCGAAGGAATGGCTCGACCTCGAGTACGTCGACTGGAAGTCGAGCGGCGACACTCGGTTCGCGCCCATCGCGTCCAAGACCGGCACCGTCGAGTGCGGCGGATTCTGGACCGGCGACAACCCGCGGACGGACAAGGACGGCCTCTGGATCGACTCCCAGGTCGCGAAGGCGCCGAACCTGGTCCGCCGCGCGCAGGAGCCCGGCTCGAACGTCGGCCGCTGCCGCGTCATCGAGCTGCAGCCGACCCCCTACGGCGAGACGCTCTACAACCTCCACCAGGACGACAACAACCGGCTGAACCCCGAGGGCACCGGCTGGGTCGTGCGCGGGTTCTTCAACCTCTCGGACGACAAGGACTCGTTCTTCGTGCTGCGCGACAACCGCACCGACCCCGCCGGCGAGGTGCGCATCGCGCTGCCGGCCGGCGCGCAGCTCATCATCGACACGCAGCGGCTCTGGCACGCGGCGTACCACCCGGGTCCGGACCCGCGCTACTGCCTCATCACCTCGTGGGCCTCTGGTCCCGAGCTCGACGCGTACATCGAGAAGCACCACGGCGTCAGCCGGGTCGAGTCGGTCCCGATGTCGGAGGAGTTCCTCGCCGAGGGCCAGCGCATCCAGGACGAGAAGCTCGCGGCGCGCGCCGCGGCGCTCGCGGCGCGCGGTGAGCGCGACTGGAAGCCGGTGATGAGCGAGGCCTGAGGCCGCTTAGCACTCCGGCACGGCATCTGCCCCGGTGCACCCTGTTCAAACAGGGTGCACCGGGGCATTTCGCATGCCAGAACGCGATCCGCCCCGCACGGTGGAGGAGATGTCCGAGGGCGCGCATAGGGTGAGCGCATGGCCAGGGTCACCACCGCGTATCGCTGCACGGAGTGCGGCTGGACCTCCGCCAAATGGGTCGGTCGCTGCGGCGAGTGCCAGGCGTGGAACACGGTCTCCGAGGTCGTGCCGCAGGGCGGCGGACGCGCTCCCGCGGCCATCCGACCCGCCGAGAGCCGCATGGCGCGGCCGATCACGAGCATCTCGACGCAGCCGGCGCTGCACTGGCCGAGCGGCATCGGCGAGTTCGACCGCGTGCTCGGCGGCGGCATCGTCCCCGGCGCCGCGATCCTGCTCTCCGGCGAGCCCGGGGTCGGCAAGTCCACACTCCTGCTCGAGGTCGCCTCGCGCGCGGCGCAGGCGGGGCGCCGGGTCCTCTACGTCACCGCGGAGGAGTCGGCGGGCCAGGTGCGCCTTCGGGCCGAGCGCACGGGCGCGCCCCAGGACGAGCTGCATCTCGCCGCCGAGACGGATCTCGCGGCGATCCTCGGGCAGATCGACGCGGTCGTGCCGGCGCTCGTCATCCTCGACTCGGTGCAGACCGTGTCCTCCTCGCTCGTCGACGGCCTCGCCGGCGGCATGTCCCAGGTCCGCGAGGTCGCCGCGACGATCACCCGCGTCGCGAAGGAACGCGATCTGCCCGTCCTGCTCGTCGGTCACGTCACGAAGGACGGCAGCATCGCGGGGCCGCGGCTGCTTGAGCACCTCGTCGACGTCGTGCTCCAGTTCGACGGGGACCGCCAGTCGGCGCTGCGATTCGTCCGCGCGCACAAGAACCGGTTCGGGCCGGTCGACGAGGTCGGCTGCTTCGAGATGACGGGCGACGGCATCGCGGAGGTCGCCGACCCGAGCGGCCTCTTCATGTCCCGGTCGCGCGGACCGGTGAGCGGCACCTGCCTCACGATCGCGATCGAGGGCCGCCGTGCGATCCCGGTCGAGATCCAGGCGCTCATCGTGCCGTCCCAGGCACCGAACCCTCGCCGCGTCGTCGGGGGCCTCGACTCCGGCCGAGTCGCGATGCTGCTCGCGGTGCTCGAGAAGCGCGCGCGGCTGCCGCTGTCCTCGCACGACGTCTACGTGTCGACCGTCGGCGGCATCCGCGTCGTCGAGCCCGGCGCGGACCTCGCGATCGCCCTCGCGGTCGCGAGCGCCGCACGGGACACGGCGCTGCCGGCCGATCTCGCCGCCGTCGGTGAGATCAGCCTCGCCGGCGAGGTGCGGAAGGCATCGGGGGCGGCACGGCGAGCGGCGGAGGCGGCCCGCCTCGGCTTCGCACGATTCGTCGACGATCGGACGGAGACGATCGGCGCGGCGCTGAAGGATGCCTTCGCGACCTGATCACCGCGGCACGGGATCACTGGGCGATGCGGCCGCCGGCCGCCGACTCACTCCGCGAGGTGCTCGAGGAAGTCGTTCATCCGGGCGGTGAGCTCGACGTCGATCGGCACCGGTCGGCCATCGATCTCACGAACGGGCGCCACATGACGCACGCTTGAGACGAGCCAGACGGCATCGGCCCGATCGAGCTCGTCGGGGCCCGCGAGCCGATAGCCCGTCTCGACCCCCTGCTCGGCGAAGAAGCCGAAGAGCGCCGTCTGCGTCGTGCCGTCGAGGATCCCGAGGCCCGTCCCCGGCGTCCAGATCTTCCCGTCGAGACGGTAGAGGACGGTCGAGGTGGGACCCTCGAGCAGGATCCCGTCGCTCGAGACGAAGATGACGTCGTCGGCGCCGCGACGCTGGGCCTCCCGCTGGGTCGCGCGATTGACCGCATACGACAGGGTCTTCGCCCCCGCGAGGAGCCACGGCGAGGTCTGCTCCACATCGTGTCGGAGGCCTCGATCGAGGAGCACGACGCGGACGCCGCTGCGGCGCACCTCCGAGAAGTCGCCCGAATGCGTCGCGTAGACCCAGCCGGTCGGCGACTCGCCCCCCTCGACGCCGCGGGTGAGGACGGCCTTCGCCCAGGCCTCCGCGGCGGGCGGCAGCGCGCCGATCGCGGCGGCGATCGCCGCTCGGTAGGCGTCGAGGTCGGGCACGGGAAGGTCGAGCGCGCCTGCGGAGCGGGCGAACCGGACGAGGTGATGCTCGAGCGACTGCGGGCTGCCGTGGCCGACGCTGATGGTCTCGAAGACGCCGTCGCCGCGCGTCGCGCCCTGGT
>DATMFB010000239.1:0-1569 GCA_035556395.1 Microbacteriaceae bacterium
CGGCCCGGATCAGCCCCAGTACCTCCGGGAGCCCGACGTCACGCCGCCGGGCGCGCCGAAGCGGGTCTCGTGATGGCGTTCTCGCTCCGCGACGCGGTGCCGGCCGACCTCGACGCGATCATGTCGATCGAGCACAGTGTCTTCCCGGTGGATGCCTGGCCCGCCGCGACGATGGGCGCCGAGCTCGGGAGCGCCCACGGGCGCTACGTCGTCGCGATCGACGATGCGGGCGAGATCGTCGGCTACGCGGGCCTGCGGGCGGTCGGCGAGCAGGGCGACATCCAGACGATCGCCGTGCGGCCCGAATCCCGACGTCTCGGCATCGCGCGCGCGATGCTCCTCGAGCTGCTCGCGGAGGCGCGTCGCCGCCGAGTCGCCGAAGTCTTGCTCGAGGTCCGTGCCGACAATCCCGGGGCGACCGCGCTCTACGAGTCGCTCGGGTTCGCCCGGCTCGCGGTGCGCCCGAGGTACTACCCGCCGGCGGCGCCGGCGGATCCGCCGGTCGACGCGCTGGTCATGCGCCTCGACCGCCGCGGCCTGCGCGCGGCCGCTGCCGGGCGAACGAAGGAGCGAGGATGAGTGAGCACACCGGAGGGCCGCTCGTGCTCGGGATCGAGACCTCCTGCGACGAGACCGGGATCGGGATCGTGCGGGGGACCGAGCTGCTCGCGAACGCCATCGCGAGCTCAATGGACGAGCACGCGCGCTACGGTGGCGTCGTGCCGGAGGTCGCGGCCCGCGCCCACCTCGAGGCGCTCATGCCGACGCTCGAGTCCGCGCTCGCGACCGCCGACGTCACGCTCGCCGATCTCGACGCGATCGCCGTCACGAACGGCCCGGGCCTCTCGGGCGCGCTGATGGTCGGGGTCGCCGCGGCGAAGGCGCTCAGCGTCGCGACCGGGACGCCGCTCTACGCCGTCAACCATCTCGTCGGCCACGTCGGCGTCGACGTCCTCGACGCCGAGCCGCTTCAGATGCCGACGATCGCGCTCCTCGTCAGCGGCGGCCACACGAGCCTGCTGCTCGTCCGCGACCTCGTCGACGACGTCGAGCTGCTCGGCGAGACGATCGACGACGCGGCGGGGGAGGCGTTCGACAAGGTCGCACGCCTGCTCGGCCTGCCGTATCCGGGCGGTCCGCACATCGACCGGGTCGCCGCCGACGGGGATCCCAGGGCGATCGCGTTCCCGCGCGGACTCACCCGGCCGAAGGATCTTGAGCGGCACCGCTACGACTTCTCCTTCTCGGGACTCAAGACCTCGGTCGCCCGATACGTCGAGGCCAGGCAGGACGCGGGCGAGCCCGTCCCCGTCGCCGATGTCGCCGCGAGCTTCCGTGAGGCGGTCGCCGACGTCCTCGTGTCGAAGGCGATCGCGGCCTGCACGGACCTCGGGATCCCGCGCCTGCTCTTCGGCGGCGGCGTCGTCGCGAACGCCCGCATCCGCGCGCTCGCGGAGGAGCGCTGCGCCGCCGCCGGCATCGCGCTGCGCGTCCCGCCGCTGTCGCTGTGCACCGACAATGGCGCGATGATCGCGGCGCTCGGCGCGCAGCTCGTCATCGCGGGACGCG
>DATMFB010000240.1:0-3035 GCA_035556395.1 Microbacteriaceae bacterium
GACGTCGATGCCGGCGAACGCGGTCGGCGGGGTCGCGCGGAGCCGGGCCATCAGTCGGGCGATGTCGGCGAGGTCCTCGACGCGGATGCTGACCTGGCCGGATGCGTACCCGCCGACCGCCGCCGCGATCGAGTCGAGCGCGTCGTCGACCGTGCGACCCTCGGCGCGCCACCGCTCCGCGAGCGCGACGAAGCGCACCGCCGCGGAGATCCCGTCCTTGTCGCGAACGGTGCCGGGGTTGACGAGGTAGCCGAGCGCCTCCTCGTAGCCGTACACGAGCCCGGGCACGCGGGAGATCCACTTGAATCCGGTCAGCGTCTCGGCGTGGGCGAGGCCCCAGTGCGCGGCGATCCGTGCGAGCCCGGGGGAGGAGACGAGCGAGTTCGCGAGGGTGGGCCGGGGCCCGTCCGTGACGGCTTCGGCTGCGGCCGACTCGGCGGCGTCCCAGCCGAGGATGAGCCCGACCTCGTTGCCCGTCAGGCGGCGCCAGCCGTCGGGCTCGCCGGGGTCGGGCACCGCGATCGCGAGCCGGTCGGCGTCGGGGTCGTTCGCGACGATGAGGTCGGCGTCGTTCGCGGTCGCGAAGGCGAACGAGAGGTCGAGCGCGCCCGGCTCCTCCGGGTTCGGGAAGACCAGTGTCGGGAATCGCCCGTCCGGCTCGGACTGCTCGGGCACCGGGAGGAGGGGGGGGAGGCCCGCGGCCGCGAACACGAGCTGCGCCGTCTCGAGCCCGACGCCGTGCATCGCGGTGTAGGCGACGCGGAGCCGGCTCGTGGGCGACCCTTCGACTCGGGCTTCGCCCTCGCTCAGGGACCGGTTGTCGTCGTTGGTCCCTGAGCGAGCACCACGGTTATCGGTCCCTGAGCGAGCGGAGCGAGTCGAAGGGCGGGCGACCGCGGCCGTCGCCGCGACATAGGCCTCGAGGATGGCGTCGGTGAGGATCTCGAAGTCGTCGGCGCGGGGCAGGTCCGCGACCGATCCCTCCGCGACCTGGGCGATCGCCGCCGCGATCGCCGCATCGGCCGGCGGGACGATCTGCGAGCCCGCGTCGGCGTCGCCGAGATACACCTTCAGGCCGTTGTCCCGCGGCGGGTTGTGCGACGCGGTGATCATGAGTCCCGCGGATGCACCGAGATGACGCACCGAGAACGCGAGCACGGGAGTCGGCAGCGCACGCGGCAGGATTCGGACGCGGATGCCGGCTCCGGCCATCAGCTCGGCGGCGTCGCGGGCGAAGACATCGGAGTTCCGGCGGCCGTCGTAGCCGATGACGACAGAGAGCCGCTCATCGGTCTCGAGACTGCCTTCGGCCTCCTCGGCCCGCGGGCGCGAGAGCAGGTAGGCGGCGAGCCCCGCCGCCGCCTGCGCGACGACGACGCGGTTCATCCGCATGGGACCGGCGCCGAGCTCGGCGCGGAGCCCGGCGGTGCCGAACGCGAGTCGCCCGGAGAATCGTGCACCGAGTTCTGCGCGCGCCGTCTCGTCCGTGTCGGCGCGCTGCAGCAGCTCCGTGAGTTCCGCGCGGGTCTGCGGGTCCGGGTCCTGCTCGAGCCAGGCTTCGACCCGATCGTTGAGCGAGTGGGGGTCTCGATACGCGCCTTCGGCGCTACTCGACCCGCGTTCGTCCGTCACAGCCGCACCGCGATGTCCGCGAGCAGTCGCCCGATGCGCGCCTCCGCCTCGCGCCCGGCCGCGAGGACCTCCTCGTGCGAGAGCGGGGTCGGGGAGATGCCAGCCGCGAGGTTCGTGATGAGGGACAGGCCGAGGATCTCCATGCCGGCCTCGCGCGCCGCGATCGCCTCGAGCGCGGTCGACATGCCGACGATGTGACCGCCGATGGTCTTCGCCATCTGCACCTCGGCGGGCGACTCGTAGTGCGGCCCGCGGAACTGCACGTACACGCCCTCGTCGAGCTCGGGGTCGACGGCGCGCGCGACCGCGCGCAGCCGCGCCGAGTAGAGGTCGGTGAGGTCGATGAAGGTCGCCCCCTCGAGCGGGGAGTCGGCCGTCAGGTTGATGTGATCCGAGATGAGCGCGACGGTGCCCGGCGTCCAGTGCGACTTGATCCCGCCGGCGCCGTTCGTGAGCACGATGACCTTCGCGCCGGCGGCCGCCGCGGTGCGCACGCCGTGCGCGACCCGGCGCACGCCGTGGCCCTCGTAGTAGTGCGTCCTCGCGCCGATGATGAGCGCGTGGCGACCACCGGGCAGGCGGACGGAGCGCAGCGTCCCGACGTGCCCGACGACCGCGGGCGCGCTGAAGCCGAGGATGTCGGTCGCGGAGACCTCCGCGACGGTCTCGCCCATGAGGTCCGCGGCGCGCGCCCAACCGGAGCCGAGCGTGAACGCGAGCTCGTGCGTCGCGACACCCGTCGCCGCGGCGAGCTGCGCGGCCGCCTCGGCGGCGATCGCCTTCGGGTCGGCATTCGGATCATCGAGCGGGTTCGCGGTCATGGGCACAACTTTAGAACGCGACCCTTCGAGGTCTCGATACGCGCCGACGGCGCACTCGACCCGCGCTCGCTCCGATCGCTCGGGGAGCAGAGCGGGAGCCCGACACGTTCTGCAACGGTCCTCGACCCGATCGGGAGCACGTGTCAGACTGGCCGGGCAGTGCGCATGCGAAGCCTCGCGCCATGAGGGTCGACCAGACCCGGGCCGTGCTGCGATCATTCCCGATCGTTCGACGAAACGAGGCAGCCATGCAGGCCAGCACCGACCGCATCCAGGTCTCCCACGCGGGGAGCCTTCCCCGCACGCCCGAGCTCGTCGCGGCGAACGCCGCGCGCGAGTTCGAGGAGGACGGGTTCACCCTGAAGCGCTCGCCCGAGTACGACGCGCTCCTCCAGGACGCCGTCACGGGTCTCGTGCAGCACCAGCTCGACGTCGGCATCACCGCGGTCGGCGACGGCGAGTTCGGCAAGGCGAGCTCGAACCCCACCGACTACGGCGCGTGGTGGGTCTACTCCTTCCAGCGCGTCACGGGCCTCTCGCTCACCGAGGTCGACGCCTTCAACGAGCCCCCGCACCGCTCGT
>DATMFB010000241.1:0-2933 GCA_035556395.1 Microbacteriaceae bacterium
GTGCTCCCCTTCGGTGAGATGGCCTTCGATGAGGTCTGCGGCCAGTCGCCGCGCCTTCGGCACGATCGTCGCGAGTCCCGTCCCCGACGCCGCCTCGCCGGCCAGCCGGGGGCCGGACGACGCGTCCGTCGGCGCCACCGAGACGAGCGTCCTGACCCAGCTGCGCACCGTGAAGTCCGCGAGCCGGGCGACGTCGGCACCGGTGATCGCCCGGAGGTCGGCGAGCACGCGGCCCTCCGGGTCCTCCGGCATCCCATCGTACGAGAGCCGGATGACATGACGGTGGGAGGGCAGCTCCGCTGCGAGCCAGGCCCACTTCGCGGATGAGTGCGTGAACGCGCGCGCCGCGATCCCCGGCGCGCCCTCCGCGACGAGCGCGCCGGTGCCGCGGGGCGCGGCATCGAGGTCCGACGCGTCGACGACCGCGGTCGCGAGGGTGATCTCGCGCCGGCGGACCGGCTCGCTCGCGACGCCCGGCGCCGCGACGACGATCCGGCCGCCCAGGCGTTCCCCGTCGGCCGTGACGACAGCGTTCTCCTCCACCGCGACGACCCGGCTGTCCGTGCGGATGACGGCGCCGTGCTCCACCGCGCGCTCCGCGAGCCGCGCGGCCAGCCGATGCATCCCGCCGCGGATCCCGCCGACCTGCGAGCCCGCGGGGCTCGAGGCGCGCAGGTCCGCGACCGCGGCGGCGAGCGAGCCCGTGCGCCGCAGCGCCTGCTCGAGCCCCGGCGACGCGACCTCGACCGGGATCGAGGCGGCGCTCGTCGAGTGGACGCCGCGCACGACCGGATCGACGAGGCGCTCGAGCACGCGGCGGCCCATCCGCTTCTCGACGAGGTCGCCGAGCGAGGCGTACTTGTCGGGGCGGAACATGGGGATGAGCTTGTCGAGCTGGGCGCGCCAGGCGCCGCCCGCGCCGATCGTCGCGAGGACGTCCGCGGCAAACGGATGCTCCGGGATGCCGAGCAGGCTCGCCGCGGGCAGGGGCCGCGCATGTCCGTCGGCTCCGATCAGCCAGGCGGGCGAGTCGAGCGGCACGACGGTCTCGAGCCCGAGCTCGGCGGCGAGCAGGGCGACGGCGTCCGAGCGCGTCGCATACGCCTCGGCCGCGGCATCGACGACGACACCGCCGACCTCGACCGGCGCGAGCTGCCCGCCGATTCGGTCCGAGGCCTCGAGCACCGTGACGGGGACGCCGCTCACGGCGAGATCGTGGGCGACGACGAGGCCGCCGACGCCCGCGCCGACGACGATGACGTGCTCGTGATCGCCCATGCGTGCCGCACTCAGTCGAGCGGCTCTTCGCCGTGGACGACGCGAACGATCCGCGACAGCACGTCCGGATCCGTGTCCGGGGGAACGCCATGACCGAGGTTGGCGACATGCGCCCGCGCGGCGCGGCCGCGCTCCAGGACGTCCTCGACATGCGCCCGGAGCGTGCGCCACGGGACCGCGAGGAGCGCGGGGTCGATGTTTCCCTGGAGGGTCACGTCCGGCCCGACCCGGCTCGCGGCCACGTCGAGCGGGAGCCGCCAGTCGACGCCGACGGCGTCGGCACCCGCACCCGCCATGACGTCGAGGAACTCGCCGGAGCCGAGCCCGAAGTGGATGATCGGGACGGTCGTGCCGCGCAGATGCGAGAGCGCGCGCTGCGAGTGCGGGACGACGCGCTTGAAGTAGTCGCCTCGCGACAGCGACCCGACCCACGAGTCGAAGAGCTGAGCCGCCGAGGCCCCCGCCTCGACCTGGGCGCGGAGGAACTGCCCCGTGACATCGGCGCACCAGTTGAGCAGGCCGGCCCAGGCGTGCGGATCCGCGTACATCATCGTGCGGGTGCGCAGCTGCTCCCGCGACGGACCGCCCTCGACGAGGTAGGAGGCGAGCGTGTAGGGGGCGCCCGCGAAACCGATGAGCGGAGTCCGGTCGAGCTCCGCGACCGCGAGCGCGACGGCCTCGCGGATCGGTGCGAGCGCGTCGGGGTCGAGGGGCCGGAGTCGGAGCACATCGGAGGCGGTCCGGATCGGCTCGGCGATGACCGGGCCCGTCCCGGGGACGATCTCGACGTCGACGCCTGCGAGCTTCAGGGGCACGACGATGTCGCTGAAGAAGATGCCCGCGTCGACGCCGTGCCGCCGGACCGGCTGGAGCGTGATCTCGCTCGCGAGCTCGGGCGTCAGGCAGGCGTCGAGCATGTCGGTGCCCGCGCGTGCCGCGAGGTACTCGGGGAGGCTGCGCCCCGCCTGCCGCATGAACCAGACGGGCGTGCGCTCGGGTCGATCGCCGCGCAGCGCCCGGACGAGCAGCGACTCCCCCGTCCGACCGTCGAGGAGCGGATGGCTGAGCGTCGCGGTCACGCCGCCATTCTCCCCCACCGAGGTTAGGAGTACCTTCCTATCCGGACTCAGCCGAGGTACTTACCATTGGCGGGTGCTCATCTGCGTCTCCGTGTCGCATCGGACGACGGGATTCGACCTGCTCGACCGGCTCTCGGCGGCCACCGAGGATCTCGTGGCGACCGAGCTCCTCGAGCCTGACGCGGACGGCGCCGTGATGCTGTCGACCTGCAACCGGGTCGAGGCCTACCTCGACGTCCCGTCCGATGCCGGGGAGCACGCGATCGCCGCGGTCGAGGGGCGCCTCGCCGCCGCCGCGGGACTGCCGCTCGAGGACTTCCGCGCGAACGCCGAGGTGCTCACCGGCGACCACGCGCTGCGCCACCTCTTCTCGGTCGCGTCCGGCCTGGAGTCCCTCGCGGTCGGCGAGGACGAGATCGCCGGCCAGGTGCGCCGCGCCTACGACGCTGCGCGCGTCGCGGGGACGACCACGCCCGTCATCGATCGCGCCTTCCAGCGCGCGTCGAAGGTGTCGCGGGAGGTGCGCTCGGCGACGCAGCTCGGTCACCAGGGCCGCTCGCTCGTGCAGTTCGCGCT
>DATMFB010000242.1:0-13469 GCA_035556395.1 Microbacteriaceae bacterium
GCGGCTCACCGACCGCGCCGGTGGCACCGAGGGCGGCATGACGACGGGGACCGTGCTGCGGGTGCGCGCCGCGATGAAGCCGATCTCGACCGTGCCGCGCGCGCTGCGCACCGTCGACGTCGCGACCGGCAAGGCGTCCCAGGCGCATCACCAGCGCTCCGACGTCTGCGCGGTCCCCGCGGCCGGGGTCGTCGCCGAGGCGATGGTCGCGCTCGTGCTCGCGAACTCCGTGCTGGAGAAGTTCGGCGGCGACTCGGTCGGCGAGACGCGGCGCAACCTCGACGCCTACGTCGCCGCGATCCCGGACGAGCTGCGCACGCTCGGTGCCGAGGGATCGTGAGCACCACGGTCGTCCTGATCGGGGCACCCGGCGCGGGCAAGACACGCACCGGCAAGCGTGTCGCCCGGGCGCTCGGCATCCCGCACATCGACACCGACAAGCGCTTCGTCGCGGAGCACGGGTCGATCGCGGAGTTCTTCGCGACGTACGGCGAGCCGGAGTTCCGCCGCATCGAGCGCGAGATCGTCGCCGAGGCGGTCGCCGAGGACGCGATCGTCTCGCTCGGGGGCGGTGCCGTGCTCGATCCGGGCACGCAGGAGCTGCTCGTGGGGCTCCCCGTCATCCAGCTGACCAGCTCGGTCGAGGCGATCCGGGAGCGGATCGAACGCGAGCCCGGCGAGGCCGCCAAGCGTCCGCTGCTCGCGGACGGCGGCATCGAGGCCTGGACGCGGCTCGCCGAGGCGCGCCGTCCGATCTACGACCGGCTCGCGACCGTCACGATCGATACGAGTCACCGGACCTTCGAGTCCGTCGCGGAGGAGGTCGTCGAATGGCTGCGGAGTCGCTGATGGGCAGCACGGACAGGACCTCGATCCACGTCTCGGGCACGCCCGGCTACGAGGTGACGGTCGGACGGGACCTCTTCGGCGCGGTCGCCGACGCGCTCGGACCCAAGGTCGCGAAGGTCCTCATCGTGCACGCCGCGACGCTCGGCGCGCGCGCCGAGGCGCTGCGCACACGCCTCCTCGACGACGGCTTCCAGGCGCTCATCCTCGAGGTGCCCGACGCGGAGGCCGCGAAGCGCGTCGAGGTCGCGGCGTTCTGCTGGGAGGTCATGGGCCAGAGCGACTTCACCCGGACCGACGCGGTCATCGGGCTCGGCGGAGGCGCGGTCACCGATCTCGCGGGCTTCGTCGCCGCCACCTGGCTGCGCGGCGTGCCGGTCGTGCAGATCCCGACCACCGTGCTCGGCATGGTCGACGCCGCGGTCGGTGGCAAGACGGGGATCAACACGACCGAGGGGAAGAACCTCGTCGGCGCGTTCTGGGCGCCGAAGGCGGTCATCGTCGACCTCGATCTCCTTCAGACGCTGCCGCGCAACGAGCTCCTGGCCGGATACGCCGAGGTCGTCAAGACCGGCTTCATCCAGGATCCGCGCATCCTCGAGCTCGTCGAGACCGACCTGGACGCGGCGACCGACCCGGCGACGCCCGAGTTCCGCGAGGCGATCGAGCGCGCGATCGCGGTCAAGGCGCGCGTCGTGGGCGAGGACTTCACCGAGCAGGGCCTGCGCGAGATCCTCAACTACGGACACACCCTCGGGCACGCCATCGAGCACGCGGAGCGCTACACCTGGCGCCACGGCGCGGCGATCTCGATCGGCATGGTGTTCGCGGCGGAGCTGTCGCGCCTCACGCGCGGCCTCTCCGAGCAGGCGGTCGACCGGCACCGCGCGATCCTCGAGTCCCTGACGCTCCCAACCACGTATCCCGGCGACCGCTGGGGACACCTGCTCGCGACCATGCAGCGGGACAAGAAGGCTCGTGCCGGCATGCTTCGCTTCATCTGCCTCGACGACATCGCCCGGCCGGTGGTCGTCGAGGGACCGGACGACGCGCTGCTCTTCGCCGCGTACCAGGAGGTCTCCGAGTAGCCTCGGAGGGTGCCACGAATCCTCGTCCTCAATGGTCCGAACCTCGGCCGCCTCGGCAGCCGCGAGCCCGACGTCTACGGGAGTCAGGACCTCGACGCGCTCCGCGAGCTGCTCGCGGCGCTCGCCGGCGCGCGCGCGGAGATCGACGTGCGCCAGACCGATGACGAGGCCGAGCTCATCCACTGGCTCCACGAGGCGGTCGACACGGCGACGCCGGTCATCCTCAACCCCGCCGCGTTCACGCACTACAGCTACGCGCTGCGCGACGCCGCGGCCCTCGTCACGAAGGCGGGGATCACCCTCGTCGAGGTGCACATCTCCAACCCGCACGCCCGCGAGACCTTCCGCCACACGTCCGTCATCAGCGGCGTCGCGACGGGTGTCATCGCCGGGTTCGGCTTCGGCTCGTACGGCCTCGCGGTGGAGGCCGTGCTCGCGAGCTAGACTTGCGCGGGTTTTTTCACGGAACGAAAGCGATCACATGGCGACGACGAACGACATCAAGAAGGGCTCGGTCCTCGAGATCGACGGGGGGCTCTGGAACGTCACCGACTTCCAGCACGTCAAGCCCGGCAAGGGCGGCGCGTTCGTCCGAACGACACTGAAGAACGTCGTGACCGGCAAGGTCGTCGACCGCACCTTCAACGCGGGGACGAAGATCGACTTCGCGACGGTCGACCGGCGCGACTTCCAGTACCTGTACCAGGACGGGGACGGCTACGTCTTCATGGACCTGTCGGACTACGACCAGATCACGATCCCCGCATCGGTCGTCGGCGACGCGGCGAACTTCCTGCTCGAGAACCAGACCGTGCTCGTCGCCGTCAACGAGGGCAACCCGCTCTACGTCGAGCTCCCGGCCTCGGTCGTCCTCCTCGTCACCCACACCGACCCGGGGCTCCAAGGCGACCGCTCCTCGGCCGGCACCAAGCCCGCGACGCTCGAGACCGGCTACGAGATCCAGGTCCCGCTCTACCTCGAGTCGAACACGAAGGTCAAGGTCGACACCCGCGACGGTTCGTTCCTCGGCCGCGTGAACGACTGAGTCGCCGGTGGGCGCCCGGACGAAGGCTCGCAAGCGCGCGCTCGACGTGCTCTACTCCGCGGACATCCGCGGGATCGATCTGCCGACCGCGCTGACCGACGAGGACGTCCGCGTCGCCGGGGAGGCCGACCGCAAGGTCTCCTGGGCGTACGCCGCGGAGATCGTCCAGGGGGTCATCGACCGGGGCGAGGAGATCGACGAGCTGATCACGACGTACGCCCGGGACTGGCAGCTCGACCGGATGCCGGTCGTCGACCGGGCCCTGCTGCGCCTCGCGACCTGGGAGATCGCGTTCAACCCGGACGTCCCGGCCGCCGTCGCGATCAGCGAGGCGGTCGAGCAGGCGCAGACCCTGTCGACCGAGGACTCCGCGCGCTTCGTCAACGGCGTGCTCGGGCGCATCGCGGCCGCGCTGTAGTCGGCGTCGTCGTTCGTCCTATACTGGGACGGCAAGCAGACGACCTTTAACACCGTCCGGAGAGGCGGAGAAGGGAGTCGTGATGGCTGCGCGAATCCTCCTGCAGGCAACCGACATCCAGCGAGCGCTCACCCGCATCGCGCACGAGATCGTCGAGTCGAACCACGGTTCCTCGGGTCTCGTCCTCCTCGGCATTCCGACCCGCGGGGTGTTCCTCGCGAATCGGATCGGCGAGGTGCTCGAGCAGATCGAGCCCGGCAGCGTCGCGGTCGGCTCCCTCGACGTGACGATGTATCGCGACGACCTCACGCGGCATCCGACGCGGCTCTCGAACCCGACGCAGATCCCGCCGGACGGCATCGACGGCAAGGTCGTCGTGCTCGTCGACGACGTGCTGATGAGCGGCCGGACGATCCGGGCCGCGCTTGACGCGCTCGCGGCGATCGGCCGCCCGAAGGCGGTGCGGCTCGCGGTCCTCGTCGATCGCGGCCACCGCGAGCTGCCCATCCGGCCCGACTACGTCGGCAAGAACGTCCCGTCCGCCGCGACCGAGCGTATCAGCGTGCGGCTGCAGGAGATCGACGCCTACGAAGAGGTGACCATCGCGTGAGGCATCTGCTGTCGACGGCAGAGCTCACGAGGCAGCAGGCACTCGCCATCCTCGACACCGCGGAGGACATGGCGGACGTCTCCGGCCGCGAGATCAAGAAGCTGCCGACGCTGCGCGGGCGCACGATCGTCAACCTGTTCTTCGAGGACTCGACGCGGACGCGGATCAGCTTCGAGGTCGCCGCGAAGCGCCTCTCCGCCGACGTCATCAACTTCTCTGCGAAGGGCTCGAGCGTCAGCAAGGGCGAGAGCCTCAAGGACACCGCGCAGACGCTGCAGGCGATGGGCGCCGACGGCGTCGTCATCCGGCACCCGGCGTCCGGCGCTCCGCACACGCTCGCGCACGCGGGGTGGATCGACGCGGGTGTCGTCAACGCGGGCGACGGCACGCACGAGCACCCGACGCAGGCGCTGCTCGACGCGTTCACGATCCGGCGGCGACTGCACGGCGCGGGCAGCCGGGGCCGGGACCTCGACGGGGTCGCGGTCACGATCGTCGGCGACATCCTGCACAGCCGCGTCGCCCGTTCGAACATATGGCTGCTCGCGCTCCTCGGCGCGAAGGTCCGCCTCGTCGCACCGGCGACCCTGCTGCCGGTCGGCATCGGCGATTGGCCGGTCGAGGCCGGCTTCGATCTCGATGCCGCGGTCGGCGAGCGGCCCGACGTGCTCATGATGCTGCGCGTCCAGGGGGAGCGGATGCACGACGCGTTCTTCCCGGGAGAACGCGAGTACTCGCGCGAGTGGGGCCTGACCGACGAGCGTCTCGCCCGCCTCCCCGCGAGTACGATGGTCATGCATCCCGGCCCGATGAACCGTGGGCTCGAGATCTCCGCGGCCGCGGCCGACTCGCCGGCATCCACCGTGCTCGACCAGGTCGCGAACGGCGTCTCCGTGCGCATGTCCGTGCTGTACCACCTGCTCGCGGGGGAGGAATCATGACGACGCTGATCAAGGGAACGACGCTCCCCAACGGCTCGCGCGCGGACCTCGCCATCGAGCACGGCGTCTTCGTCGACGCGGCCGGGGTCACGGCGGATCGCACGATCGACGCCTCGGGCCTCATCGCGCTGCCCGGCCTCGTCGACCTGCACACCCACCTCAGGGAGCCCGGCTTCGAGCAGTCCGAGACCGTCCTGACGGGCACGCGCGCCGCGGCCGCCGGCGGCTACACGGCGGTCTTCGCGATGGCGAACACGCAGCCCGTCCAGGACACCGCCGGCGTCGTGGAGCAGGTCCAGGCGCTCGGCGAGCGCGCCGGCTATGCGACGGTGCGGCCGATCGGCGCCGTCACGGTCGGCCTCAAGGGGGAGCGCCTCGCCGAGATCGGCGCGATGGCGGCCTCCCGCGCGCAGGTCAGGGTCTTCTCCGACGACGGCATGTGCGTGCACGATCCGCTGCTCATGCGCCGCGCGCTCGAGTACGTCTCGACCTTCGGCGGTGTCGTCGCCCAGCACGCGCAGGACCCGCGGCTCACCGAGGACGCGCAGATGAACGAGGGCGTGGTCTCCGCCCGGCTTGGCCTCGCGGGCTGGCCCGCGGTCGCCGAGGAGTCGATCATCGCCCGCGACGTGCTCCTCGCCGAGCATGTCGGCGCGCGGCTCCACGTGTGCCACGTGAGCACCGCCGGCGCGGTCGAGGTGATCCGCTGGGCGAAGGCCCGCGGCATCCGGGTCACCGCCGAGGCGACGCCGCACCACCTGCTGCTGACCGAGGAGCTCGCCGAGGGCTACGACGCGCGATTCAAGGTCAACCCGCCGCTGCGCACCGCCGAGGACGTCGAGGCGCTGCGCGCGGGACTCGCCGACGGCACCATCGACATCGTCGCGACCGACCACGCCCCGCACCCCGCCGAGGCGAAGGAGTGCGCCTGGGGAGAGGCGGCGAACGGCATGGTGGGACTCGAGAGCGCCCTGTCCGTCGTGCACGCCGCGATGGTCGACACCGGCCTCCTCGGCTGGGCGGACGTCGCGCGCGTCATGTCGCGCACGCCCGCGCGGATCGGGGGCCTTCGCGGCTACGGAGACGCCTTCGCCCTCGGCACGCCGGCACATCTCGCGCTCTACGACCCGGCCGCGCACACGACGTTCTCCGCGGACTCGCTGCACGGCCGCTCGACGAACTCCCCGTACCTCGGGCGGGAGCTGCCCGGACGGGTCGTCCACGTCTTCCACGGCGGCGTCGCGACCGTCCTGGACGGCGAGCTGCGTCCCGCGGAAGAGGTCTCGCGATGATCCAGTTCTGGTCCGCGATGAGCGTCATCGTCATCGTCGTCCCCGCCGCGGTGCTCATGATCTGGGGCTGGCGGCGTCGCGTGCGCCGGCAGCAGAACGCCGTCGAGCCGCTTCCCGAGGCCCCGGCGGTGCTCGAGGGCGCAGCCCCTCACCGCGGCAAGTACGTCGCGACGACCACGGCAGGAGACCCGTACGACCGCATCGCGGTCCGCGGCCTCGCGTTCCGCGGGTTCGCGACGATCGCCGCGAACGCCGCCGGCATCCTCGTCGCGCGCGACGGCGAGGCCGACATCTGGATCGCCGCCGACCGGATCGTCGGCATCGACCGCGCGACCTGGGCGATCGACCGCGTCGTCGAGGGCAGCGGCCTCCACCTCGTGCGCTGGCGCCACGGCGAGCGCGAGGTCGACACCTACCTGAGGCTCGACGAGCCGGGACTCCTCGACGAGGAGCTGCGTGCGGCGGGACTCCCGCTGCGGCGCCTCGAGTTCCCGCCGTCGCCATCCGATCAGCGCCGTGCGGCGAAGCGCGCGCGGCGGGAAGCGAGTGCCGCATGACCCACACACCCGCCGTGCTCGTCCTCGAGGACGGCACCCGCTACGAGGGCGACGCGTACGGCGCGATCGGGCGCGCGCTCGGCGAGGTCGTCTTCGCGACCGGAATGACCGGCTACCAGGAGACGCTGACCGATCCGTCCTACGCGGGCCAGATCGTCGTCATGACGGCGCCGCACGTCGGCAACACGGGCGTCAACGGCGAGGACATCGAGTCGCGCCGGATCTGGGTCGAGGGCTACGCGGTCCGCGACCCGAGCCGCGTCGTGTCCAACTGGCGGGCCACCGGCTCGCTCGACGACGACCTCACGACGAACGGCATCGTCGGGATCTCGGGGATCGACACCCGCGCGATCACCCGGCACCTGCGCGATGCCGGTGCGATGCGCGGCGCGATCTTCTCCGGACCCGACGCCGAGCTCACGCCGGAGGCGCAGCTCGAGGCCGTGCTCGCCAGCGCGCCGATGAGCGGGCAGAACCTCGGCGAGCGGGTCTCGACCCGCACGCCGATCGTCACGCCCGCGGTCGGCGAGCGGCTCGGCAACCTCGCGATCATCGACCTCGGCGTCAAGCAGGCGACGGTCGACAACATGGCGGCGAGAGGCTTCGAGGTCCATGTGCTGCCGATGTCCTCGACATTCGAGGAGATCCTGAGCGTCGAGCCCGTCGCGGTCTTCTACTCGAACGGCCCCGGCGACCCCGCCGCCTCGGACGCCGAGGTCGCGGTGCTGAAGCAGGTGCTCGACGCCCGGCTGCCGTTCTTCGGCATCTGCTTCGGCAATCAGCTCTTCGGCCGCGCGCTGGGCCTCGGCACCTACAAGCTGCCGTTCGGCCACCGCGGGATCAACCAGCCCGTCCTCGACAAGACGACCGGCAAGGTCGAGATCACGGCGCACAACCACGGCTTCGCCGTCGACGCGCCGCTCGAGGGCTCCATCGACTCGCCGGCCGGCTACGGCCGCATCGAGGTGAGCCATGTGGGACTCAACGACCAGGTGGTCGAGGGCCTGCGCGCACTCGACATCCCGGCGTTCTCCGTCCAGTACCACCCGGAGGCCACCGCGGGACCTCGGGACGCCAACTACCTGTTCGATCGCTTCGCGGACATGGTGAAGGAGCATCTTGCCTAAGCGCCAAGACATCAAGTCCGTCCTCGTCATCGGCTCCGGCCCGATCGTCATCGGTCAGGCGGCCGAGTTCGACTACTCGGGCACGCAGGCCTGCCGCGTCCTTCGCGAGGAGGGCGTTCGCGTCATCCTCATCAACTCGAACCCGGCGACGATCATGACCGACCCGGACTTCGCCGACGCGACCTACGTCGAGCCGATCACGCCCGAGGTGATCGAGGCGATCATCGTCAAGGAGCGCCCCGACGCGATCCTGCCGACGCTCGGCGGCCAGACGGCGCTCAACGCCGCGATCGCGCTGCACGACGCGGGCATCCTCGAGAAGCACGGGGTCGAGCTGATCGGCGCCAAGGTCGAGGCGATCCGCAAGGGGGAGGACCGGCAGCTCTTCAAGGACCTCGTGCTCGAGGCCGGCGCGGGCGTCGCGCGCTCGTTCGTCGTCCACGATCTTCCCGAGGCGCGTGCCGCGATGGCCGACCTCGGGCTCCCGCTCGTGGTCCGGCCCTCGTTCACGATGGGCGGACTCGGCTCGGGCTTCGCCTACACCGAGGAGGAGTTCGACCGCATGGTTGCGGACGGCCTCCACCAGTCGCCGACGACCGAGGTCCTCCTCGAGGAGTCGATCCTCGGCTGGAAGGAGTACGAGCTAGAGCTCATGCGCGACCAGGCGGACAACTGCGTTGTCGTCTGCTCGATCGAGAACGTCGACCCCGTCGGCGTCCACACGGGCGACTCGATCACGGTCGCGCCGGCGCTCACCCTCACCGACCGCGAGTACCAGAACCTGCGGGATATCGCGATCGACATCATCCGCGCGGTCGGCGTCGACACCGGCGGATGCAACATCCAGTTCGCCGTCCACCCCGAGACCGGCCGCGTCATCGTCATCGAGATGAACCCGCGGGTCTCGCGCTCCTCCGCCCTCGCCTCGAAGGCGACCGGTTTCCCGATCGCGAAGATCGCGGCGAAGCTCGCGATCGGCTACCGCCTCGACGAGATCCCGAACGACATCACGAAGGTCACGCCCGCGAGCTTCGAGCCGACCCTGGACTACGTCGTCGTCAAGGCGCCCCGATTCGCGTTCGAGAAGTTCCCGGCCGCCGACGCGACCCTGACGACGACCATGAAGTCGGTCGGCGAGGCGATGGCAATCGGACGCAACTACGCGACCGCGCTGCAGAAGGCGCTGCGCTCGCTCGAGAAGCGCGGCAGCTCGTTCCACTGGCGGGGCGCCCCCGGCGACGCCGCCGAGCTCACGGCTATCGCCGCGGTCCCGACCGACGGGCGCATCGTCACGGTGCAGCAGGCGCTTCGGGCCGGCGCGACCGTCGACGAGCTGTATGCCGCTACCGGCATCGACCCCTGGTTCCTCGACCAGATCGTGCTCATCAACGAGGTCGCGACCGAGATCGCGGACGCGCCAGAGCTCGACGTGCGCCTGCTCGGGCATGCGAAGAACCACGGCTTCTCCGACGCCCAGATCGGCGAGCTCCGCGGGCTCGACGAGGCCGAGGTGCGCGCGCACCGCTGGGGCCTCGGCATCCGCCCGGTGTACAAGACGGTCGATACCTGCGCGGGGGAGTTCCCGGCCCTGACGCCCTACCACTACTCCTCCTACGACCGCGAGACCGAGGTCATGCCGTCCGACCGGCAGAAGATCGTCATCCTCGGCTCGGGCCCGAATCGCATCGGCCAGGGCATCGAGTTCGACTACTCGTGCGTCCACGCGAGCTTCGCGCTCTCGGACGCCGGGTACGAGACCATCATGATCAACTGCAACCCCGAGACGGTCTCGACCGACTACGACACCTCGGACCGGCTCTACTTCGAACCGCTCACGCTCGAGGACGTGCTCGAGGTGATCCACGCCGAGTCGCAGTCCGGCGAGCTCGTCGGCGTCATCGTGCAGCTCGGCGGTCAGACCGCGCTCGGGCTCGCGCAGGGCCTCAAGGCGGCGGGCGTGCCGATCCTCGGGACGAGTCCGGACGCGATCGACCTCGCGGAGGATCGCGGCGAGTTCTCGCGGATCCTCGACGCCGCGGGACTCCAGTCGCCGAAGAACGGCACCGCGACGAGCCTCGAGACGGCGATCGAGGTCGCGGAGGAGATCGGCTACCCCGTGCTCGTCCGGCCGAGCTACGTGCTCGGCGGCCGCGGCATGGAGATCGTCTACGACACCGAGCAGCTCCGCGACTACTTCGACCGGGTGCGCGATCAGGCGATCATCGCGCCCGGCGCGCCGCTGCTCATCGACCGCTTCCTCGACGACGCGGTCGAGATCGACATCGACGCGCTCTACGACGGCGCGCAGCTGTATGTCGGCGGGATCATGGAGCACATCGAGATGGCCGGGATCCACTCGGGCGACTCGGCATGCACGCTGCCGCCGACGACGCTCGGACGCGAGGTGCTCGAGCGAGTGCGCGCGGCGACGCTCTCGATCGCCCACGGCGTCGGGGTGCGCGGACTCATCAACGTCCAGTTCGCGATCGCCCAGGACTCGCTCTACGTCCTCGAGGCGAATCCGCGCGCGAGCCGCACGGTCCCGTTCGTCTCCAAGGCGCTCGGCATCCAGCTGGCGAAGGCGGCCTCGCTCATCATGGCCGGCCGCTCGATCGCGGCCCTCATCGAGCAGGGCATGCTCCCGGAACGCGACGGCACGCACGTGCCGCTCGACTCGCCGGTCGCGGTCAAGGAGGCGGTCCTGCCGTTCAAGCGGTTCCGGACGCCGGATGGCAAGGTCGTCGACTCCCTGCTCGGCCCGGAGATGCGCTCGACCGGCGAGGTCATGGGCATCGACGAGAACTTCCCGAAGGCGTTCGCGAAGTCGCAGGAAGCCGCCTATGGCGGGCTGCCCCACGGCGGCACGGCATTCGTCTCGGTCGCCGACCACGACAAGCGGGCGATCGTGCTGCCGGCGCTGCGCCTCTCGAGGCTCGGCTTCACGCTGCTCGCCACCCAGGGCACCGCGGAGGTGCTCGCGCGCAACGGGATCGCCGCCGAGATCGTCCACAAGCACTCCGAGGGCCGCGGCCGCGAGGGGATCACGACGATCGTCGATCTCATCAACCGCGGCGACGTCGACGTCGTCGTGAACACGCCGTCGGGGAGCTCGGCGCGCGCCGACGGCTATGAGATCCGGATGGCGACCGTCGCGAACGACAAGGCGCTCTTCACGACCATGTCGGCGCTCTCGGCCGCGGTCGCCTCGATCGAGCTGAGCGGCGACGGGATCACGGTCACCTCGCTCCAGGAGTATCAGGCGCGACGCGATCGGGCGAAGGCGACCGCATGACCGAGGCACCCGCTGACGGCAGGCGACTCGCGAGCATCCTCGCCGCCGGTCCCGCGCTCTGCCTCGGCATCGATCCCCATGCGACGCTGCTCGCCGCCTGGGATCTCCCGGACTCGGCCGAGGGCCTCCGCGAGTTCGGGCTGCGCGCCGCCGAGGCCGCGCGCGACGCGAGGACGCCGGTCGTCAAGCCGCAGGTCGCGTTCTTCGAGCGGCACGGCTCGGCCGGGATCGCAGCGCTCGAGGACGTCATCGCGGCGGCTCGGGCCGCGGGCCTCTGGGTCATCGCCGACGCCAAACGCGGCGACATCGGCTCGACGATGGTCGGCTACGCCGACGCGTGGCTGCGCGAGGGCAGCGCACTCGAGGCCGATGCCCTGACGGTCACCCCGTATCTCGGGCTCGGCTCGCTGCGCCCGGCCGTCGACTCGGCGCTCGCCGCCGGCAAGTCGCTTTTCGTCCTCGCCGCGACCTCGAACCCGGAGGCGTCGAGCATCCAGGACGCGATCGGCGGGGACGGCGGGACCGTCGCTGGTGGCATACTGCAAGGCGTGAACGCGCTGAACGCAAGCATCGTCGGCGACGGGATCGGCCCCATCGGCGTCGTGATCGGCGCGACCATCCGCGCGAGCGACCTCGGCGTCGACCTCGCGGGCGCGACGCGGACGCCGATCCTCGCCCCGGGATTCGGGGCGCAGGGCGCCAACCTCGCGGACATCCGTGCGGGGTTCGGTCCCGCGACGGATCGGATCATCGCGAACGTGTCGCGCGAGGCGCTCTCCGCGGGCCCAGCCGGGCTGCCCGCGCGACTGCGTGAGCTCGTGGACGAGCTCGCCGCCGGAGCCGCGGCGTGAGCCCGCGGATCGCACCGCCGCCCGACACCGATCGCGCGGCGGCCTCCCGGGCCGCGGTCGCGGCCCGCAGGGCGCGTGCCGCGGTCAAGACCGCGATCGAGTCGGGGGACCGCTCCGCGCTCGAGGTCGCCGAGACCGCGTGGCGCGACCCGGCGAGCCCCGAGGCGACCCTGCGGATCACCGACCTCCTGACGAGCATCCCCGGCATCGGCCGCGTGCGCGCCCAGCGCTTCCTCGACGAGCTCGGGATCTCCGAGCGCAAGCGCGTCGGCGGCCTCGGCGCGCGCCAGCGGCCGCGACTGCGCGGCTTCCTGCGGACGCGGCAGCCGAGACCGGGCAACGCGCTGCACGTCCTCAGCGGACCGACGGCGGTGGGCAAGAGCACCTTGTCCGAGTTCATCCGCGAGTCCTACCCCCAGGTCTACTTCAGCGTCTCCGCGACGACCCGCAAGCCCCGGCCGGGCGAGGTCGACGGCGTCCACTACCACTTCGTGTCCGACGCCGAGTTCGACCGGCTGATCGCGGCCGGCGAGCTCCTCGAGTGGGCGAAGGTGCACAACGCGTACCGCTACGGGACGCCCCGCGGCCCCGTCTTCGAGGCGATCGCGGCCGGCAGGCGCGTGCTGCTCGAGATCGACATCGCCGGCGCCTGGCAGGTGCGCGAGCAGGTGCCGGAGGCGCTGCTCGTCTTCCTCGCGCCGCCCACGTGGGAGGATCTCGTCCAGCGCCTGAGCGGCCGCGGCACGGAGACCCCCGACGAGCAGCAGCGGCGACTCGCGACCGCGCGGACCGAACTCGCCGCTCAGGGAGCGTTCGATAGGGTCGTCATCAACCGCGACGTCGTCACGGCGGCGCGCGAGGTCGTAGAATTGATGGGCGTGCCGCGCGGCGCGCGAGACTTCTAGGCGCGCACCGAGCGCGATCAGCAGCGCATCAGGGTAAGGATCCCACCATGGCAGACAAGCACGTCGGCATCATCGACCCGCCGATCGACGAACTCCTCACGCGAGTCGACTCCAAGTACCAGCTCGTCATCTTCGCGTCGAAGCGCGCCCGTCAGATCAACAGCTACTACTCCGACCTGCAGGCCGGCAGCATGTTCGACAACGTCGGACCGCTCGTCGACTCGTCGATCGATGACAAGCCGCTCTCCGTCGCGCTCCACGAGATCAACGAGGACAAGCTCGAGCTCAAGCACATCGCCGAGTAGCCGTGGCGGAGCGGCTGAACGTCGTCGTCGGCATCTCCGGCGGGATCGCCGCGTACAAGGCCGTCTCGGTCGTGCGCGAGTTCGTCCTCGCGGGGCACGACACGCACGTCGTCGCGACCGAGCACGCCCTGCGCTTCGTCGGGCGTCCGACGCTCGAGGCGATCAGCCGCAATCCGGTCCACACCGACCTCT
>DATMFB010000243.1:0-32052 GCA_035556395.1 Microbacteriaceae bacterium
AGGCGCTCTTCACGCTCGGCGACCGGCCCGAGGCGCGCTGGCCCGAGGCGCGCGCCTGGCTCGACGAGCACGGCTACGCCTCGACGCTCGACTACGTCGCCGCGATGTCGCGCCTCGTGCTCGAGGAGACCGGACTGCTCCCCCACCTCAACCCCGGCGTCATGTCGCTCGAGGAGCTCCGAGCGCTTCGGCCCGTCGCGCCGTCGATGGGCATGATGCTCGAGACGACCTCGACGCGGCTCTGGTCGGAGCCGGGACAGGTCCACTTCGGCTCGCCGGACAAGGAGCCCGCGCTGCGGCTGCGCGTGCTGCGCGACGCGGGGACGGCGCGCGTGCCGTTCACGAGCGGCATCCTCGTCGGCATCGGCGAGACGCTCCGGGACCGTGCCGAGTCGATCATCGCGCTCCGCGACATCCACGCCGAGGGCGGGCACCTCCAGGAGACGATCGTCCAGAACTTCCGTGCGAAGCCGCGCACGCCGATGCGCGGTGTGGCCGACGCCGAGTTCGAGGAGTACCTCGCGGCGGTCGCGGCCGCACGCATCGTCCTCGGCGCCGACGCTCGCATCCAGGTGCCGCCGAACCTCTCGGACCCCGAGGAGTTCACGCTGCTCGTGCGCGCCGGCGCGGACGACTGGGGCGGCGTCTCCCCGCTCACCGTCGACCATGTCAACCCCGAGCGGCCGTGGCCGCAGATCGACGATCTCGCGCGGCTCACCGCGGCGGCCGGGTACGAGCTGCGCGAGCGCCTGACGGCGCATCCCGAGTACCTGCTCGCGGCCGACGACTGGATCGACCCGGGCCTGCACGGCGCGGTCGCGGCGCTGGCGGGGCCGGACGGCCTCGCGGTGGACGGCCCTTCGACTCGGACTTCGTCTCGCTCCGCTCGCTCAGCCCTCGCTCAGGGACCGGTGGTCGTGACACCCCTCGAACCGCTCCCTGAGCGATCGCAGCGAGCGCGGGTCGAGTCCGCCGCAGGCGCGTATCGAGACCTCGAAGGGGCGCCCGACGAGGACTGGGAGCGCCTCCTGCTCGCGACGGGGGCAGAACTCGATGCGCTCACGGCGCGCGCCGACGACGCACGCCGGTACACGGTCGGCGAGGTCGTGACGATGGTCGTCAACCGCAACCTCACCTCCTCCCACTACCGCCCCCTGAGCGAGCGCGGCGCGTCGAAGGGCACCTTCTCGCTCGACGACGTCGCCGCGATCGCGCGCGACGCCGTCGACCTCGGTGCGACGGAGATCTGCGTCCAGGGCCTCCTTCCCCAGGAGGTCCCGGCGACCGGCTACCTCGACATCGTCCGCGCGATCCGCGCCGCGGCGCCCGAGCTGCACATCCACGCGCTGCGCCCGCAGGACATCGACGATCTCGCCGTCCGCGGGGGCCTCGGCCTCGACGGCGCGCTCGCCGCGATGCGCGATGCCGGCGTCGACACGTTCCCCGGGACCGGCGTCAAGATCCTGAACGACTCGATCCGCTTGTCGGTCGCTCCCGCCGACCTCGGCGTCGAGCGCTGGGAGGAGATCGTCCGCGCCGCGCACGCCGCGGGGTTCCGCTCCACCTCGGTCCTCTTCTACGGTCACGTCGAGACGGCCGCAGACCGCGTCGCGCACCTCCAGCGGCTCGCCGAGATCCAGCGGGCGACCGGCGGGTTCAGCGAGTTCGTCCCGATCCCCATGCCCGGCTGGGGCACGCCGCTCGTGGCGGGTCGATCGGCCATCGACGAGCACCGCGCAATGGTCGCGGTCTCGCGGCTCCTCCTCGGTCCGCTCACCCGGCACGTGCAGATCCCATGGACCAGGGTCGGCGCCGGGGACGCGGCGGTCCTGCTGCGCTCCGGCGGGGACGACCTCGGCGGGACGCTGCTCGACGGCCGGGTGCGCCCCGAGGTCGGGATCGAGCACGGCCAGGAGCTGCCACTCGCCGAGGGCGAGGCGATCGCACGCCGGCTCATGCGCGGCTTCCGGCAGCGGACCACGACCTACGGCGTCGTCGATAACCGGCCCCTGAGCGAGCGCAGCGAGCACGGGTCGAGTGCACCGGAGGCGCGTGTAAAGACATCGAAGGACCCTGCCGCTTCGACTCGGCCTGCCGCCTCGCTCAGCGACCGGGGCGTCGCATGAGGGTCGACGTCGCGATCATCGGCGCCGGGTTCGCCGGCATCGGCGCCGCGATCGCGCTCGAGCGCGCCGGGCGCCCCGACTTCGTCGTCCTCGAGCGCGCGAACGCCGTCGGCGGTACCTGGCGCGACAACGTCTACCCCGGCGTCGCCTGCGACATCCCGAGCCACCTCTACTCGTACTCCTTCATGCCGAATCCGGAATGGTCCCGGGTGTTCGCGCCGGGCGCCGAGATCCGGGACTACCTCGAGGGCGCGATCGACGCGACCGGGATCCGCGACCGGATCCGGCTCGACTCCCCGCTCGAGGCGGCGGTGTGGGACGAGGATGCCGAGGTCTGGCGCCTCACGGTCGGCTCTTCGCCTTCTCACAGGGATCGGGAACCCGCCACGATCGAGGCGCGGGCGCTCGTGCTCGCCGCCGGCCGACTCACCGAGCCGAGGATCCCGGACATCCCCGGGCTCATGACGTTCTCCGGTCCCGTGATCCACACCGCGCGCTGGGACGACTCGCTCGAGCTCGACGGCAAGCGGATCGCGGTGATCGGGTCCGGGGCCTCGGCGGTGCAGATCGCGCCGGAGCTCGCACGACGCTCGCACGTGACCGTCTTCCAGCGCACGCCCGCGTGGGTGCTGCCCCGCGCCGACCGCGAGTACGCGGAAGCCGAGCAGGAGCGGTTCGCCACGGACCCGACGCTCATCGACGCCATCCGACAGGAGGCGTATCTCGCGGGCGAGGCGATGATCCCGCAGCGGCTCGGGGACCTCGACGCGCTCGACTGGGCGCAGGCTCGGGCGCTCGCCCACCTGCACGCGCAGGTGCCGGACCCCGCGCTCCGGGCCGCCATGATGCCCGCCTACGAGATCGGCTGCAAGCGCGCCGTCTTCTCCGACGACTGGTACCCCGCGATCGCGAGCGGGGCGATCGAGCTCGAGGCGAGCGCCCTCGTGGGGGTGCGACCCTTCGACCCGGCCTCGCCTCGCTCAGGGACCGGCACGGGCGGGGGAGTGCTCGTGGCAGCGAGCGGCGCGGAGCACGAGGCCGACGTCGTCGTGCTCGCGACGGGGTTCCACTCGACGCGCCAGCCCTATGCGCGGCTCGTCGCGGGTGCGGCGGGCGAGACGCTCGACGAGCACTGGGCGACCGGGATGACGAGCGTCGCCTCGACCATGGTGAGCGGCTTCCCGAGCCTGTTCGTCCTCGACGGTCCGAATGCGAGCCTCGGCCACAACTCCTCGATCCTCATGATCGAGGCCCAGGTCGACTACCTGCTCGAGGCCCTCGACCATCGCGACGCGCACGGCGGAGGCGCGCTGCACCCCACCGCCGACGCCGAGGCCGAGTACACCGCGCGCATCGACGCCGCGGCCGCGTCGACCGTGTGGCTGACCGGTGGCTGCCGGAGCTGGTACGTCGACGAGCGTTCGGGCCGGCTGACCTTGCTCTGGCCCGACTCGGTCCCGGCCTTCCGCACCCACGGCGCCCGCTTCAACCCGGACCACTTCGCGGTACCCGCCCATTCCCGCACTCCGTTTGCGCCTCTGCACGGTGTTTGAACGGCGTGCAGTGGTGCAAACATGGTGCATGAACGAGTTAGGAGCCAGAGCATGAGCGTGCCATTCAGGTTCGGGTACAAGGCCAGCGCCGAGCAGTTCAGGCCGAGCCGGCTGCTCGACTACGCGGTGCTCGCGGAGGAGGTCGGCTTCGACTCCGTCTTCGTCTCCGACCACCTCCAGCCGTGGAACCACGACGGCGGCCACGCGCCCGCGAGCCTCCCCTGGCTCGGGGCGCTCGGCGCCCGCACGAGCCGGATCCTGATGGGCACGAGCGTGCTGACGCCGACGTTCCGCTACCACCCCGGCGTCATCGCGCAGGCGTTCGCGACGCTCGGCGAGCTCTACGAGGGCCGCGTCATCCTCGGCGTCGGCACGGGCGAGGCGCTCAACGAGGCGACCCTCGGCATCCCATGGCCCGACCAGAAGGAGCGCTTCGCGCGGCTCAAGGAGTCGCTCGAGCTCATCGACCGGCTCTGGTCCGAAGAGCGCGTGAGCTTCGACGGGCAGTTCTACCAGACGCACAACGCGACGATCTACGACCGCCCCGCTTCGCGCGTCCCGATCTACATCGGCGCGGCCGGCCCCGCCGCGACGCGCCTGGCCGGCCGGATCGCGGACGGCTTCATCACGACGAGCGGCAAGGCCCGCGAGCTCTACACCGAGACCCTGCTCCCCGCGCTCGCCGAGGGGCTCGAGAAGGAGGGGCGCTCGGCCGACGCGGTCGACACCCTCATCGAGGTCAAGGTCTCCTTCGACCACGACCGCGAGCGGGCAATGGAGGACACCCGGTTCTGGGGCGCGCTCGCCCTCAGTCCCGAGGAGAAGATGGGCATCGAGGACCCGATCGAGATGCAGCGGCTTAGCGGCGCGCTGCCGACCGAGCGCACGGCCTCGCGCTTCATCGTGAGCGACGATCCCGACGAGCACGTCGAGCGCATCCTCGAGTACGCCGACATGGGCTTCCGCCACCTCGTCTTCCACGGACCGGGCGACGACCAGGAGCGCTTCCTGCGGCACTACGGCGAGGAGATCCTGCCGCGCCTGAGGACCCGACTCGGCTGACGAGAGCGCCCTTCGAGGTCTCGACCCGCGCCCGCTACGCTCGCTCACGGACGAGACGGAGGAGAACGCGATGACCGGACTGCCGCGATATCGCGAGCTGCCGCGCGACGAGCACGGCGCGCCGCTCGCCTGGGGTCTCTGGGGTCAGGACGACGACCTCGGCCTGATGAACCTGCTGACGCCCGAGAAGGCGATCGAGGGCGCGCGGGCCGTGCGCACCGGCGCCGTCTTCCCGTTCGACATCCCGCTCGGCACCATCGAACCGGCGTTCTTCGGCCGCGGGCGCACCGAGCACATCACGGAGGGCCACCTCGGCGCGACCGAGGAGGAGCCGAGCCTCGGCCTCGATGACAAGCTCGACAACTACTACCTGCAGTCGGCGAGCCAGTGGGACTCGCTCGGCCACGTCGGCGTCGCGTTCGATCGGTACTGGAACGGCCGCACGACCCGCGAGGTCCGCGGCGGGCGCAACACGATCGACCACATCGCCGCGCACGGCATCGCGACCCGGGGCGTCCTGCTCGACGTGTCCGCACGGATCGCGGACCAGGGCGGTCCAGGCGAGTCGATCCCGATCACGGCGGACGATCTCGAGGCGGCACGCGTCCGCGCCGGCGTCGAGATCCGGCCGGGGGACGTGCTCGTCCTCCACACGGGCTACCTCGAGTGGTACGCCGAGCAGCCGCGCGCGGTCCGCGAGCAGCAGGCCGACGGCGAGCGGATCACGACGACGGGCCTCGCCCATGAGGAGGCGGTCGCCGAGTACCTCTGGGACCTGCACGTCGCGGCGATCGCGAGCGACGGCGTCGCCGCCGAGGTGTGGCCGATCGAGACGGGGCCAGGCGTGAGCCCGTTCGGCTTCATGCACCAGGTGCTCATCGGCGGGCTCGGGATGATGCTCGGCGAGCTCTGGCGCACCGGCCCGCTCGCCCGCGCCTGCGCGTCGGACGGCGTCCACGAGTTCCTCCTCACGGCCGCGCCGCTGCCCGTCCCGCGCGGCATCGGCTCGCCGGCGAACGCGATCGCGATCAGGTGACCGAGGCGGCGGCATGACGACGCACGAGCACCGTCGCTATGTGCTCAAGCCCGAGATGGCCGACGAGTTCATCGCCTGGTACCGGGCCGCGGTCCCCGCGATCCGCGCACGCTTCGGCTTCACGGTCGAATGGGTCGTCTTCGACCGCGAGCGCCTCGCATTCGAGTGGCTCGTCTCGCATCCGGGCACACAGGACGACTTCCGGGCGGCGGAACGCGATCTCGAGGCCTCCCAGGAATGGCAGGAATACCTGGCGAGGATCGCGCCGTCGCTCGACGAGCTCCATGCGTCGTTCGTCGACGTGATCCTGCCCTGACCCTCCCGCTCGGGCCACGAGCCTCCTAGACTGTCGGGCACACGATCGGGGGTCGGCATGCGCCGGGGCGGGACGGCATTGCGCGCGGCTCTCGCTGCGCTCGCGGGATTCGCGCTCGCACTCGGGGCGGCGCTCGTCGCCGCAACGCCCGCCCACGCGGCCGACTTCGACGTCTACACCGAGGCGGACCTGGCCGACGCGATCGACTACGCCGTCGCGAATCCGACCGATCCCGTCACCGTGCAGGTCGAGGACGACTTCGCGCTCACCGCGAGCCTCCCGCCGTTGACCGCGGGCTCGCTCACGATCAACGGCGGCGGCCACACGATCTCCGCGGGCTCGGTGCCGGCCGCCGCGTTCGACGTGAGCGGCGACGCACTGCTCTCGATCGACGGGGCGACCTTCGACTTCTACGAGAGCGGCCCCATCGTCTCCTCGGCGGGCTCGAGCGCGGACCCCGCGAACAGTCCGACCGTGACCATCAGCGCCGTGGTCGCGACCGCGGGCTCGTTCGATGTCGCCTTCGAGATCGCCGACACCGCGTTCTCCATGTCGACGACGACGATCCACGACAGTGAGGTCGGACTCGCCGGAATCTTCTCCTTCGGGACCCCGACACTGCAGAACGTCACGGTGCTCGACAGCGCCGACTGCGGGATCGAGGTGTTCCTCACCGACGACGCGGCGCTGACCGCGGACCGTGTCACGATCGAGCGGGCCGGCTGCCAGGCGCTGTGGATCAACGCGTCGGACGCCGCATCGGCGACCATCACGAACACGTTCCTCGCCGACAACGAGTCGGGCATCGTGCTCTTCAACCAGGGCACCGGCACGATCGACGTGCGCGATTCGACGGTGTCGGGCAGCAGCGTCGCCGAGCAGCTCGCGATCCTCGCGCTGACTGGGACCGTCCACGTGACGAACTCGACCTTCTCGGGCGGGCTGGACACGAGCTACCCGACTGTCAGCGTGATGTTCGAGGACGCGACCGTCGTGATCGAGCACTCGACACTGACCGGCAACACCGTGTCCTCGGCGCCCGTGCTCGGCGTCAGCGGCTGCGGCTGTGTCGGCGCGGGCTCGTTCACGCTGTCGCACACCATCGTCGCCGGCAACACGGGAACCAGCGACCTCGCCCCCGACGTGTTCCTCGACATCGACCCCTCGCTGTCGCGCGCGATCGAGTGGAGCCTCATCGGCACGGTCGACCCCGCCGACACCGCGACGCTCGACGCGATCGCGGCGGGCGCCGGCAACCTCTTCGACGCCACGACCCCGATCGACCCCGACCTCGGCGCGCTCGCACTCAACGGCGGGACGACGCCCAACCACCTGCCGAACGCGACGAGCCCCGTCATCAACGCCGGCGACCCGGCGTTCGTCGCTCCGCCCGCGACCGATCAGCGCGGCTCGGCCCGGATCTCCGGCGGCATCATCGACATCGGGTCCGTCGAGGTCCAGTTCACGCCGTCCCTCGTGCTCAGCCGGACGTCGACCGCGGTCGGCGACCAGGTCACCGCGACCGGCACGGGCTTCCCGGCGAACACGACATTCACGATGGTCTTCAACTCGACGCCGGTGACCCTCGGGACCGCGACGTCGAACGCGAGCGGCGGGCTGTCGTTCGCCTTCGCCGTGCCGACGAGCGTCTCGGCCGGTGCGCACACCGTCACGGCGACGCTCGCGGGGAACGTCGTCGGCTCGGCCGCGATCACCGTCACCGGCCTGCCGGACACCGGCTCGGATGCGAATCCCGCGGCGCTCGCCGGGTTGCTGCTGCTCCTCGCCGGCGCCGCGGCGATCGGGCTGCGCCGGCGTCGCGCCTGAGCGATCGAACGGACGCCGTCGCTCAGGCCTGAGCGAGTGCCCGATCGAAGCGCTGCCCGTATGCCTCACTCGGCATGAGGCAGAGGACCAGCACGATGATGTGCCCGACGGACGGGATGAGCAGTAGCCAGGCGAGGTGCCCCGACTTGTTCGAGTCGTGGAGCCGACGCACGATGAGCGCGAGCGCCGGGATGAGCAGCGCGAGCTCGATGACCACGACGATGACCCAGATCACGGCGAATCGGCCGAGGAGCCCCCAGACGGCGGCGCTCGCCGCGAGCGATGCCTCCGCGGTCTCCGTGTTGAACGCGTCGGAGCGAGCGAGATCGATGCTCGCCGGCACCATGACGGCCACGAGGATGACGCCGAGCACTACGCCGAGCAGCACGTTCCACAGGAACATCCACCAGAACTCCGAGAGGCTCGCGCGACCGCTGAAGCGCGCGTACTTCTGGAAGAAGCGCGTGAGCGCGCCGCCGAATGACACGCCGCGGATCGGAGCGTCGAAGGGATCGGTGGGATAGGGCGACTGGTACGGCTGGCCGTAGCCGGACTGCGGGGCGGTCATGGCGCCCACGCTATCGGCTCGTGCGCTACTCGCGCACGTCCGACGCGTGCGCGGCGTAGTAGGCGCGCGCCTCGTCCTGCCTCGCCCGTTCTTCGCCCGTCGCGATGCCGGCGCCGATGAGCTCGTCGGAGAACTCGAAGGCGTCGACGAGCTCGACCGCGTGCGCGCGCAGGCGCGGCAGCAGTCGGGTGTCGATGTACTCCGTGATCGCGCGGGCGCGATTCGCCGAGATCTTCCCGTTGATGAGGTACCAGCCGATGTGGCGCTCGATGAGGCCGAGGCCGAAGAGGTCCCGGAGCCAGGTGAGCACCTGCGCCGTGTCCTCGTCGAGGTCGGCGGCCTCGAGCGCGTCGGTGAACGCCTCCCACTGGAGCAGCTCCGCGTGCGCCCGGGCGGTCATGATGAGGTCGTTCTGGTGGCGGCTGAAGAGGTCGGCCGCGTCGTCGGCGTTCATCCGCTTGCCGGCGCGCAGCGCCTGCGCGAGCTCGGCGACCCTCGTCTCGACGCGGTCGGTGAGCAGCTGGCGCTGCGAGTCCGTGTCGCGCACCCAGCCGACCCGGCGCGCGGTCGAGCCGAAGTCGCGGATGTCCTGACCGAGCTGCCGCAGGCCCGTGCGGCCGACGACGACCTCCTCGACCTGGTCGGCGACGTAGGCGCGGATCGTCGCGGCGTCTGGCTTCGACATGCGCTTCGCGTACTCCGTGAGCAGGCGCTTGCCGACCAGCTGGAGCAGGACGTTGTTGTCGCCCTCGAAGGTGACCCAGATGTCCATGTCGGCGCGCAGCGGGGCGATGCGGTTGACGGCCATGAAGCCCTGACCGCCGCACGCCTCGCGGCTCTCCTGGAGGATGTCGAGCGCGGCCCAGGTGCTGAGCGGCTTGAGCGCGGCGGCGAGCGTCTCGAGGTCCTGCCGGTCCTCGTCGGTGTCCGCCTCGCCGCTGAACACCTCGTGGTACTTGCGCATGAGGCCCTCGTGCGCGAAGTTCATCGCGTAGACCTCGGCGAGGCGCGGGAGCAGGCGGCGCTGGTGCCGGCCGTAGTCGAGCAGCACGGTCTCCTGGCTCTCGCGGTCGGGGGCGAACTGGCGGCGGACGTCGCCGTACTTGATCGCGATCGTGATGGCGAGCTTGGCGACCGCGGTCGCCGAGCCGTCGAGCGAGACGCGCCCCTGGACGAGTGCGCCGAGCATCGTGAAGAACCGACGGCCGGGGCTCGCGATGGGGGAGGAGTACTCGCCGTCCGGCGCGACCGCACCGTAGCGGTCGAGGAGGTTGAACCGCGGCACGCGGACCTGGTCGAAGTGGAGCCGGCCGTTGTCGACGCCGTTGAGCCCGCCCTTGACGCCGTCGTCCTCGCCGCCGATGCCCGGCAGGAACTGCTTCGTCTCGGGGTCGCGGATCGGGACGTAGAACGCGTGCACGCCGTGGCTCACGCCCTGCGTGATGAGCTGCGCGAAGACGACCGCGGCGGTGCCGGTCTCGGCCGCGTTGCCGAGATAGTCCTTCCATGCGCCGCGGAACGGGGTGTGGATGACGAACTCCTCGGTCGCGGGATCGTACGTCGCGGTCGTCCCGATCGAGGCGACGTCCGAGCCGTGACCGGTCTCGGTCATCGCGAACGCGCCGGGCACGCGCAGCGTCATGCAGTCCTCGAGCCAGGCGTCGTGGTGCTGGTCCGTGCCGAGCAGCAGGATCGCCGAGCCGAACAGCCCCCACTGGACGCCGCCCTTGATCGCGACGCTCGGGTCGCCGAGGACGAGCTCCTCGAAGCCCGAGATGTTCGCGCCCGGATCCTCCGAGCCGCCGATGCGCTTCGGGAAGGCGCGTCCCGTGACGCCGAGCTCGACAAGGCGGTGCAGCGCCTTGACCACGCGGTCGCGGTGCTCGCGCAGCGGCTCGCCAGGCACTCGCTTGATCAGGGGGTCGACCGAGATGCGCCGGGCCTCGCGCCGCACGTCGGCCCAGCGGCCGAGCAGGAGCTCGCCGAGTGCGGCGACGTCGACGTCCCGGGTGTCGAGGTGCCGAGTGCCATCGCGCTTCGCCGCCGTCGCGGCCATCGCGTTCTTCGCCTTCGGAGCGGTCTGCGTCGTCATGATGTCATCGTAGGCATCTGACAGGCGAACAGCCCGTTCGCTGTGCACCTTGGACAAGTCGCCGGGAGTTCCGGTGACCCGCATTGTGCGGGTCGCGGTGGAGACCGCAACGGGTCACCGGAACGCCGGACGGGGCGCTCATCCGAACGGGCGCTGGAGCAGAACGGCCCGGTCGGCCGCCATCCTCCTGCGCTCGTTGTCGAGCACGAGCTCGTGTCGGCGGAGCGCCGCCTCACGATCGAAGCGCTCGAGCCGGAGCACGGCGCGCATGGCGACACGCAGCGCGATCCGCTCGAAGAAGCCCAACCGGGGCAGGGCGGTCTCGAGGTGCTCGAGCTCGCGCTGCCGCGTATCGGGCGGATGGTTCTGGACGGTCGTTGACATGGGAGATTCCTCGTGAATGGGTGAGTCGGGGGCACGACGGACGTGCCCGGACGGGGCGCCAGGGTGGCGAAGCACACGCGCGGCGAGCCGCGACGTGGGGACAGTGGCCCTCTGAGGTCAGGCCGTCAGTGCGTCATGCGACGCGAGAGCCTGCGAGCATGGAACGGCGGACTCGGCGGTCGGATGCACCACGGACTGCTGTGGCCGGAGCTGGATTCTTGATCACCGCGGAGCCCTCCTTTCTCGATCAGGCTGTCTGCCCGACTGGGCAGCATTGCAGGATATGCCCACTCGAATCCGCGGCGCGAGCGGATTCGATAACGGGTGGATAACGCTCAGGCGGCCGTCGCGACGAGCTCGAGCACGGCCTCCCCGTACGTCTCGAGCTTCTTCGCCCCGACCCCCGAGACGAGTGCGAGCTCATCGAGCGTCACGGGCCTCGTCGTCGCGATGCCGCGCAGCGTCGCGTCGGCGAAGACGACGTACGCGGGCACGTTCTGCTCCTTCGCCGTGACCGAACGCCAGGAGCGCAGGGCCTCGAAGAGCGGCAGCGCCTCCGACGGCACGTCCGCGGGCGCGGCCTTCGTCCCTCGAGTGCTCGACCGGCGAGCGGTCGCCGAGTCCTTGCGCAGCATGACGGGGCGCGCGCCGCGCAGCACCTCCGCCCCCTCGTCCGCGAGGTGGAGCGTGCCGTAGGTGTCCCGGACGGCGACGAGCCCCTGCGCGAGCAGCTGCCGGACCACGCCGCGCCACTCGGCCTCGGAGAGCTCGGTCCCGATGCCGAACGTCGAGAGCGTGGTGTGATCGAGCTGCCGGACCCGGTCGGTCTCGCGCCCGAGCAGGATGTCGATGAGCTGGCCCGCGCCGTAGCGCTGGCCGCGTTCGCGGTCGAGCCGGACGATCGTCGACAGCAGCTTCTGCGCGGCGAGGGTGCCGTCCCACGCCTCGGGCGGGCTGAGGCAGGTATCGCAGTTCCCGCAGCCGGCGCCCTCGGCGCCGGCCACGTAGTCCTGCCCGAAGTAGCGCAGCAGCCGCGCCCGCCGGCAGTCGACCGTCTCGCAGAGGGCGAGCATCGCGTCGAGGTGCGCCGAGAGGTTCCGACGATGCGCGAGACTGCCCTCGGACTGGTCGATCATCCGCCGCTGCTGGACGACGTCGGCGAGCCCGTACGCCATCCACGCGGTCGACGGCAGCCCATCCCGGCCGGCACGGCCGGTCTCCTGGTAGTACCCCTCGACCGACTTCGGCAGGTCGAGATGCGCGACGAACCGCACGTCGGGCTTGTCGATCCCCATCCCGAAGGCGATCGTCGCGACGATGACGACGCCGTCCTCGCGCAGGAACCGCTCCTGGTGACGCCGGCGCACGCCCTGGTCGAGGCCCGCGTGATACGGGATCGCGTCGATCCCGGCGGCGGCGAGCGCCTCCGCCGTCCGCTCCACGGAGTTGCGCGAGAGGCAGTAGACGATGCCCGCGTCGCCGGGGTGCTCCTCGCGGATGAGGCGCAGGACCTGCTTGATGGGCTGGTCCTTCGGCTCGATCCGATACGTGATGTTCGGCCGGTCGAAGCTCGCGACGAACTGCCGCGCCCCGGTCAGCGCGAGGCGCTCGACGATCTCGACGCGCGTCGCGTCGGTCGCGGTCGCCGTCAGCGCGACGCGGGGGACCGATGGCCAGCGCTCGTGGAGGACCGAGAGCGCGAGGTAGTCGGGCCGGAAGTCGTGACCCCACTGCGCGACGCAGTGCGCCTCGTCGATCGCGAAGAGCGCGATCGGCGCGGCATCGAGGAGCTCCATCGTCGCCTGGACCGCGAGCCGCTCCGGCGCGAGATAGAGGAGATCCAGCTCGCCCGCCCGATACGCCTGCTCAACCGCCCGGCGTTCGTCCGGATTCTGCGTCGAATTCAGGTACGCGGCCCGCACGCCGAGGGCCTCGAGCGCGTCCACCTGGTCCTGCATGAGCGCGATGAGCGGCGACACGACGATGCCCGTCCCGTCCCGCACCAGGGCCGGGACCTGGTAGCAGAGCGACTTGCCCCCGCCCGTCGGCATGAGCACGAGCGCATCACCGCCGGCGACGATCGTGTCGATGATCTCGGCCTGGTCGCCGCGGAATGCGGGGTACCCCCAGACGCGTTGCAGGACCCCGAGGGGCTCGGAACGCGCGTCGGGATCGACCATGCCGCGAGTCTAGGGTTGACCTCGGACGGGAACGATGTTGGGCGACGAACGCGAGCGGGCACGACTGCGTCGTTCCCCGAGCCCGCGTGCGATCACCGCCGCCCTCTCGCTCGGCGGCCTCACCGCATCGTTCATGCAGACGGTCATCGTGCCGATCCAGGCGGAGCTGCCCGAGCTGCTCGACGCCCCGCGCGCCGACACGGCGTGGGTCGTCACCATCACGCTCCTGACGGCCGCCGTCGCGACGCCCATCGCGGGCCGGCTCGGCGACATGTTCGGCAAGCGCCGCATCGCGCTCGCGACGCTCGCGATCATGACCCTCGGCAGTGTCATCGCCGCGACCGTGCCCGACATCACCGGCGTGATCGTCGGCCGCGGGCTCCAGGGCGTCGGAATGGGCGTGCTGCCGCTCGGCATCTCGATCATGCGCGACGTCCTGCCCGAGCGCCGGCTGCCCGGCGGCATCGCGCTCATGAGCGCGACGATGGGGATCGGGGGCGCCATCGGCCTGCCGATCAGCGCGCTCGTCGCGGAGCACCTCGACTGGCACCTGCTGTTCTGGCTCTCCGGCGCGCTCGGAGCGATCTGCTTCGCGTTCATCCTCGCCGTGGTCCCGGTCAGCGTGCTGCGGACGCCCGGCCGCTTCGACTGGGTCGGCGCGATCGGCCTCGCGGTCGGCGTCGTGGCGCTGCTGCTCGCGCTCTCGCGCGGCAACGAGTGGGGCTGGGCGTCCCCCGCGACGATCGGCTCGGGCGTCGGCGGCGTCGTGGTCCTGCTCGCCTGGGGCTGGTACGAGCTCCGCGACCGCAACCCCCTCGTCGATCTCCGGGTCGCCGCCCGCAGACCGGTGCTCCTCACGAACCTCGCCTCGATGCTGCTGTCGTTCGGGATGTTCTCCTTCAACATCCTCATCCCGCAGTACCTCGAGCTGCCGAAGGAGTCCGGGGTCGGGCTCGGCTACTCGATCTTCGTCGCGAGCCTCGGGATGCTGCCGTTCGGCCTCATGATGCTCATCCTCGCGCCCGTCGCGGGCCGCCTGATGGTCATCGTCGGGCCGAAGGCGATGCTCATCGCGGGCGGGATCATCGTCGCGATCGCGTACAGCGTCATCCTCATCGACTTCTCGACCATCTGGTCGGCGATCATCGCGAGCCTCATCGGCGGCGTCGGCATCAGCGTCTCGTTCGCGGCGATGCCGACGCTCATCATGCGGTCCGTCCCGGCGACCGAGTCGGCCGCGGCGAACGGGCTCAACAGCCTCATGCGCTCGATCGGCACGACCCTCGCGGCCGCCCTCATCGGCACGCTGCTCGCGACCATCACCCAGGCCTACGCCGGAACCCAGGTCCCGACGGAGGGCGCGTTCCAGTTGACGTACATCATCGGTCTCGGGGCGGCCCTGCTCAGCGCCTCCGTCGCCTCCTTCATCCCGCGCCACGTGCCGCGCCGCGCGGGCGAGCACACCGCGCTCCCCGACGGCGCCTGACCTCGACGCCCCAGTAGGCTCGGTCGATGCTCACGGTCGTCGTCGGTCTCGGGAGCGCGCTCATCTTCGGCGCCGCGGACTTCCTCGGCGGGCTCGCGGCCAAGCGCCTCGGCGCGATCCTCACGACGGGCCTCGCGGCGGCGGTCGGCATCGGGGTCTTCACGCTCATCGGGTTCGTCGTCCCCGGGCGGTGGAGCTGGGAGGCGGTCGGGTACGGCGCCCTCTCCGGCGTCTTCGGCGCGGCCGCGATCGGCCTGCTCTACGCCTGCCTCGCGATCGGGCCGATGAGCATCCTGTCGCCCCTCACGGCGCTCGTCTCGGCCGTGACCCCGCTCGTCGTCGCGGTCGCCTACGGCGACGTCATCGGCATGCTCGGCTGGATCGGCCTCGGGGTCGGGCTCGTCGCGATCGTCTTCGTCGGCTTCGTCCCGGAGAAGGGCGCGGTCCGCCCGAGCACTCGGGGCATCCTCATGGCGATCGGATCCGGCATCGCGATCGGGGCGTTCCTCATCGTCATGGATCTCGCGCCCGACGACTCGGGGATCGTGCCGATGCTCGCGAACCGCACGACGAACGCGGCCATCATGCTCACCATCGCCGCCGTCATCGCGATCGTCGCGGGCGTCCGGCGTTCTCGCGCCGCCTCCCTTCCCTCGGGCGACCCGTCCTCTCCGCTCCGCCCCCTGAGCGAGCCGTCCTCTCCTCTCCGCCCCCTGAGCGAGCCGCAGGCGAGTCGAAGGGGCGGCGCCCTCCGCACCGGCATCTGGCTCGTCGTCGCCTGCGGCGTCGTCGACGCGATCGCGAACGGCGGCCTGCTCTGGGGCGTGCGCATCGGCGACCTGTCCGTGATGGCGGTACTGACCGCGCTCTACCCGATCGGGACGATCGTCCTCGCGCGGGTCGTGCTCAAGGAGCGCATCGCCCCGATCCAGTACGTCGGGCTCGTCCTCGCGATCGCCGCGAGCGCGCTCCTCGCCCTCGACTGACCGGGATCAGAACGCGGTGAGGCCCGTGAGCGCGCGGCCGACGATGAGCTGGTGGATCTCGTCGGTGCCCTCGTAGGTGCGCACCGATTCGAGGTTCGCGAGGTGGCGCATGACCGGGAACTCGTCGGTCACGCCGTCGCCGCCGAGGATCGCGCGCGCCGCCGACGCGATGCCGATCGCCTCGCGCACCGAGTTGAGCTTGCCGACGCTCACCTGCGCCGGTGTGAGCGCGCCTCGCTCGCTGAGCCGCCCGAGGTGCAGGGCGAGCAGCATCCCCTTCTCGTACTCGACGAGGGCGTCCGCGAGCTTCGCCTGGACGAGCTGCGTCGCACCGATCGGTCGGCCGAAGACCTCGCGGGAGCGGGCCCGGTCGACCGCCGCCTCGAGGCATGCGCGCGCGGCGCCCAACGCGCCCCAGACGATCCCGTAGCGCGCCTCGGTCAGGCAGGCGAACGGGCCGGACAGGCCGCGGGCGTGCGGGAGGACGGCGTGCTGCGGGACCCGCACCCCGGAGAGCGCGATGTCGCACTGCACGCTCGCACGCATCGAGAGCTTGCCGGCGATGGGCGTCGCGACGAAGCCGGGCGTCCGCGTCGGGACGATGAAGCCCCGGACCTCGCCGTCGGCGTCACCGCCGTGCGCCTTCGCCCAGACGATCGCGATGTCGGCCTCGGAGGCGAGCCCGATCCAGCGCTTCGCGCCGTCGATGACCCACTCGTCGCCCTCGAGCCGGGCGGTCGTCGTCATCGCGGCGGGGTCGCTGCCGCCCTGCGGCTCGGTGAGCGCGAAGCATCCGATGAGCTCGCCGGCCGCCATGCCCGGCAGCCACTGCCCGCGCTGCGCGTCGGAGCCGTGCTTCGCGATCGCCGTCATCGCGAGCGAGCCCTGGACCGAGACGAGTGTCCGCCAGGCGCTGTCGGCCCACTCGAGCTCATGGCAGACGAGACCGTAGGAGACGGCCCCGGCGCCCGCGCAGCCGTGGCCCGTGATGTGCATGCCGAGGAATCCGGCGGCACCGAGCTCGGGCACGAGCTCGCGGCGGAATCGCGCGGCCTCGAAGTCCCCGTCGATGACCGGCAGGATCCGCTCGGCTGCGAACGCCCGCGCCCGATCGCGCCAGTCGAGCTCCTCGGCGCTCAACAGCCCGTCGAGGTCGAAGACGTCATCGATGGCGTTCACGCGACAAGCATGGAGCAGCATCTCCATCGACTGTGCACTTTCGGGCCGAATTCCGCCGGATCGCGCCCGAAAGTGCACAGTCGATGCGGGAAGGGGGAGGGGTCAGCGGGAGGGGCGCCAGGCGCGGGCGAGCACCAGCACCGCGATCGCCACGACGAGCAGCACGAGGGCGAGGGCGACGGCCGTGCCCTGGGATACGCCCGCGCCGTTGAACGCCGTGTAGATCGCGAGCGGCATCGTCCGGGTCGTGCCAGGGGAGTTGCCGGCGAAGAGCGCCGTCGCACCGAACTCGCCGACCGCCCGCGCGAAGCAGAGCGTGAGGCCCGCCGTCACCCCGGGGCCCGCGAGCGGGACCGTGACGCGCAGGAACGTCTGGAACGGCGTCGCCCCGAGGTCGGCCGCGACGAGCGGCAGCTCCGGGTCGAGCGCGCGCACCGCGCCCTCGACCGCGAGGACGAGGAAGGGGAACGCGACGAACACCTGCGCGATGACGACCGCCGCGCTCGTGAACGGCAGCTGCACGCCGACCGAGGAGAGCCCCTGGCCGAGCCAGCCGTTGCGCCCGGCCAGATAGAGCAGCGCGACGCCGCCGACCATGGGCGGCAAGATGAGCGGGATCGTCGTCACCGCGCGCAGCAGGGACGCGAGCCACGGCCGCGCCCGCGCGATGCAGATCGCGAGCGGAATGCCGAGGACGGCGCAGATCGCGGTCGCGAGCAGCGCCGTCCAGATCGACAGCCAGAGCGCCTCGAGCGTCGCGGGCGAGACGACATCGGTCCACAGCGTCGACCAGTCGGCCCGGCCGACGAGCGCCGTGAGCGGCAGGAGGAGGAACGCGATGCCGATGAACGCCGGTACCCCGAGCCACAGCGGGACGCCCCCGGTGCCCGCCCCGGATGCGGGACGGACACCGGCGATGACGGAGGTCACGGCTTGCCGAAGCCGAGTTCCGCGAGGATCCCCTGGGCGATCGGCCCCGTGACGAACTTGACGAACGCGGCCGCCGCCTCTGGGTTCTGGGCGGCGTCGAGCGCCGCGAGCGGGTACTTGTTGATGACCTCGCCCGCGTGGTCGGGCACGAACGACTCGACGTCGGCATTGCGCGCGACATCGGTCGCGTAGACGAGGCCCGCGTCCGCCTCGCCGGCGCCGACCTTCGTGAGCACCGCGGTGACGTTCTGCTCGAAGCTCACCGGCGTCAGCGCGACGCCGTTCAGCTCGAGGAGCTTCGTCGACGCCTTGCCGCACGGCACCTCGACATCGCAGAGCACGACCCGGATCGCGGGGTCCGCGAGGTCGGCGATCGACGTGACGCCGGCGGGGTTGCCCTTCGGCACCACGACGACGAGCGTGTTCGTCGCGAAGAGCGTGCCGCCGCCCGTGAGGAGGCCGGCGTCGACGACCTTCTGCAGGTTCCCCTCGTCCGCCGAGGCGAACACGTCGACGGGCTTGCCCTCGATGATCTGGGTCGCGAGCGTGCTCGAGCCGTCGTACTCGATCGGCAGGATGTCGACGTCCGGGTACTCCGCCTCGAAGGCGGTCGCGATCTCGTCGAACGCCTTCGTGAGCGACGCGGCGGCCGAGATCGAGAGCTCGCCGCTGATCGTCGGAGTGTCGGGGACGGCCGGCGGAGCGCTCGGGCTCGAGGTCGGGGTCGGAGCCGGAGACGAGCAGGCGGCGAGCACCGCGGCGAATGCCGCGGCGGTGATGGCGGTGAGAACGCGCTTGGTGCGCATGGTCAACTCCTCGGGGTGTCGATGATGACGGTCGTCGCCTTGACGATCGCAATGGCGAGCGAGCCGGGCTCGAGCCCGAGCTCGCGGGCCGCCTCGGCGGACATGAGCGAGACGACCCGGTGCGGCCCCGCCTGGATGTCGACCTGGGCCATGACGCCGTCGGCGACGACGCGGGTGACGAGGCCGACGAACCGGTTGCGCGCGCTGCTGAGGCGATCGGTCGGGTCGGGCGCGGCGTCGGTGCGATCGCGCGCCCATTCCGCGAGCGCGGCCCCGGGGATCTCGACGGGAGTGGCCCCCGTCGTCGGCAGCGCGCCGGAGTCGACCAGCCGGCGGACGGTGTCGTCGCTGACGCCGAGCAGCCTGCCCGCCTCGGAGATCCGATAGCTGTGCATGAGAAGCAGTCTATCGACGCATTTGCGGCCGGAAACAGGGATTTTGTCCGCAACTGCGGTAGTTGACCGGAGATAGACTGCCGACATGGGTCTGCCGCCGATCGTCGAGCCCGTGCCCGCGCTGAGCGACGCGGAGCGCGCGCGGACCGAGCGTCACGCGGCGCTCGCGGGCTTCGGTCCCATCGGCCAGCGGCGTCTCGCGGGCGCCACGATCGGCGTCGTCGGCGCCGGCGGCCTCGGCTCCGGCGCGCTGCTCTCGCTCGCCGCCGCGGGGATCGGCAGGATCGTCCTGATCGACGACGACGAGGTCGATCTCAGCAACCTGCATCGCCAGATCATCCACGGCGTCGAGGACGTCGGCCGGCCGAAGCTCGACTCGGCGATCGAGTCGATCCGGGCGGTCTCGCCCGAGACGGTCGTCGTCCCGCACGCGGTCCGTCTCGACGACGAGAACGCCGTTTCCCTGCTGCGCGGATGCGACGTCGTCCTCGACGGCTCGGACACGATGGCGACGCGGACGGCGGTCGCCGACGCGTGCGAGGAGCTCGGCGTCCCGCTCGTCTGGGGGACCGTCCAGGAGTGGAACGCGCAGCTCACCGTCTTCTGGAGCGCGCCGCCCGAGGGCGTCGAGGCGATCGTGCTCCGCGATCTCTTCGACCCCGCGACGACCGGCGAGCCGCCGACCTGCTCCGCCGTCGGCGTGCTCGGCGCGCTCACCGTCCAGGTCGGCGCGCTCATGGCGACCGAGGCGATCAAGCTCGTGACCGGCGCCGGCGCCCCGCTCCTCGGGCGAGTCCTCCTCATCGACGGGCTCGGGGCGCGTCAGCGCGAGATCGCGCTGCACCCGGCGTCCCCCGTCCCGGCATGAGGTCGGTCGAGGAGCAGCAGGCGATCGTCCTCGCGGCGGTTCGAGCGCTGCCGTCTGAGCGCGTCGCGCTCGCCGACGCGCTCGGGCGCACGCTCGCCGCGCCGATGCTCGCCGCCGTCCCCATCCCCGTCTTCACCAACTCCGCGATGGACGGCTTCGCGGTCCGGGCGCAGGACGTGCTCAGCGCGACCGCGGCCTCCCCGATCGTGCTCGCCGTGGTGGGGGAGGTGCCGGCGGGGTCGCCCGAGGACCCGCCGCTCGCGGCCGGTCAGGCCGTGCGGATCATGACGGGCGCCCCGCTCCCCTCCGACGCCGACACCGTCGTGCCCGTCGAGGACACCGTCGAGGGCTTCGCGGCGGAGGTCGGCGGGACCGTGACCGTGGTCGTCGCGCCTCGACCCGGCGGCGACGTCCGACTGGCGGGTGCCGACGCGGGCATCGGCGACATGGTGCTCCCGGGGGGTGTCGCGGTGGGGGCGCTCCAGCTCTCCGCGATCGCGGCGGCCGGCGCGGGGACGCTGCCGGTGGCCGTGCGACCACGGGTCGCCGTGATCTCGACCGGCTCGGAGCTCGTGCCCCCGGGCGCCGCGCTCGAGCGCGGCCAGATCCCCGAGTCCAACTCGTTCGTGCTCGCCGCCCGGATCGCGGAGGCGGGCGGCTCGGTCGTGCTGCGCACCTCGGTCGGCGACGATCCGGCCGAGCTCGCCGCCGAGCTCCGCCGCGCGTTCGATCTCGGCGTGCACGCCGTCATCATGTCCGGCGGAGTCAGCGCCGGCGCCTACGAGCCCGTCAAGCAGGCACTCGGACCGAGCGGCGCGATGGCGTTCGAGAAGGTCGCGATGCAGCCGGGCAAGCCGCAGGGCTTCGGCGTCACGTCCGAGGGCGTCCTCCTCTTCGGCCTGCCCGGCAATCCGGTGTCGGTCGCGGTCTCGTTCGAGGTCTTCGTCCGGCCGGCGCTCCTCGCGATGCAGGGCCGCGGCACGCTCGAGCGGGACCGGATCCTGCTCCCGGCCGGCGTCCCATGGACCCCGCCGCGCGGCCGCCGCCAGTACCTCCCCGCGCGCATCGACCGGTCCGACCCGGCCCGCTGGGTCGTCGCGCCGGCGCACCCCGGCGGCTCGATCTCCAATCGCGCGGGCGGGCTCGCCCTCGCCGAGGCTTTCGCGATCGTCCCCGCGGAGATCGAGCAGGTCGACGCGGGCGACCGCGTCGAGGTCATGCTTCTGGGCTGACGAGCGGCACCGCCTCCTCGGACGGGTCGGAGTCGGCGTGGATCGGGCCGGACTCGTCCGAGAGTCGCGTCCCGGTGCCGCCGCGGTGCTGCTGGATGACCTGCGCCATGATCGAGACGGCCGTCTCCTCCGGCGTCCTCGCCCCGAGGGCGAGCCCGATGGGACTCTCCACGCGGGCGATCTCGGCCTCGGTGAGTCCCGCTTCGAGGAGCCGTCGAACGCGATCCTCGTGCGTCCGGCGGGAACCCATCGCCCCGATGTAGGCGACCGGCGGGCCGCGCAACGCGATCTGCAGCGTCGGGACGTCGAACTTCGGGTCATGCGTGAGCACGCAGATCACCGCGCGGCCGTCGATCCGGCCCGCCTCGATCTCCTCGGCGAGGTACTCGTGCGGCCAGCGGGTGACGAGCTCGTCGACGCCGGGAAAGCGCTCGGGCGTGACGAACACCTTCCGCGCATCGCAGACCGTCACGCGGTAGCCGAGGTAGCCGCCCAGTCTCGCGAGCGCCGAGGCGAAGTCGATCGCGCCGAACACGATGAGACGCGGTCGCGGCGCGAAGCTGCTCACGAAGACGCTCATCCCCTCGCCGAGGCGTTCGCCGTCTGGCCCGTAGTGGAGGGTCGCCGTCTCGCCCTGCGAGAGCAGACCCCTGGCGTCCTCGCCGATGCGCCGATCCGCGTCGTCGCTGCCGAGCGACCGCGCGACCCGATCCGGCCAGACGACGATGCGCCGGCCGACGCGCGACGGGTCGACGTGCTCGATGACCGTCGCGACCGCCACCGGTCGCCCGGCCTCGATGTCGTCCGCGACCTGCTCGAGCTCGGGGAACGTCGTGCGGCTGATCGGCTCGACGAAGACGTCGAGGACGCCGCCACAGGTGAGGCCGACCGCGAAGGCGTCGTCGTCGCTGATCCCGTAGCGCTCGAGGACGGGCCGCGAGCCGGCGATCGCCTCGTTCGCGAGCTCGTACACCGCGCCCTCGACGCAGCCGCCCGACACCGACCCCGCGGTCGCGCCGTCGACCGTGACGAGCATCGATGCGCCTGGGTCGCGCGGCGCCGACTTGAACGTGCGCACGACCGTGCCGAGGCCGACGGTCTGCCCCGATCGCCAGGCCGCGAGCAGCGTTTCGAGGACGTCGCGCATGCCTACTCCGCGGGCGTCGCGGGATCGGGCTTCTCGTCGTCGGTCTTCTTGTCCCGGTGGAACATCGATCCGATGACGCCCCTCGCGATCGCGAGCCCGTCGATCGCCCCGCCGGCCGTCTCGGCGTTGCCGGATGTGTCGCCGCCCGCGATGAGCGTCTCGATGTTCTTCACGACGACCGGCACCATCTGCTTAGTGACGCTGTCGATGACGCCCTTGCCCATCGCGGCCACCCGTCCGGACAGGCCGATGTCCGCCTTGAGGCTGCCCCTTGTCGTGTCGCCGTCCGCGGTGAGCGAGATCGTCGCCGTCCCATCGGCGGAGCCCTGGCCGGCCTTCTCGAGCGCCTTGCCCTTGAGCACCGCGACGTGGTTCACGTCGTCGCGCGAGACGAGCTCGACCTGGCCCTTGTACTGCATCGAGAGGGGTCCGACCTTGATCTTGACGAGCCCGTTGAAGACGGTGTCCGAGATCTGCTCCGTCACCTGCGCGCCCGGGATGACCGTCGCCGTCCTCGCGAGGTCATCCATGACCGTGCTCCACACGACGTCGATCGGCGCCTGCACCTCGAAATCCGCATTCAGTTCCATGAGTCGTCTCCCTTTCTCCTGCCCGACGTGCGACGGCCGTCCGATCGGTCGTCGTCTCCGAGCGCGCGGACCAGGTCCTGCAGCGCCTGGAAGCTGTGCCCGCTGACGAACGCGTCGACGTACGGGAGCGCGGCGGCCATGCCGCCGGCGAGCGGCTCGAATCCTGCCGCGGCCTTGCGCGGGTTCACCCACACGATCCGGTGCGCGAGCCGCGAGAGCCGCGCCATCTGCACGGCGACCTCGGCGGGATCGTCCTGCGACCAGCCGTCCGAGAGGATGACGACGACCGCGCCGCGGGCGAGCCCACGACGTCCGTGATCGTCCACGAACGTCCGGATGCCTTCCGCGATCCGCGTCCCGCTCGACCAGTCGGCCGCCTCCGCGGCCGCGGCCGCGAGTGCGCGATCGGCGTCGCCCCCCGCGAGCTGTCGCGTCAGTCGGGTCAGGCCGGTCGCGAAGACGAAGGCCTCCGCCCGGTGACTCGCGACGAGTCCCTGCATGAGCGAGAGGAAGACGCGGGTGTAGGGCTCCATCGAGGCGGAGACGTCGGCGAGGAGCACGATCCGGCGCGCGCGCCGGGCCGGGGTCGTGCGGACCGGGCGGATCGCGTCGCCCCCCGATCGACGCGCGAGGCGGATCGTGCGGCGAAGGTCGATCCGGCGACCGCTTGACGCGAGCCTGGTGCGCCGCGCGGGCCGAAGCGGCGGTCGGACGGCGAGCTCCACGACGAGTCGACGGATGTCCGCGAGCTCCTCCTCGGTCAGATCGGAGAACGCGGTGCCGTGCAAGCGCTCCTCGCGGCTCGCGGCCATCATGAGCGCCTCGCTGCGCTCCGACTCCTCGGAGTCCCCCTCGCCGGCTCCGGCCGGTCGCGGCACGCCGGGTCGACCGGTGACGTCGGCCGCGGGCGGGTGCGGACCCGCCTGCGCCGCCGAGCTGCGGCGGCGCACCGCCTCGAGGTCCTGCGACGGCTGGTCGCCGCGATAGTCCGCCCAGTCGGTGTCGCCGTCGAAGACCGCGGAGAACACGCGGTCGAAGACCGCGATCTGCCGCTGCTCCGTCACGAAGACCGACCGAGCGGCCCAGTAGAGATCGGCACGGGTGACGGGCGGGACGAGCCGCATCGCCTCGACGAACCAGGCGGCGCGCTCGGAGGCCGTCGGCAGTCCGCCGACGCGCAGCGCGTGCGCGAGCGCGGCGCCGAACGCGGCCGGCTCCACCCGATAGTTCCTGCCGAGGATCTCAGGCATCCGCACCCACCAGTGCCGCGGCATCCTTCGAGGCGACGAGGTCGAGGTCCTCACGGTTCTTCACGACGGCGCCCCAGGTGAGGGAGGCCGTCTCGGGGTCGATCCGATTGATCCCGAGCATCGTCAGCGCTCCGACCCAGTCGATGAGCTCGGCGACGCCCGGCGGCTTGACGAGATCGAGGTGGCGCAGGCGGCCGACCGTCTCGGTCGCCTGGAGGACGAGCGGCTCAGCCGCGCCGGAGACCCGGCGACGCACGATCTCGAGGACCTGCTCCGGCGGCGGGAAGTCGATCCAGTGATAGATGCACCGGCGCGTCAGCGCGTCGTGGAGGTCGCGCGTGCGGTTCGAGGTGAGGACGACGATCGGGGCGACCGCGGCGGAGATCGTCCCGAGCTCCGGGATCGTGACCGATCCCTCTGCGAGCGCCTCGAACGTGAACGCCTCGAACTCGGCGTCGGCGCGATCGATCTCGTCGAGCAGCAGCACGGCCGGGCGCGGACCCGGGTGCTCGATCGCCTGCAGGATCGGGCGGCGGAGGAGATAGTCGGAGGAGAACAGGTCGCGCTCCGCGAGCTGCTCGTCGCGGGTGTCGGCGAGCCGGATCGCGAGCAGCTGGCGCTGGTAGTTCCACTCGTAGATCGCCTCGCCGGCGTCGATGCCCTCGTAGCACTGCAGGCGGAAGAGCGGGGTGTCGAGGACCGCCGCGAGCGCCTTGGCGGCCGACGTCTTCCCGACGCCCGCCTCGCCCTCGAGCAGCAGCGGACGGCGGAGCCGGATGGCGAGGAAGAGCGCGGTCGCGAGCCCGCGGTCGACGATGTAGTCGATGCCGTCGAGCGCCGCCGCGAGCGCATCCGCGTCGGGGACGAGCCGCTCGACGGCGGGACCGTCGCCCGTCACGCCGGCCCCGGCGTCTCGGCGAGCAGCGCCTGGTAGTCGGACTCCGTGTCGACGTCGGCCGGCATCCCGCTCGCGATGTCGACCCGCGCGACCGCGGTGCCGAGCCGCTCGATGAGCTTCCACACGCCGCGATCGCCCTGCAGCGCCCCGAGTGCCGGGAACGTCGCGCGGCTGAGCACGAAGGGGTGCCCGATCCCGTCGCGATACCTCGCGACCGCGATCGGGGCGTCGCCCCGCCCGCGGACGACCGCCTCGATCGACTCCGCCCGCATCATCGGCTGGTCGCCGAGCAGGAGCACGATGCCCTCGACATCCGGGTCCACCGCACCGATGGCGGCGCCGATCGAGGAGGAGCAGCCGGAACGGAAGTCGTCGTTGAGCACGACGTCAAATCCGCTCAGGTCGACGGTCGCGCGCACCTCGTCGGCCGAGCCGCCGAGCGTGACGATGCGCTGGGCGAAGGCGCCCTCGCGGACGAGATCGAGGACGACGTCGAGGAGCACACCATCGCCGAACGGCAGCAACTGCTTCGGCCGGCCGAGCCGGCTCGAGCTCCCGGCGGCGAGGACGACGGCGGCGAGGCGTGGTTCAGGCGACGACCGCATAGGCCTTCGGATCCTTCAGGAACGCCCGGCGGCAGCCCTCGCCGCAGAACCAGACCGCGCGGCCCTCATGCTCGACGTGCGGGGTCGGGGGCGCCGCGACCACGGTCATCCGGCAGACGGGGTCGATCGCGGTGACCGGTCCGTCGACCCGGTGCGCCGCCGGCTCGCGGTACTCGTGCGGCGCGTGATGCCCGCCTGGCGACGCATCGTGCGACTCCGCGACGCCGCCGCCCGCCGCCCGCGCCTGGACCAGCTCCGCGAGCACGCCGAGCGCGATCTCCTCGGGCCGGTCCCCGCCGAGCTTCAGACCGGCGGGGGTGCGGACGCGGGACTTGAGCGACTCGTCGACGTCGAGCGAGGCGACGACGGCGGGACCGCGCTTGTCGCTCGCGACCAGACCTATATATGGGATGCCCGCGATCAGCGCCTTCTCCAGCGCGGGCTCCTCGCCCTTGCCGTGCGCGGCGACGATCACGGCGGCGATGCCGTCGCCAGGATCCCACGTCTCGCCGTCGACGATCGCCATCCGATAGCCGAGCGCCACGCCGAGGCGCTCGAGCGCACGCGCGACCGGCTGGTCGCCGACCACGACGACGTGCGGCGCCGGCACGACCGGCTCGAGGAAGACATCCACGGAACCTCCCGAGAGACACGGATTGTGCACTTCGATCGCGCCCTCCAGCTGCCGCGCGAGCGGCTCGCCAGGACGGATCTGGAGCAGCAGCGGCTCGCCGCGCTCGAGGACCTGCAGGCCGTACTCGCGCACCGAGGACTCGACGCAGGTGCCCCCGACGAAGCCGGTCAGCGCCCCGAGCGCGTCGACGACCGCGGTGTCGCCGGCGCGGGCGCTCGTCGGCCGCTCGGTCCGCACCACGGTCGCCCGCACGAACGCCTGCTGCTGGCGCTCGAGCTCTCGCTCGCGACCTGCGACGGTCTCGTTCGCGACCACGATTGCCTCCCTGGCGTCGACTCCGATCTGACTGGCTGGTATCGGGTCCCGATCAGACCGGCGGGGTCGCCCGGCCGTTCATGGCGTCCCAGACCCGGTTCGGGGTCGCCGGCATGTCGATCGACGTCACCCCTCGGGGTCGCAGCGCGTCGATGACGGAGTTGATGATCGCCGCCGGCGAGCCGACGGTCGCCGACTCCCCGATGCCCTTCGCACCGATCGGGTGATGGGGCGACGGCGTGACCGTGAAGCCGGTCTCCCAGTCGGGCACCTCCATCGCCGACGGGATGAGGTAGTCCATGAACGACCCGCCGAGGCAGTTGCCCTGCTCGTCGAAGCCGATGAACTCCATGAGCGCCATCCCGACGCCGTCGGTCAGACCGCCGTGCACCTGCCCCTCGATGACCATCGGGTTGATGCGGGTGCCGCAGTCGTCGACCGCGACGAAGCGCCGCACGGTCACCTTGCCGGTGCCGGGGTCGATGTCCGTGACGCAGAAGTAGGCGCCGTAGGGGTAGGTGAGGTTCGGCGGGTCGTAGGTGACCTCGGCGTCGAGGTTGCCGTCGACGCCGTCCGGGAGCGTCATCGTGCCGTGGACCGCGAAGGCGACCTCCTGGATCGTCTTGCCGACGGTCGGGTCGCCCTTGACGAACCAGCGGCCCTTCTCCCACTCGAGGTCGTCCGGGCTGACCTCGAGCATCGCCGCCGCGACGAGCTTGGCCTTGTCGCGGATCTTGCGGGCGACGAGCGCCGTGGCGGCGCCGGACACCGGCGTCGAGCGGCTCCCGTAGGTGCCGAGGCCGTACGGCGTGTTCTTCGTGTCGCCGTGGATGACATCGATGTCCTCCGGCGGGATGCCGAGCTCCTCGGCGACGATCTGCGCGAACGTCGTCTCGTGCGCCTGGCCCTGCGTCTGGACGGAGATCCGCAGGATCGCCTTGCCGGTCGGGTGGACGCGGAGCTCCGCGCCGTCCGCCATGCCGAGGCCGAGGATGTCCATGTGCTTGCGAGGCCCCGCGCCGACGCCCTCCGTGAAGAACGAGATGCCGATGCCCATCAGCTCGCCCCGGGCCCGCCGCTCCTCCTGCTCCTTGCGCAGCTCCTCGTAGCCGAGGAGCTGCATCGCGTGCCGCATCGTCTCCTCGTAGCGGCCCGAGTCGTAGTCGAAGCCCGCCTTGTTGTCGTAGGGGAACTGCTCCGGCTTGATGAAGTTCTTGAGCCGCAACTCGGCCGGGTCCATGCCGAGCTCGATCGCCGCGCGGTCGACCATCCGCTCGACGAAGTACGACGCCTCGGTCACGCGGAACGAGCAGGCGTAGGCGACGCCGCCGGGCGCCTTGTTCGTGTAGACCGACGTGACCTTCCCGTAGACCGCCTCCCACGTGTAGCTGCCGGGGAAGAGGTTGAAGAAGCCGGCCGGGTACTTCGTCGGCTGGGCGGTCGCGTTGAACGCGCCGTGGTCGGCGAGCACGTCGGCCCGCAGGCCGAGCAGCTTGCCGTCGTTCGTGACCGCGAGCTCCCCCTGCATGATGTAGTCGCGCGCGAACCCCGTCGACATGAGGTTCTCGCTGCGATCCTCCATCCACTTGACGGGCTTGCCGGTCACGATCGAGCCGACGGTCGCGAGCACATAGCCGGGGTAGACGGGGACCTTGTTGCCGAACCCCCCGCCGATGTCGGGCGAGATGAGGTTGATCTTGTGCTCGGGCAGGCCCGCGACGAGCGCGAAGACAGTGCGGTGCGCGTGGGGCGCCTGCGAGGTGACGTAGAGCGTCAGCTCGCCGGAGACGCGGTTGAAGTCCGCGACCGCGCCGCAGGTCTCCATGGGCGCGGGGTGCACGCGCGGGTAGACGATCTCCGCCTTGACGACGACGTCGGCCTTCGCCTTGACCGCCTCCCAGGCCGCCTGGTCGCCGCAGTCCCAGTCGGCGATGCGGTTGTCGGTGCGCCCCTCGAGGTCGTCGCGGATCACCGGCGCGTCGGCGTCGAGCGCCTTCCGGGCGTCGTGGACGACGGGCAGCATGTCGTAGTCGACGTCGATGAGCTCGAGCGCGTCGCGCGCGGCATAGCGGTCCTCGGCGATGACGAAGGCGACCTCCTGGCCCTGGAAGCGCACCTTGTCGCTCGCGAGGACGGCCTGGACGTCGTAGGAGAGCGTCGGCATCCACGCGAGCTTGAGCGGCTCGAGGTCCTTCGCGGTGATGACCGCGACGACGCCGGGGTGCGCCTGGGCCGCGCTCGTGTCGATCGAGTTGATCCTCGCGTGTGCGACCGGCGAGCGCAGGATCGCGCCGTGCAGCATGCCGGTGAGCTGGATGTCGTCGGTGTAGTTGCCCTGCCCGCGGACGAACCGGGGATCCTCCTTGCGCTGGATGCGCCCGAAGCCGACCGGACGATTGGGGTCGTCCGCCGCCGGGTTGTGGTCGTGGTCGCGGCCGTGGTCATAGCCGAAGTCGTCGCCTGCGCCGTGGCGCCGATGCGCGCGCGGCTCGTCGATGATGGTCATGCCGACACCTCTTCCTTCTCCGCCTGGCCGTTCGTGATGCCGGCTGGGTGATCCGCGGCCCACTGGATCGAGCGGACGATCGTCGAATAGCCGGTGCACCGGCAGATCTGGCCGGAGATCGCCTCGCGGATCTCGCCCTCGGTCGGGTGCGGGTTCGCGTCGAGGAGCGCGCGTCCCGTGACGAGCATGCCCGGCGTGCAGAATCCGCACTGCAGGCCGTGCTCCTCCATGAACCCCTGCTGGATGGGGTCGAGCACGCCGCCGACCTCGAGGCCCTCGACCGTCCGGACCGCGTGCCCGTCGGCCATCACCGCGAGGACCGTGCACGACTTGACCGGGAGGCCGTCGAGCAGCACGCTGCACGTCCCGCAGTTCGTCGTGTCGCAACCCCAGTGCGTCCCCGTCATGCCGAGGTCGTCCCTCAGGAAGTGCACGAGCAGGACCCGGGGGTCGATGTCGCGTTCGACTCGCTGGCCGTTGATCTCGACCGAGATGTGCGTCATGACTGCGCTCCCTTCGCCCGCGCGATGGCTCGCACGATCACTCGCCTGGTCAGCTCCTCGGCCAGATGCCGTTTGTATTCCGCGGTCCCGCGGAGGTCGTCGATCGGGTCGACCGCGACCGCCGTGAGTCTCGCCGCCTGGGTGATGAGCTCGTCGGTCGGCGCCTTGCCGCGCAGGACCGCCTCGGCCTCGGCGGGCCGGTCGTCGAGGCCGACGGCGGCGAGGCCGATGCCGATCTCCGCGATCGTGCCGTCCTGACCGAGCGCGACCGCGGCGCCGGAGGCCGCGACCGCGTAGTCGCCGACCCGGCGTTCCACCTTCTCGTAGGCGCTTCCGGAGTGCGGGCGGATGGGGACGCGGAGCTCGACGAGGATCTCGTTGTGCTCGGCGGCGGTCTCGTACGGACCGCGGTGGAACTCGGACATCGTCAGGGTGCGCTCGCCGTTCGGGCCGCGCAGCACGACGGTCGTGTCGAGCACGATGCAGACCGCGGTTAGGTCCTCCCCTGGGTCCGCCTGGCAGAGCGAGCCGCCGATCGTGCCGCGGTTGCGCACGAGCGGGTCGGCGATGACGCGGCCCGCGTCGCCGAAGATCGGGAAGCGCCGCTGAAGGATCGGGGAGGCGATGAGCTCGTAGTGACGTGTCATCGAGCCGATTCGGACGTGGTCGTCCTCCTCGACGATGTACTCGAGCTCCGCGAGCTCGTTGATGTCGACGAGCGCCTCGGGGCGGGCGAGCCGCAGCTTCATCATCGGCAGCAGGCTGTGCCCGCCGGCGATGACCCGCGACTCCTCCCCGAACTTGTCGAGGAGTGCGATGGCGTCATCGACGCTCGTCGCCCTCGCATAGTCGAACGGCGCAGAGATCTGCACGATGACCCCTTCCACACGAGAGGAGGCACCACAGCATTGTGGTGATGTGGCCAACCATCGCCCGGACTGCGTAGGGTGTCAACGAGGACTTAAGCAAAAGGTTAAGGACGATGGCGTTCACCTTGAACCAGCTGAGCACGTTCGCGCTCGTCGCGAAGCTCGGCTCCCTGCGTGCCGCCGCGAAGGCCCTGGGCGTGAGCGAGGCCGCGGTGTCGCAGGCGGTCTCGGCGCTGCGCGCCGACCTCGGCGACGAGCTCATCGCCCGCGGGCGAGCCGGGGTCATCCTCACCCCGGGCGGCCGGATCCTCGCCGATCGCGCCGAACGGATCACCGGGCTCGCCCAGGAGGTCCGTCGCGACGTCAAGCACGCCGCGACGAGCGCCCGCGAGCTCCGCGTGCTCGCGACCGCGTCGTTCGCCGAGCACGCCGCCGGCCGCCTCATCGACCTGTTCGGCGCCTCGATGCCGCCGACGGCGATCGACGTCATCGTCGAGAGCGCGGTGGACATCCCCCGGCTGCTGACGGAGCGCGTCTACGACATCGCGCTCGGCGCTCAGCCCGCCCCCTCGCGCAACCGCGGCCTCAGCGTCGTGCCGTTCCTCAAGTACCAGCGGGTCATCGTCGCGTCGATGCACCATCCGCTCGCACGGCGCACCGACCTCGTCGCGATGAGCGACCTGCTCGCCGTCCCCTGGTTCTGCGGACCGGGCACCTTCGAGCCGGAGACCGAGGAGGGCCGCTGGTTCGGCGGGCTCTCGACGCTTCCCGACGCCGTCGAGCTGACGAGCGAGAACGACGCGCTCGCGGCCGTCGCGAGCGGCGAGGGCGTCATGCTCGCGCTGAGCCACGTCATCGCGCCTCGGCTCGTCGGCGGCACGACCGGCCAGGCTGCGGAGGCGGGCCGTGACCTCGTGCGCCTGCATGTCGCGGGGACGCCCGTGACCGGCCTCTGGTCCGCGACGACGCTCGATCGCGACGCGGCGAGCGAGTCGGCCCGCCTCCTGCAGCGCGCGGCGCGCACGCCGGAGGCGACGAACGCGATGATCTCGGCGACCGGATCCCGCGGCCTCTCGATGCGCGGCAACAAGCTCCGGGCCGCGCTCTGGTCGCGCGGCCTCGGACCGCCGCCGGACTAGACCGGCGATCCTCGGGGCTCAGCCGCCGATGGCGCCCATCGAGCGCTCCGGCGGCATGAACTCCGGGCGCTCCATGCCGTGCCCGGCCGGCTTGTGCCACATCGCCGCCCGCCAGCGGTCCGCGATCTCCGCGTCGCTCGCGCCGCCGCGCAGCAGGTGACGCAGGTCGGTCTCGTCGTCGCTGAACAGGCAGGACCGGACGGTGCCCTCCGCCGTGATCCGCGTGCGATCGCACGCGGAGCAGAACGACCTCGTGACGGACGCGATGATGCCGACGGTCGCCGGGCCGCCGTCGACCAGCCACTCCTCCGCCGGCGATGACGGATCGTCCCGGCCGACCTCGTCGAGCGTGAACTCGGTGCGCAGCACCGCGAGGAGCTCCGCCGCCGGCACCATGTGCTCGCGCGCCCACGCGTGGTCCGCGTCGAGCGGCATCTCCTCGATGAAGCGCAGCTGCGCCCCGTGGTCGAGCGCCCAGCGCAGCAGCTGGGGGGCGTCGCCGAGCGTCTCGCGCATCATGACGGCGTTGAGCTTGAGCGGCGTGATCCCCGCGGCGCGCGCGGCGCGGAT
>DATMFB010000244.1:0-5250 GCA_035556395.1 Microbacteriaceae bacterium
CGCACTTCACCGCGGCGGCGCTCGGCGTGCAGGGCTCCGGCTGGGCGGGTCTGTTCTACGACTCAATCGGCGGGAACGTCATCATCCAGCAGTTCTTCGACCAGCAGTCGCAGTTCGCGGCCGGCACCGTGCCGCTCCTCCTGCTCGATGTCTGGGAGCACGCCTACTACCTCGACTACAAGAACGTCCGCGCCGACTACGTCAAGGCGTTCTGGAACATCGTGAACTGGGAGAACGTCGGCACCCGGCTCGAGACCGCGGTCGCCCAGACCAAGGGCCTCCTGGTCCCGTAGCACCGCCACTCAACGCATCCGAACCTCGAACCAACGGGAGAACTCTGTGACCATCAAGGTCGGCATCAACGGCTTCGGCCGCATCGGCCGCAACTACCTCCGCGCACTGCTCGAGCAGGGCGCCGACCTCGACGTCGTCGCGGTCAACGACCTGACCGACACGGAGACGCTCGCGACGCTGCTCAAGTACGACTCGATCGACGGCGTGCTGAAGGCCGACGTGCAGGTCGACGGCGACTCGATCCTCGTCGACGGCAAGGCGATCCGGGTGCTCGCGGACCGCGACCCCGCGAACCTCCCGTGGGGCGAGCTCGGCGTCGACATCGTCATCGAGTCGACCGGGTTCTTCACCGACGCGAACAAGGCGAGGGCGCACATCGACGCCGGCGCGAAGAAGGTCCTCATCTCGGCCCCGGCGACGAACGACGACGGCACGTTCGTCCTCGGCGTCAACGAGCACACGTACGACCCTGCGACGATGCACATCATCTCGAACGCGTCGTGCACGACGAACTCGCTCGCGCCGATCGCGAAGGTCTTCAACGACGCCTTCGGGATCAAGCACGGCCTGATGACGACGATCCACGCGTACACCGCGGACCAGAACCTCCAGGACGGCCCGCACAAGGACCTGCGGCGCGCGCGCGCCGCGGCGATCAACATCGTCCCGACCTCGACCGGCGCGGCGAAGGCGATCGGCCTCGTCCTCCCGGAGCTGAATGGCAAGCTCGACGGCTACTCGCTGCGGGTGCCGGTCCCGACCGGGTCGATCACCGACCTCACGGTCGTCGCGGGACGCAAGGTCACGATCGACGAGATCAACGCGGCGTTCCGCGCCGCAGCCGATGGACCGCTCAAGGGGATCCTCAAGTACTCGGACGACCCCATCGTCTCGAAGGACATCACCCACGATCCGCACTCGTCGATCTACGACGCGCCGCTGACGAAGATCATCGAGGACCAGGTCAAGATCTACGCCTGGTACGACAACGAGTGGGGCTACTCGAACCGTCTCGTCGACCTGACCGAGTACGTCGCCGAGCGGCTCTGAGCGCCCGATGCCGCTTCGCACCATCCCGTCGCTCGGGGAGCTCTCGGGTCGGCGCGTCTTCGTCCGCTGCGATCTCAACGTCCCGCTCGCGGACGGGGAGATCACGGACGACGGCCGCGTGCGCGCCTCGCTCCCGACGCTCGAGGCGCTCCTCGGCGCGGGGGCGTCGATCGTCATCGGCTCCCACCTCGGGCGACCGGATGGCGCACCGGACCCGAGGTACTCGCTCGCGCCAGTCGCGACGCGGCTGACCGAGCTGCTCGGGCGACCGGTGCGCTTCGCGACCGACTCGGTCGGCGAGTCCGCGCAGAACGCCGTGTCGGCACTTCAGCGAGGCGATGTCGTCCTCCTGGAGAACCTGCGCTTCAACCCCGGAGAGACCTCGAAGGACCCGGCGGAGCGCGCCGCGTTCGCCGAGCAGCTCGCGGGCTTCGCCGACGCGGTCGTCTCCGACGGGTTCGGCGTCGTCCACCGGGCGCAGGCGAGCGTCACCGACCTCGAGACGCGGCTGCCGAGTGCGGCCGGGCTCCTCGTCGAGCGCGAGGTCACGGTGCTCGAGCGCCTCACGAAGCACGCGCAGCGGCCGTACACGGTCGTCCTCGGCGGCTCGAAGGTCTCGGACAAGCTCGCGGTCATCGACTCGCTGCTGCCGAGGATCGACACGCTCGTCGTCGGCGGCGGCATGGTCTTCACGTTCCTCGCGGCGCTCGGTCACCGGGTGGGCGCGAGCCTGCTCGAGGAGGACCGGATCCCTGCGGTGCTCGGCTATCTCGAGCGCGCGAAGGAGCTCGGCGTGACGATCGAGCTGCCGGAGGACATCGTCGTCGCGGAGCGGTTCACCGCCGACGCGAAGCACGAGATCGTCGCGGCCGACGCGATCGAGTCATCGCGGTTCGGCGCCACGGGGCTCGGGCTCGACATCGGCCCCAAGTCCGCCGAGCGCTTCGCGCGCATCGTGCGCGAGTCGAAGACCGTGTTCTGGAACGGCCCGATGGGCGTCTTCGAGTTCCCCGACTTCGCGTTCGGGACCGCGGCGATCGCGCAGGCCCTCGCCGACACGAGTGGATTCGGCGTCGTCGGCGGCGGCGACTCGGCCGCCGCGGTGCACCGCCTCGGCTTCCGCGACTCGGACTTCGGGCACGTCTCGACCGGTGGCGGTGCGAGCCTCGAGTTCCTCGAGGGCAAGTCGCTGCCCGGACTGGAGGTGCTCGGATGGGAGTGAACCGCATCCCGCTGATCGCGGGCAACTGGAAGATGAACCTCGATCACCTGCAGGCGATCGCGACGGTGCAGAAGCTCGGCTGGGCGCTGCGCGACGGACGTCACTCCTACGGCGCCGACGGCGCCGAGGTCGCGGTCTTCCCGCCGTTCACCGATCTCCGCTCGGTGCAGACGCTCGTATCGGCCGACAAGCTCGACATCCGCTACGGGGGCCAGGACCTGTCCGCGCACGACTCCGGCGCGTACACCGGCGAGATCTCCGGCGCCTTTCTGAAGGCGCTCGACTGCCGCTACGTCCTCGTCGGCCACTCCGAGCGGCGGCAGTACCACGGCGAGGACGACGACGTCTGCGCGCAGAAGGTCACCGCGGCGCTGCGTCACGGGCTTGTGCCCGTGCTCTGCGTCGGCGAGACGGCCGAGGACCTCGAGCTCCACGGAGCGGCGGCCGTCCCGGTCGCGCAGCTGCGTGCCGTGCTCGACACCCTGAAGGGCGAGCCGGAGCTCGTGGTCGCCTATGAGCCCGTCTGGGCGATCGGCTCCGGGCAGGCCGCGACGAGCGAGCAGGCCCAGGGTGTCGCCGGCGCCCTGCGCGCCGCGATCCGCGAGGTGCTCGGCGACGCCGTCGCCGACGCGACCCGGATCCTCTACGGCGGCTCCGTCAAGTCCTCGAACATCGCGGGCTTCATGCGCGAGCCGGACCTCGACGGTGCGCTCGTCGGGGGTGCGAGCCTCGACGCCACGGAATTCTCCGCGATCGCGCGCTTCCAGAAGCACGTCGGACTCTGATCTATACTTTCAAGGCTGAATCCAGCACCGAGAGGACCCTGTGCAAGTTCTGCAGATCGTGCTCCAGATCATCCTGGGGCTCACCAGCCTGCTGCTGACGCTGCTGATCCTGCTCCACAAGGGGCGGGGCGGCGGGCTGTCCGACATGTTCGGCGGCGGCGTCACCTCCAGCCTGGGATCCTCGGGGGTCGCCGAGCGCAATCTCAACCGCATCACGGTCCTGCTCGGCGTCGTCTGGATCATCTGCATCGTCGTCCTGGGAGTCGTCGCGAAATACGCGACTCCGGGGTTCTGACGAGGTCATCGAACGCGCGAGGGGAGCAGCGTGGCGTCAGGGGGAAGTGCGATCCGAGGATCGCGTGTGGGCTCCGGCCCGATGGGGGAGCAGGACCGCGGGATCACCGCCGATCGGGTGGCGGTCTCCTACTGGGACGGGCTCGGCAACGAGACGGTGCGCTATTTCGCGGCCGGTCTGCCCGATGAGGAGATCCCGGACACGATCGACTCGCCGACGACGGGGCTGCCCGCCGGTCGGGACAAGGAGAATCCGCCGCTGCTCGCGAAGCAGGAGCCGTACAAGACGCACCTCGCGTACGTGAAGGAGCGCCGGAGCGATGCCGAGGCCGAGCAGCTCCTCGAAGAGGCGCTCCAGCAGCTGCGCTCGCGCCGCGGCGAGGCCTGAGGCCGCTCGGGCCTACTGAGCGTCCTGCGCCTCGTCCGCCGAGGTCCAGAACTCACCCGGGTCGATGAGGCCCTGCGGCACCTGCGCGGCCGCATCCCGGTCCAGATGGATGCCGGTCCTTCGGCGCGCGCGCACCGCGGCGAGCGGCACCTCGTCGGGGCTCGCGCCGGCGAGCGCGAGCCCGACCGCCGCCGCCTTCTCCGCGCCGGTCGCGAACACCGCGACGCGCGCGCCCGAGTTGATCACGGGGATCGTCAGGGTCAATCGCTCCGGCGGCGGCTTCGGCGAGTTGCGCACCGCCAGCACGGTGCGCTCCCGCTCGCGGATGGCCGAGGTGCCCGGGAAGATCGAGGCGATGTGGCCGTCCGGGCCGACGCCGAGGTACACCAGGTCGAAGGGCGGGAGCGGCAGGTTCGGCGGGGCAGCCGCCTTGAGCTCCGCCGCATAGCGGTCGGCGGCCTCGTCGAGCGTGATGCCGTCGTCGGACGCGGGGAACGCATGCACCTTGGCCTCGTCGACCGGCACGTGGTCGAGCAGCGCTCGGCGCGCCTGGAGCTCGTTGCGATCGGGGTCGCCGCGCGGCACCCAGCGCTCATCGCCCCACCAGAAGTGGATCTGACCCCAGGGGGCGCGGTCGCGCTCCGGGTGGGCGTTGATCGTCTCGAGGAGGCCGATGCCGACCGACCCACCGGTGAGCACGACGTTCGCCTCGTCGAACTCGCCGACCACCTGGACCATCCGGCCGATGAACCGTCCGGCGAGGAATGCCTGCAGCGCGGCCCGATCCTCGTGCACGATGACCTTCGGAGCGTTCGTCACGCCTCCACCGTACGCGGAAGTCCGAGGCCGCGCGTGATGACCGCCTCGTAGACCTCGTCGGGGTCGAGTCGGCGCAGCTCCTCGGCGAGGCATTCGCGGTTGGTCCGGCGCGGGATCGTGATCTCGTGCTCCGGCTGGTCCGGCTGCGTGAGCCGGATCGACTGGCCGGAGATGCGCGAGAGCTCGATCGTCCCGCCCGCCCGGTGGAGGCGGACGGTGTGGACGCCTTCGACGTGCTCGACATCGCCGGGGGCGGACAGCGCGACCGGCGCCTGGAGCTGCAGCCCGAGCCAGGCGCCCAGCAGGAAGAGCGAGGGCGAGTCGAGCGAGCCCACGACCTCGATCGACTCGACCGGCTCGTACGGCGGCTGATCGAGGACCGCAGCGAGCTGCGAGCG
>DATMFB010000245.1:0-11882 GCA_035556395.1 Microbacteriaceae bacterium
CCGGTCACGGTCGCTCCTGGGCGCACCCCGAGATCGTCGGCGAGCCGGGCCCGATGTTCGCCTACGAGCTCGCGCTCGGCCTCTTCTCCGCCGAGATCCCCGGGCACGACCAGGGCGTGTGGGAGCAGCGAATCGGCGACCCGACGCTCGACCAGATGGTCGCCGGGATGGGGTTCTTCCCCGCCGACCTCGCCGAGTCGCAGCGCCTCGACCAGGATCGCATCTCGCGGCTCCTCGACCGCATCGGGCCGGCGATCCTCGTCACCCACTCGGCGAGCGGGCCGGCCGGCTGGCTCGTCGCCGACGCACGGCCGGAGCTCGTCAAGGGCCTCGTCGCGATCGAGCCGATGGGCCCCCCGTTCGGCGAGTTCGGACCCGGCATGAAGCTCGACTACGGCCTCGCCAAGGCGGCGCTCACCTACGACCCGCCGGTGACCGATCCGACCGTCATCGAGGCCGCGGAGCCCGGCACCTACAAGCTCCCGAACCTCGCGGGCATCCCCGTCGTCGTCATGGTCGGCGCGGCCTCGCCGTTCACGTCGTGGGGGCACTTGATGTCCGACTACGTGAACGCGGCGGGCGGCTCGGCCGAGTTCGTCAACTTCGCGGACCACGGCGTGCACGGCAACGGCCACGCGATGATGTTCGAGAAGAACTCGGACGAGGCGATCGTGCCGGTGCTCGACTGGATCGCGAAGGTTCAGTAGGCCTCAGCGCTGCGGGAAGATGATCCCGCAGCTGTCCGAGGTTGCGACCGCGACTCGTCCGGTACGAGGGAATTGTCGGCGATCCACGCAGGCGGCTCGCCCATGTCGTTCTGCGATCCGGGCGTCGTCACATCTGGAGCGGCTGGCCGCTCAGCACGCGGCCGAGGTTCGTCAGCAGCACGTCGGGCATGTAGCCGATGTGCGTGCGGTACATCGCGGCGTCCTGGTAGTACTTGCCCATCCGCTTGCCGGCGAGCGCGACGGACGAGGTGCCGCCGTACATGAACGCGGTCTCGATCGCCTGCTGCGCGAGCTGCGCGGCGCGGATGATCTGGCCCCGGATGCGCACGTCGTCGGCCGCGGTGAACTCGGCGCCGCCCTCGGTCCATGCGGCGTTGAGCCGCATGTACTCGCGGATCGCGCCGAGCAGCAGCGTCTCGGACGCCTCCGCCGCGGAGACGATCTCGCCGGTCCACTGGTGGTAGAACTGCGACTCCATGCGGGGGCCGCGGGGCGCGAAGCTCGTGCCGCGCTCCATGAGGTCGAGCCACTCGTCCATGCAGGCGAGCGCGTTGCCGACCTGGGTCTGGGTCAGGCCCGCGATGAAGACGGCGGCGGTGCGGCCGAGGTAGAGCGGGTTCTGGTGGATCTGCCAGCCGGGCGTGCCCTGGTCGCCCCAGACGATGTCCTTGAAGTTGAACTGCACCGCGTTGTGGTCGGCGACGAAGACGTCGTCGATCTCGATCGAGTTCGAGCTCGAGGCGTGCAGGCCGATCGTCTTGCCGAAGCCCCAGTCCTTCAGGATCGTGAACTCCTCGCGCGGGATGACGAACATCCAGAGCTGGACCGTGCCGTCCTCGAGCGTGACCGGCGCGACGGGCATGGTGTGCGTCGCGTAGGTGCAGCCCGAGTTGTAGTCCCACAGGCCGCTCACGCGGTAGCCGCCCTCGACCTTCGTCACGTTCGACTTGAGCGGGAAGGCGCGCGACGGCGAGATGAACGGGTAGGCCGAGCCGAAGACCTCGTCCTGGGACTGCTGCGGGAAGTGCGACGCGAACTGGTAGGCGTGGCTCGCGCCGAGCTCGAACGACCAGCCGACGCCGGGGTCGCCCCGGGAGATCTCGATGCAGACCCGGAAGAACGTCTCGAGGTCGACCTCGAGTCCGCCGTAGCGCTTCGGCCGGAGCATGTCGTAGAAGCGGTGCTCGACGAAGTACTCGTGAATCTCCGGGCCGTAGGTGCCGAGCTGCGCGTGCTCGTCCTGCAGCTCCCGCAGGCGCGGGCGCAGCGCGCGCGCTGCCGCGATGAGCTCTTCGGCGGTCGGCTGGTAGGTCGACAGGCGCTCCTGGAGGAGGGACATCTTCGTCTCCGTTCGGTGGGGGCGCTCGCCTCCGGACTGGTTATAGATATTATACCTATATCTCCGAGACTACAATCAAGCGATGTCCCAGCCCCAGCCGTCCCGCGCCGAGTCCCTCGGCGAGATCGGCGAGCGGATCATCGAGGTGTTCCGCTATCTCCAGCACGAGGTGACCGTCCCGCGCGAGGGCGTCACGCACATCACCCGCTCCGAGGCGGACATCATGCGCATCGTCATGGAGCAGCCCGGCACGACGGTGACCGAGATCGCCCGGGCGTTCGGCCAGCACAAGAGCAACACCTCCACCCGCATCGGGGCCCTCGTCGAGAAGGGCCTCGCGCGCAAGGAGAACGCCGTCGGCGACGCCCGCGAGGTCCGCGTCTACCCGACGGACGAGGCGCAGGCGAACCTCGACCGGTTCCGCGAGGTCTGGGCGGAGCACCTCGGACCGCTCACGACGGCGTCGGATGCCCAGCTCGCGCGCACCGCCGCGATCCTCGCCGAGCTCGCGGATGCCCTGGCCGCCTCGCGTTCTGAGCACGTTCGTCGGGGATGAGCGTCGAGTTCGACGCGCTTGCCGGAGCAACGTGCTCAGCGGGCGATCAGAACTCGGTGAAGACGCCCGTCACGTCGTCGAGCGCCATCGAGCGGCGCAGCGCCGCATCCGCCTCATCGATGCGGTACGTCCGAGTGACGAATGCCGAGGGGTCGAGCTCGCCGCGCTGCAGGTAGCCGATCCACCGAGGGAAGTCGACGTCGGGAGTGATGCGGCCGTTCTGGCAGCCGTGGATCTCGCGGCCGGTCGTCGTCAGGAGGCCTTGCGGGAGGATGACCTCCGACGTCGCGTGTTGGACGCCCATCAGGACGACGGTCCCGGCCCGGCGCGACATGAGCACCGCCTGCCGCTGCGCGATCTCCGGCCCAGCGGCCTCGATGACGACGTCCGCGCCTCGGCCCTCGGTGAGCGCGCGCACCGCCTCGACCGGGTCGCCCGCGGTCGGGTCGACGAGGCGGGTCGCGCCCATCGACGCCGCGAGCGCGCGCCGGCCGGGATGCCCGTCGACCGCGATGATCTCGCCGGCGCCGGCGAGCCGCGCGCCCTGGACCGCCCAGAGGCCGATGTGGCCCAGGCCGACGATCGCGACCGACTGGCCGGGCTCGACGTGCGCGATGTTCTCGATCGCACCGAGCGCGCTGGAGATCCCGCAGCCGAGCAGGCACGCGGTCTCGAACGGCAGATCGTCCGGCAGTCGATGCGTCTGGACGCCGAGGACGAGCATCCGCTCCGAGTACGCGCCGACGAGGCCCGCGGCGCGCACCTCGCGCCCGTCCGACGTGTCCGCGACGACCGGGTTCGGCGCGCCGCCCATGAGCAGGTCGCACTGGTCGGGCCGCCCGATCCCGCAGTAGAAGCACTCACCGCACTGCGGCGTGCCGGCGACGAGCACGCGATCCCCGACCGACAGGTGCGTCACCTCGGAGCCGAGCGCCTCGACCGTGCCGACCGCCGTGTGCCCGAGGACGACGGGCGGGATCGTCCGGCGCATCGCCTTCCAGCCCATCCAATCGGTCGAGCAGAAGGGCGCCGCCGCCGTCCGGACGAGCACCTGGCGCGGTCCCGGCTCGCGCATCCGGATCGTGCCGACCTCGAATGGCTCGAGGTAGGCGGTCAGGACTGCCGCGCGAGCGTGGGTGCTCATTCGGGCTTGCCGCCGCTGTGGATGAGCCGGGCGACGTGGCCCCGCAGCCGGATGAACTCGGGGTCCTCGCGCGTGGTGATCTGGTCGCGCGGTTCGCGGAGGTTGACGACGATGTCCTCGGCGAGCCGGGCTGGGGGACGGGAGAGGACGAGCACGCGGTTGGCGAGGTAGACGGACTCGTCGATGTCGTGCGTCACGAAGAGGATCGTCATGCCGTAGGTGTCGCGGATCTTGAGCACGAGGTCCTCCAGGCCCTCGCGCGTCTGCGCATCGACCGAGGCGAACGGCTCGTCCATGAGCAGCAGCGAGGGCCGGTAGGCGAGGGCGCGGGCGATCGCGACCCGCTGCTGCATGCCGCCGGAGAGCTGCCACGGGTAGCGCTTCGCGAAGCCGCCGAGGCCGACCGCCTCGAGCGACTCCTGGATGATCGCCTTCTTCTCCGCCTTCGTGACCTTCTTGCCCTCGAGCGGGAATCCGACGTTCTTCTCGATCGTGAGCCAGGGCAGCAGTGAGCGGCTGTAGTCCTGGAAGACCATCGCCATCCCCGGGGGGACCCCTGTGATGCGGTTGCCGTCGACGATGACGGCGCCCTCGCTCGGCTTGAGCAGGCCCGCGAGCGTGCGCAGCAGGGTCGTCTTGCCGGCACCCGACGGGCCGACGATCGAGACGAACTCGCCCGGCTGGACGGAGAACGCGAGGTCGGAGATCGCGTGATGCGCGCTCGGTCCGCTGCCGTACACGTGCGAGACGTGATCGACGACGAGCGCGGCCTGGACGGTGGTGTTCTCGGTCATGTCCCCTACCTTCAGGCGCGCGACTTCGACTGGCGATGCCAGCCGAGGATTCGGCCTTCGATCCATTCGAGCAGCGTGTTGATGATGAGGCCGAGGATCGCCAGCGCGAGCATCCACGACCACATGTTGAGCAGCTGGAAGCGGCCCTGTGCCTGCACCAGCATGTAGCCGACCCCGTCGGTGGCGAGCATGAACTCGGACACGATCGCGAGCAGCAGCGCCGCGGTGCTCGCGATGCGCAGGCCGGCGAAGATCTTCGGCATGGCCCCCGGCAGCACGATCCGGAAGAGCCGGCGAGCCAGCGAGATGCGGAAGACCTTGCCGACGTCGAGCAGCGTCTTGTGCACCGAGCCGACGCCGACCGACGTGTTGATGAGGACGAACCATGAGACGCCGTACGCGATGAAGACGACGCGCATGTCGTTGCCCCCGCCGAGCAGGATGATGAACAGCGGCAGCGTCGCGGTCGCGGGGATCGAGCGCAGGAACTCCACGATCGGGTTGATCGTCTCGCGTGCCCCGCGCCACAGGCCCATGATCGTGCCGACGACGACGCCCCAGACCGCGCCGATGGCGAAGCCGAGCGCCATCCGGCCGACGGTTTGCAGGAACTCCCCGTAGAAGACCTGCTGCACCGCCTTCGGGCTGCCGAACATGAGATCCCAGAGGTTCGCGATGATCGCGAACGGCTGCGGGAAGAACGGCGCCGGCGGATTGAGCATGGTCACGAGCTGCCAGATGCCGATCACGACGGCGATCGGGATGACGAAGTAGGCGATCGAGACGAGCGCTCGTCGCCACCGCGGGCGGGTCGTCGTCGCGCGGGTCGCCTGGGCGGCGAGGGCGCGGGTGCTGGTGTCGGTCATCAGACGCCGTCCCTCGCAGTCGACTCCCAGCCGAAGTAGCGGCGCTCCACCCAGCCGATGAGGAGGTTGATGGCGAGGCCGATGATGCCGGCCATGATCGTCGCCGCCAGGACGGAGAGGTAGGTCTCGCCCACGTCGACGTAGGAGCCCTTCTCCCGGGAGATGAAGGCGCCGATGCCCTGCGCCCCGCCGGCGATGAGCTCGACGGTGATGACGACGATGAGCGCGATCGACGAGGAGATGCGGATGCCCGTGATGATGAATGGTGCGGCCGACGGGACGACGATCCGGCGGATGACGCCGAAGCCGCGGATGCCGAAGCTGCGGGCCATGTCCTTGGCGAGCGGGTCGACGTCGTGCACGCCGTAGAGCGTGTTGAACATGATCGGCCAGACCGCCGCGAAGACGACGATGACGAGCTTCATCTCCAGGCCGTTGCCGAGCATGAGCAGCACGAGAGGGATGAGCGCGACGGGTGGGATCGGGCGCATCAGCTCGATGAGCGCGCGGGCGGCCCGGTAGACGGGGTTGAAGAGCCCGAACAGCGCACCGAGCGGCACCGCGATGACGATCGAGATGAGCAGGCCGAGCAGGTAGGTCAGCAGCGTCGCGCCGACATCCGCGCGGAATGTCTCGTCGCCCCAGAGCGTGAACGCGCGGACGATGACCGAGGAGAACGGCGGCAGGTACTTCTGATCGACGATTCCCGAGCGGGAGACGATCTCGAGGATGATCGCGAGACCGGCGACGCCCGCGACCCCGCGCCAGATCGCGCCGACCCGGGGGGATCGACGCGTCTGGCGCGGGGCAGCGGTGGTCGTCACTGGACTCAGCAGTTGGTGGGTGCGGCCAGCGTGTGGTCGGCGAAGTCGATCGACTGCCCGAGCAGACCGCTCGCCTCGTAGACCTCGACGTTGCGGTTGAGCGCGTCGATCCGGTTGGTCGTCTGGAAGTCGAGCATGACGTCCGCCTTTGCCGCCGCCTCGGGGGCGCCGAGGAAGGACTGGAAGTACTCCTCGTAGAGCGCGCGGTCGGTGTTGAGCGCACCCTGCGCGGCGAAGATGGCGCACTGGAACGCGGCGATCGTGTTCGGGTTCTGCGCGACGAACGTCGTCGAGGTGATCCAGCCGGACTCGGCCATCCCCGCGTAGGAGCCCGACCCGTAGTCGAACACGGGCGTCGCACCGGCACCGCGGACGGCGGCGAGCGTCGGGCCGACGGCGCTCGACGCGTCGATCGTGCCCTGCTCGAATGCGGCGGCGACCTCGGAGTAGGGGAGCTCGACCCAGTTGACCTCGTCGGGGTCGAGGCCCTCGGCGACCATCGAGTCGCGCAGCTTGATCGCGTGCGAGCTCGTGAGCGAGATGACGTTGACCGTCTTGCCCGTGAGGTCGGCGAGCTCCTCGATGCCGCTGCCGGCGCGTGCCATCAGGAAGCCGGTCTCGGGCGTCGACGCCCAGCCCTCGGCCGCGACGACGAGCGGGAGGCCCTGGGCGATCGCGTCGATGACGCCGAAGTACGAGGCGTTGGCCGACGCGACGTCGCCGGAGACGACCTGGGTGATGGCCACGCCGCTGTTGTCGGCGGGCACGTACTCGATCGTGAGCCCGTACTGCTCGCTGAACTTGTCGGCGGCGACGATGAGCGGGACGACGCCCGGGCCCTTGATGCCGGTGACCTTGATGCTCGCCAGCTCCGGCGAGTGCGGGTCGACGGTCGTGGTGGGCGCGTCCTGCGTCGGCTCGGTCGTCGGGGCCGGGGTGCCGCTGGCGCATGCGGTGAGGAGGGCGGCGACGCCGACGGCGGCCGTCGCCATGAGGATGCCGCGGGTCGTTCCGCGGCGAAGGGCGGATGTGATCATGAGGCGTGCTTCTCTCTTCGTCGAGACGGGGATCGCCGCGGACACCTGCGGCATTGTCGGACGATAGTACGTGACCCGCATCCCAGGATCAAGTTTTACAAAAAGATCCTGATTTTGCTGTCTGTGTTCACGCCGCGGAGTCGCCCGGCCAGATCCCCGACTTGCCCGGCGACAGCACTCCGGCCGGGTCGATCGCATCCTTGAGCCGCGTGTGCAGGCGGTTGAGGGCGTTCGAGTTCCAGTCGAACGAGCTCGCGACGTCGTCCATGAGCGCGAGGTGCGCCCGATACTCGCCGTAGCCCTCGGCGGCGAGATCCCGGATCAGCACGCGCGCGAGCTCCCGCGACCGCGCGACCTGCTCGGCGTCATCGCGGTCGTACATGATCTGCGCGATGTTGAGCATGTGCCGGCCGAGGCCGCAGAACACGCTGAACCAGTCGGCGCCGAACTCGTCGAACCGGCGCTTCACGATGCGGTTCAGGCGCAGCGCGTCCTCGCCCGTGATGGGCGAGACGGGGGTCACGGCGATGTGCCCGCCGCGGCCGCCCCACCAGTAGGGCATGCGCTCGACATACATCCCCGGGATGCCGCCGCGCGTGCGGTGCATCTCGGGGACCTCGTCGGCCGGGGTGTCGCCGTCGTACTCGGCGATCGACACGCGGGCGCCGGGAATCGCATGCTCGAATGCCGCCCTGACCTCGGCGACGCGTGCGGCGAGGACGCCGCGGGAGCCGTAGAGCGGGAACTGCATGTTCCACCGCCCGAGTCCGAACTCGCGCATGAGCCGCTCGGTGAAGTCGGCGGGCAGCGGGCCGCGGCCCTCGACCCAGTGCGCGCGCGGCGCGATGAACGACGCGACGCCCGTGACGTCGGCGGTCGAGACCGTGCCGGGGATCGTGCCGTCGAGCTTGAACGGCCGCAGCGTGTCGATGAGCGGCGCGAGGTCGTCCTCCCCGAACGCCGCGATGTCGACCGCCGCCCAGCGCTCCGGCCGTCGCATGAGCCAGAGGCCCGCCTTCGTCACGACGCCGTAGTTCGACTGGGAGAAGAGCCCCTCGACCGACGGACCGAAGCCGGGACGGTAGAGCTGCCAGGAGCGGCTGCCGGTCATCGCCCCCATGCCGGTGCGCACGACGTCGCCGTCCGCGAGCACGACCTCGAGCCCGGCGAGCGCCGAGTTGTTCTCGCCGAACGCGGTGTAGCCCATGCCTCGATCGAGCGCATTGCCGACGACCGAGCCCCAGGAGAGGTCGGGGACGGAGGGCCAGAACTCGCCGCCCGCCGCCTGCAGCGCGTCATAGAGGTCGGAGAACGTCACGCCGGGCTCGATGAGGGCGGTCCCGCTGACGGTGTCGAGCTCGAGCACGCGGTTCATCCGCTCGAGGTGGAGCACGATCGAGCCGGCCCGCCTCGGGCTGCGCCCGCCGTAGCCGTTGTTCTTCCCGCGCGAGACGGTCCACACCGGGGTCCCGGTCTCGCGCGCGATCCGCAGGACCGCCTGGACCTCCTCGACGGATCCGGGACGGGCGGCGAGCGCCGGGCCGAACTCGTCCGGGTCCCCGATTGGGAACGGGTCGAAGTAGTCCTCGAGCTCGGCGGGATCGGCCGTGACGTGCTCGGCGCCGAGCTCGCCGGCGATGCTTTCGGCGAGCGCGCGGTCGGCCACGATCAGAGGGCGCCCTTGGCGCCACCGGCCGGCACCGGCGTCAGGGCGATGATCTCCGGGATCCCCTCGAGCAGCGGCGAGGCCCGCTCGGCGAGGGTCGGCAGGATCGAGCTCGATCGCCCGTGCTCCTGCGACAGCTCGAGGCTCGCCCACTTCTCGATGAAGTAGATGTCGCCGTTCTCGTGGACGTGGAGGGAGTAGAGCTCGCAGCCCGCCTCGTCGTGGACGATCGGCACGAGCTCCGTGAGCACGTCGAGCACGGCCTGGGTCTGCCCCGGCCTGGGGATGGCGCGGACGATCATGACGACGGGCTCGGACATGGTGCTCCCTTCGGTCGCGCGACGATGCGCGATTTGAATCGAGTGGTGTGCGTCAGTCGGTCTGCGACTCGGCGGCGCGCAGCTGCTTGAGGGCGGTCTTCGCGGCATTGCGGACGTGCGCCGCGCAGGCGCGCGCCGCCTCGGCCGCCTTGCGCGCCTGGGCCGCGTCGGCGATCCGGCGCAGCTCCCCGACGATCTCGTCCGTGCGGCCCGGCTCGCCCATCGAGGTCGCTCGCAACAGCCGGACCCGCGCCTGGAGGCTCTCGACGATGCTCTGCAGCGCCGGGCTGCCGGCGCCCGCCACGATCGCCTCGTAGAAGCCGTCCTTCGAGTCGAGGATGACGCGGATGTCGTTCGATCCCGCGGTCAGCCGCGCGAAGTCGTCGACGGCGTCGACCATGCGCTGGATCTGCTCGTCGCTCGCTCGCTCGACGAAGCGCTCGACGAGGAGCGACTCGAGCACGGCGCGGATCTCGTACAGGTCCTCGGCCTCGGCGAGCGAGGGTGCCGAGACGATCGCGCCCCGCTGCGGGACGACGGTCACGAGGCCTTCGGAGGTGAGCTCGCGCAGCGCTTCGCGCACGGTCGTGCGGGAGACCCCCAGCTGCTCGATGAGCTCGCGCTCGACGAGGCGCTGACCGGGTGTGAGGCGGAAGTCGAGGATCGCCGCGCGCAGCGCGCCGATCACCTGCTCTCGCAGGGGGGCCGCCACGCGGTCCACGGGATTGCCGGCCCATGCATCGGAGAGCGCGTTCGCCGTGTTGACCATCTCGCCTCCTCCAAAGCCTGGGATGGGCTGATCATAGTGTCGACCCGGGGAGCACCGGCTCACGCCTCGCTGCGTTGCGCCAGGCCGCCAGGGCCGATGGGTGTATCCGTATACTATCGTCAGACAATCCCGGTTGATAGCTGCGCGGACGAAGCAGTCCCCGCGCGGCGCCGGGGAACGCGATCGGAGACGTGTTGATGACGTACGCGGGCCTGGCGGACAAGGTGGCGATCGTCACCGGCGCAGTCGGTGGGATCGGGACGGCGGTCATCGAGCGCCTCTCCAAGGCTGGCGCGAAGCTCGTCGTCGTCGATCTCGACGAGGATCGGGCGAAGGCGGCCGCGGCGGCCCTCCCGGGCGAGGCGATCGGCGTCGGGGCGGACGTCTCGACCGAGGCCGGGGTCGACGCGTACATGACCGCGGCGATCGAGACCTACGGCTCCGCGGACCTGCACCACCTGAACGCGGGCATCGCCGGCACGCCGAACATCCAGCTGACCGACGCGACCGTCTCGGAGTGGGACGCCGTGATGGGCGTCAAACTCCGCGGCCCCTTCCTCGGCACGCGTGCCGCGTTCCGCCACTTCATCGAGACCGGCCGGACCGGCTCGATCGTCATCACCGCGTCGATCGCGTCGCTGCGCGGCGCGCACGATCTGCTCGCCTACACGACCTCGAAGCACGGCGTGACCGGCCTCATCCACGGCGCCTCGGTCTATGGCGGTCCGATCGGCGTCCGGGTCAACGGCGTCGCGCCCGGCATCGTCCCGACCCCGATCTTCGGCGAGGCCGGCATCGCCGACATGAGGAAGCGGGCGAGCACCTCGCCGCTGCGCCGGGCGGGCGAGCCCGACGAGGTCGCCGCGGCCGTCGCGTTCCTGCTCTCCGACGATGCGTCGTATGTGACCGGCGCGGTGCTCTCGGTCGACGGCGGCGCGAGCGTGCAGAACACGAACCGATTCGGCGGCGGCGCGGGTCTCTGGGACCCGGCCGATCTCGACCGCGAGATCCTCACCGCCTTCGGAGGCGCGTAGTTCCCCGCAATCCGCTGAGCGTCCGATTGTCATACAATGCAGAGAGAGTTTCAAGGGAGAAACAACGCATGACCCAGTACGTCGTCACCGGGGTGGGTGGCTACATCGGCAATGCCGTCGCGGAGAACCTGCTCGCCGACGGCGTGCCCGCCTCGGACATCCGGGTGACGAGCCGCAGCCCCGAGGCGCTCGCCGTCTGGCGCGCCAAGGGCGCTGACGCGCGCGAGGCCGACTACAACGACAAGGCGTCGCTCGTGTCCGCATTCGACGGCGCCGACCACCTCTTCCTCGTGTCCGGCATGGACGCGGGGCCGACGCGGCAGGTGCAGCACACGAACGCCGTCGAGGCGGCGATCGAGGCGGGCGTCGGACACATCGTCTACACGTCGTTCAACGGCGCCGAGCGACCGGAGGTCAACTCCGTCGAGGTCGCGGATCACAAGCTGACCGAACGGCTCATCATCGAGTCCGGCATCCCCTACAACTTCCTGCGCAACAACCAGTACGCCGACGCGATGGCCGAGAACCAGGCGGCGATCGCCATCACGACCGGCCAGAGCATCGGCAACAGCGCGGACGGCAAGGTCGGCTTCGTCGCGCGCGAGGACGTCGCCGAGGTCGGGGCGAAGGTCCTGCAGGGCCTCGGCGAGCCGAACACGGGCTACGAGGTCACGGGGCCCGACCTGCTCACCTACCTCGATGTGACGGAGCTCATCATCGAGCTCTCGGGCGCGACGATCACGCACGTCGACCTCGACGACGACGCCATGTACGCCATGTGGGACTCGCTCGGCGTGCCGCGCGA
>DATMFB010000246.1:0-1635 GCA_035556395.1 Microbacteriaceae bacterium
GGATCGCCAAGACCATCGAGGGCCGCTCTCCCGCGACCTTCGTCGCGCTCACCGAGACCGGCAGGCTCGCGTTCGCCGGCTACAAGCGAGCGCTCGCGGCCCTCCTCGCCTGAGCCCGGAGCGGCAGCGGGCCGTGTCGGAGGGCCCGCATAGGGTGGCGGCATGGCCAGAGTCACCACCGCGTACCGGTGCACCGAGTGCGGCTGGACCTCGGCGAAGTGGGTCGGTCGCTGCAGCGAGTGCCAGGCGTGGAACACGGTCGAGGAGACCGCCCCGCAGGCCGGCGGACGCGCACCGGCCGCGATCCGACCGGCCGAGAGCCGGGTCGCGCGACCCATCACGAGCATCTCGACGCAGCCCGCGGTGCACTGGCCGAGCGGCATCGCCGAGTTCGACCGGGTGCTCGGCGGCGGCATCGTGCCGGGGGCCGCGATCCTGCTGTCCGGCGAGCCGGGCGTCGGCAAGTCGACGCTGCTGCTCGAGGTCGCCTCGCGGTCGGCCGCGGCCGGGCGCCGCGTGCTCTACGTCACGGCGGAGGAGTCGGCCGGGCAGGTGCGCCTCCGGGCGGAGCGCACGGGGGCACTCCACGACGAGCTGCATCTCGCCGCCGAGACCGACCTCGCCGCGATCCTCGGCCAGCTCGACGCGGTCGAGCCCGCGCTCGTGATCCTCGATTCGGTCCAGACCGTCTCGTCGTCGCTCATCGAAGGGCTCGCGGGCGGCACCTCGCAGGTACGGGAGGTCGCGGCCACGATCACGCGGGTGGCGAAGGAACGCGATCTGCCGGTCCTCCTCGTCGGTCACGTGACGAAGGACGGCAGCATCGCGGGGCCGCGCCTCCTCGAGCACCTCGTCGACGTCGTCCTCCAGTTCGACGGCGACCGCCAGTCGGCCCTGCGCTTCGTCCGCGCGCACAAGAACCGCTTCGGACCGGTCGACGAGGTCGGCTGCTTCGAGATGACGGGCGACGGCATCGCCGAGGTCGCCGACCCGAGCGGGCTCTTCATGTCGCGCTCGCGCGGCCCCGTCAGCGGCACGTGCCTCACGATCGCGATCGAGGGCCGGCGCGCGATCCCGGTCGAGATCCAGGCGCTCATCGTCCCCTCGCAGGCACCGAACCCGAGACGCGTCGTCGGCGGCCTCGACTCAGGGCGGGTCGCGATGCTGCTCGCGGTGCTCGAGAAGCGCGGGCGACTGCCGCTCGCCTCCCACGACGTGTACGTCTCGACCGTCGGCGGCATCCGGGTCGTCGAGCCCGGCGCCGACCTCGCGATCGCCCTCGCGGTCGCGAGCGCCGCGCGCGACACCGCGCTGCCGCCCGACCTCGCCGCCGTCGGCGAGATCAGCCTCGCGGGCGAGGTGCGGAAGGCCTCTGGCACCGCGCGGCGGGCGGCGGAGGCGGCGCGGCTCGGCTTCGCACGATTCCTCGACGACCGATCCGAGACGATCGGCGCGGCGCTGCGGGAGGCCTTCGGGAGCTGAGCGCGCTCGCCGCGCCTACTCCTGGAGGTGCTCGAGGAACTCGTTCATGCGCGCCGTCAGTTCTGCGTCGACCGGCACCGGACGGCCGTCGATCTCCCGGACCGGTGCCGCATGCCGCACGCTCGAGACGAGCCAGACGGCGTCGGCGCGCTC
>DATMFB010000247.1:0-20732 GCA_035556395.1 Microbacteriaceae bacterium
CATCTGGGCAACGGCCTGTGCTTCAGCCTCGATGGCACCACGCTCTACGTCGCCGACAGCCTGACCGACCTCCTCTACGCCTACGACTATGACGAGCGCGGCCTGTCGAACGAGCGGGTGCTCTACTCGACGGTCGATCAGGAGGGCTTCCCCGACGGGGCGACCGTCGACGCCGAGGACTGCGTCTGGCTCGCCGTGCTCCACTCGTCGTCACTGGTGCGCATCGCGCCCGACGGGACGGTCGTGGATCGCGTCGAGATGCCGACCCCGAACATCACGAGCGTCGCGTTCGGGGGCCCCGATCTCGACGTCCTCTATCTGACGTCGGCCGATCTCTCCGGCTTCGCGGAGCCGCCGCCGAACGCGCCGGTGCATGCCGACGTCGAGCGGGGCCTCCTCTACCGCGTGACGGGCCTCGGCGTCCGCGGCGTCGCCGAGACCCGCGTGGCGGCGTGGCCGCAGGCTGGATAAGCTCGATGCCTCAGTGCAGGAGGGACAAGGCGTGAGCGATCTTCTCGGGGGGCGTCAGGTCCAGCGGCACGCTCCTATCCGCGAGCAGGTCGCCTCGATCCTGCGGGACGCGATCATCGAGATGCGGCTCGAGCCGGGGAAGCTGCTCATCGAGCGCGAGCTCTGCGAGATGACGCAGGCGAGCCGGCCCTCGGTGCGCGAGGCGCTCCGCCAGCTCGAGGCGGAGGGGCTCGTCGAGTCGCTGAGCGGTCGGGGCACGATCGTCGCCGTCACGAGTCCCGAGCTCGCGACCTCGGTGAGCGAGGTCCGCGTCGAGCTCGAGCGACTCGCGGTCGAGCTCTTCATCAAGCATGCCGCGCCGGCCGACGTCGAGCGGTTCCGCGATGCCGTCGACGACGTCCGGGCCGCGGCGGATCGGGGAGAGGGGGCCTCGGTCGCGGCGATGCGCGCCATGAACCGGGTCTACGACGTGCTCCTCGAGGGCGCGAAGAACCCCATCCTGATGCAGATGGTCAACCTCCTGCAGCGCCGGGTGACCCAGCTGCGCGCGCTTGCGCTCGAGCAGCCGGGGCGCACGGCGCAGAACGTCATCGAGCTCGAGGCGATCCTGGAGTCCTTCGAGCAGGGTGACGTCAAGAGCGCGCGGTCGGCGGCCGCATTCCATGTCCAGCAGGAGGCGCGCACCGCCCTGCGCGCGCTCGAACGGGCGGAAGCGGCCGCAGCGGGGGCCTGAATTCGGCCCCGTGGAGACACTTGTCAGGCAAGTTGCCATGAAGCTGTCTGACAAGCTAGCGTGACATCGGCCAGGCGTCCTGGTCGCGACGCGTCGGCGGACGCCGGCACCTCGAAGAGGAGGATCCATGGCGAATGACACCGTGATCGTTGCGGGCGCAGGCCCGGTCGGGGTCATGGCGGCGCTCGCGCTCGCCAAGCAGGGCCTCAAGGTGACCGTCGTCGAGGCGGCCGCCGAGCCGAACCTGTCGCCCCGCGCGGTCGTCTACCTCCATCCGCTGCTGCCGGACCTCAATCGCCTCGGGGTTCTCGACGACATGAAGGCGCGCGGCCACGTCGACCGCGAAGGCTTCAACATGCACATCGTCGCGCTCGGCGAAGTGCTCTCCGCACCATTCGAGGTCATCGACGACGACACCCCGACGCCGTACAACATCCACCTCGGCCAGGGCGAGTTCACGACGCTCGTCGTGGAGCACCTCGCCCGCCTCGGCGTCGAGGTGCGCTGGGGGGCGCGCGTCACGGGGGTCGAGCAGGACGCCGAGGGCGTGACGGTGACGGTCGAGACCGCCGATGGCGCCGAGCAGCTGCGCGCGGCCTGGCTCGTCGGTGCCGACGGCGGCCGCAGCGCCGTCCGCGAGCTCATCGGGGCCACGCTCGACGGCTTCACCTGGGACGAGCGCTTCGTCGCGACGAACCTCCGCGCCGACCTGCGCAGCCGCGGCTTCCGCAGCTCGAACCTCTATGTGCACCCCACCCACGCCTGCGTCATCGCCGACATCGACGGCAAGGGGCTGTGGCGCTGCACGTTCCAGGAGTCCGACTCGCTGCCGGTGGAGGACATCGTCCCGCGGATCGAGGAGTTCTACCGCGGCCTCTGGGGCGCGGGCTTCGAGTTCGAGCTCGTCGACTACCAGCCGTACCGGATGCACCAGCGCCTCGCGAGCAAGCTGCGCGACGGCCGGGTCGTGCTCATCGGCGACGCCGCGCACCTCACGAACCCGACCGGCGGCCTCGGGCTGACGACCGGTCTGTACGACGTGCTCGCCCTCGAGGAGGTCCTCCCGGCCGTCGCGCGCGGCGAGGTCGACGACGCCTACCTCGACCTCTGGGCCGCCGAGCGCTCCCGGGTCTTCAGCGAGGTCTCCTCGCCCATCGCATCGGGGCTCAAGCGGATCGTCTACGGGAACGTCGACCCCGAGGAGCTCCGCGCGGCGACCGAGTTCCAGCGCACGCACACCGCGACACGGGAGGGGCAGCGCGAGATGCTGCTCAGCCTCGACTCGGTGCGCAGCCCCTCGATCCTGGCGATGCAGCCGTGAGCGCGCAGGACGCGTTCCGCACCGCGCGGCTCGAGCGCCTGCGCGAGGTGCTCGAGGCCGACGTCGCGGCGCGCAAGTACTGGGGCGCATCGATCCGCATCGCCCAGCACGGCGAGGAGCTCGCCCACTTCGTGGTCGGCCACGCGGACGAGGCGCAGCAGATCCCGCTTCGGGACGACACCGTCTTCTCGATCTTCTCGGTGACCAAGGCGTTCGTGAACGTGCTCATCCTGCGGGCGATCGAGCTCGGCCGGATCGCCCTCACCACGAAGGTTTCGGACATCATCCCCGAGTTCTCCGGCCCGCCGCGCGAGCGCGCGACCATCTACCACTTCCTCACCCACACGAACGGACTGCCCGGCGTCTGGGAGACGAAGCCGGGGCTCGCCTTCGACGACCTCTCCGAGATGGTCGCCTCGGTCGTCCAGCTCGTGCACGGCGCGAGCGAGCCGGGCAGCCGCTGCGACTACTCGCCGATGGCCAACCACATCCTGCTCGGCGAGGTGCTGCGGCGCACCGACCCCGAGGGTCGCTCGATCAACGACATCTTCGAGCAGGATCTGCTCATCCCGCTCGGGATGGACGACACCCGGCTCGGCCTGCGCGCGCACATGCGACCGCGGCACGTCATGCCCGACTTCCGCGGGGTCGTGCCGGTCCAGCACCTGTCCAAGCAGAACGACGACCCGAACGGCATCTTCCTCGCCGAGCGCCACGAGGCGGTCTGGATGGGCGCCGCGTCCACGGCCCAGGACATGGGCCGACTCGCGGAGATGCTCCGCCGGGGCGGCGAGCTCGACGGCGCGCGGATCCTCTCGCCGGCGATGGTCCGCCTCGCCCGCCGCAACCACACGGGCGACTTCCCGAACGAGCTGTACAAGGCGGCGGCGCTCCGCAACGGCTACGAGGTCCCGCCCGCGTACCTGGGCCTCGGCTTCAGCGTCCGCGGCACGCGGATCGTCAAGCACCAGTTCGGCACCCTGACGAGCCCCGAGACCTTCGGCAACTACGGCGCCGGGTCGACGGAGTTCTGGATCGACCCGGAGCTCGATGCGACCTTCGTCGGCCTGACCACCGGTCTGCTCCCGCAGGGACCGAACATCGACCGCTTCCAGCGACTGTCCGACATCGTCGTGAGCGCGCTCTCGTGAACGTCAGCTACGACTTCTCCGCCCTCGACCTCTGAGCAAAGGCATCCCATGACGGACATCTCCTACGACTTCACCGGCCGCACGGCCCTCGTGACGGGCTCCGGGTCAGGCATCGGCCGGGCGACGGCGCTCGCGTTCGGCGCCGTGGGCGCGAACGTCGCGGTCGCCGACATCTCCGAGGCCGCGGGCGCCGAGACGGTCGAGCTGATCCGCGCCGCCGGCGGCACGGCCGAGTTCTTCCGCACCGACGTCGCCGACTTCGCCTCGGTCGAGGCCTCGGTCGCGGCGGTCGTCGAGCGCTTCGGCGGCCTCGACATCGCGCACAACAACGCGGGCGTCGAGGGCGAGCACGTGCCGCTCGGACAGATCCGCACCGACGACTGGAAGCGCGTCATCGACATCGACCTCAACGCGGTCTACTTCTGCATCAAGGCCGAGGTCGCCGTCATGGCGCCGCGCGGCGGGGGCTCGATCATCAACACGTCGAGCGTCTCGGGGCTCGTCGCCGGCTACAACCTCGGCGCCTACACGGCGGCGAAGCACGGCGTCGTCGGTCTGACGAAGGCGGCGGCGATCGACCACGCGAAGGACGGCATCCGGGTGAACGCGGTGTGCCCAGGGCTGATCGATACGCCGTTCATCCACGAGCTCCCGCAGATCGCGCTCGATCGGATCCTGCTCGGCACGCCGATGAGCCGCCTCGGCCAGCCCGACGAGATCGCGAAGGGCGTGCTCTGGCTCGCCTCGAGCGGCTCGAGCTATGTGACCGGGACGGCGCTCTCAATCGACGGCGGCACGGTCGCCCTCTCCGCCGGCACGAACTTCAACGACCTCGAGCTCTGACGCCGGTCACATCACCATGCCGCCGTTGATGTGCACGGTCTGGCCGGTCATGAACTGGGCCTCGTCGCTGCACAGGTAGACGATGCTCGCCGCCATCTCGCTCGCGGGGATCGCGCGCGGGATCGGCTGGAGCGCGAGCAGCGAGTCGAGCAGCGCCTCATCGGTCGGCAGCATCGCGGTGCGCGTCGCGGCGGGCGCGACCGAGTTGACCCGGATGTTCTCCCCTGCGACGAGCGCGGCGATCGCTCGGGTCATCCCCGTGACGCCCGCCTTCGACGCGGGGTAGGCGGCCGGCAGCGGATACGGGGCGAACGCCCCGACCGAGGAGATCGTGACGATCGCACCGCCCGCGCCGGTGGCCTGGATGAGCGGCATGGCGGCGCGGATGCAGTAGAACGTCCCGGTCAGGTTGACGCCGATCACGAAGTTCCACGACTCGTCGTCGATCGTCGACAGGTGGGCGGGGCTGTGCCCGCCCTCGGCGTTCATCCGCGAGGGGGAGTCCGCGACGCCCGCCGCGGTGACGAGCGAGTGCAGACCGCCGCGCTCGGCCCGGATCCGCTCGAACGCGGCGTTGACCGAGGCGCTGTCCGCCACGTCGACCGCGATGCTCGTGACGCCTTCGACGCCGCCCCACATCCGGTCCAGCTTCTCCTGGGAGAGGTCGAGCGCGTAGACGATCGCGCCTTCCGCGAGGAAGCGCTGCACGACCGCCTCGCCCATGCCGGAGGCGGCGCCGGTGACCGCGGCGACGCGACCCTCGAATCGGTGCATGCCCCACGTCTCGACGAGGACGTCACCGACCTGGACGGGGTAGTGGATGGGCTGAATGTCGTGGACGTGCTTGTCGTTCATCGGTTCCATTTCTGTCGTCGCTTCGTCACATCACCATGCCGCCGCTGACGCTGACGGTCTGGCCGGTTATGAACTGCGCCTCGTCGGAGCACAGGTAGACGATGTTCGCGGCCATCTCGCTCGGCGGGACGAGCCGGTCGATCGGCTGCTTCGCGGTGAGCGTCGCGAGGTACTCCTTGTCCTCCGGCATCATCGCGCCGTCCGTCGCGGCGGGCGCGATCGCGTTCACGCGGATGTTCTCCTTGCCGAGGAGCGCGGCGAACGCATGGGTCATGCCGATGATCCCCGCCTTGGACGAGGGGTACGGCACCGCCAGCGGCGACGGGTGCAGCGCCGCGACGCTCGAGAGATTGACGATCGCGCCACCCTCGAGTCCGACCGCGCGAATGAGGGGCACCCCGGCCCGGATGCAGTTGAACGTGCCCGTGAGGTTGACCCGGAGGACGAACTCCCACGTCTCGTCGTCGATCGTGGCGGGCTCGGGGTCGCCGGGGAAGTCCTTGGCGCGCTTCGGGTGGTCGGGGATGCCGGCGTTGCAGACGAGCACGTGGAGCTTGCCGTGCTCGGCGCGGATGCGCTCGAAGGCGGCGTCGACCGCGGCGCTATCGCCGACATCGGTGGCGATCGTCACGGCGCGATCGACGCCGTTCCAAGTCTCCTCGAGCAGCTCGGCGCGCAGGTCGAGGCAGTAGACGGTCGCGCCCTCCGCGATGAGGCGCTCGGCGACGGCCCGGCCGATGCCGCGCGCGGCCCCCGTGACCGCGGCGATGCGGCCTTCGAAGCGGCGGGCACCCCACGTCTCGACCGGGGTCTGGCCGACCATCACGATCGTGTGCTGGGATGAGGTGTCGGACATCGTCGTCCTTTCGGCTCCGGCCGCGTCGTCGCGGCCCTCCAAGTTTGGCAGTGTCTGTCTGATTGTCGTACATTCGGGACGCCCCGTGTATCCGGGACCCGGCCTGTCAAGGATGACGCAGAAGGAGTGATGGTGCAGACCTTCCCCCGCCCGAGCGCGGAGCGCCTGTACGTCGAGCGGCGCCCGGTCGCCGCGACCTGCCCAGAATGCGGAGGGTCCGACATCAAGGCCTATCCCGTCCTGTCCGAAGGCGGCTGGTGGCATGCGGAGAAGTGCCAGGACTGCCTCGCCTCCCTCTCGCGCGTGCCCGCCCCCGCGCTCGGCTCCTACGTCCCGCTCGGCACGACGGTCAGGTAGAGGGGGACGCGCATGTTCGGAGTCGACGTCGGAGGGACGTTCACAGACGTCGTCGCGATCCGCGACGGCAAGGTCGAGGTCACCAAGGTGCCCTCGAGCCGCATCGACCCGGCCGGCTCGGTCGTCGAGGGCGCCCGGCGCCTCGGCGTCGCGGGCAGCACGGTGTTCAACCACGCGAGCACGATGGGGCTGAACGCCGTCCTCGAGCGTCGCCTGCCGAAGATCGCGTTCCTGACGACCGAGGGGTTCCGCGACATCCTCGACCGGGGCACGATCCACCGTCCGCTCGACGCGCAGACCGACCCGGCCTGGCGCCGGACCTTCGGCGACGCCGCGCGCCCGCTCGTGCCGCGCTACCTGCGCCGCGGCATCCGGGAGCGCAAGACCGCCCAGGGCGAGACGCTCTTCCCGCTCGACGAGGCGCAGGCGCGCCACGAGCTCGAGATCCTGAAGCGGACGAACGTGCAGGGCGTGGCGATCTGCCTCATCAACGCGTACGTCGACCCCGAGCACGAGCTGCGCCTGCGCGAGCTCGTGCACGAGGTCCTTCCCGGGGTCGAGGTGAGCATCTCCTCGCAGACCTCGCCGCTCGCGAAGGAGTACGAGCGGGCCTCGACGACCGTCATCGACGTCATCATGAAGCTCCTCTTCAGCGACTACGCGAATCAGCTCGACCGGGACCTGAGCGGCCTCGGCTTCGACGGCCAGCTCAACTTCGCCGACTGCGCCGCGAACCTGCTCCCCTGGGAGGAGGCGCTCGAGCGGCCCTTCCGCATCCTCTTCGCGGGTCCCGCGGCCGGCACCGTCTCGAGCGTGCACCTCGGCGGCGTGATCGGCCGGCAGCACATCCTGTGCGCGGACGTCGGCGGCACCTCGACGGACGTCTCGATCATCGTGAACGGCAAGCCGTTCGTGCAGAACACCTTCGAGATCGAGCACGACCTCATCATCAACGCGCTCTCGACCGAGGTCTCCTCGGTCGGCGCCGGCGGCGGCTCGCTCGTCACAGTGAGCACCTCGGGCGGCATCCTCGTCGGTCCCGGCAGTGCCGGTGCCGAGCCCGGCCCGGCCTGCTACGGCCGAGGCGGGACCCAGCCGACGGTGACGGACGCGGTGCTGCTGATGGGCGTCCTCGACCCCAACGGGTTCGCGGGCGGCGAGTTCGAGCTCGACGCGTCGGCGTCGGAGGCGGCGTTCCTCGCGCTCGACACCCCCGTGCCCTTCGACGAGCGGGTCCGGACGACCTACCGTCTCGCGGTCGCGCACATGGCGGAGGAGATCCTCAACGTCGCGGTGCGCCACGGCGTTGACATCCGCGACTTCAGCCTCATGGCCTACGGCGCCGCCGGCGGCATGCTGCTGCCCGCGGCGCTCGACCTGCTCCCGCTCAGGGAGGTCATCGTGCCGCCGCACCCCGGCCTCTTCTCCGCGATCGGGCTGCTCAGCACCGACCAGGTCTACTACGAGTCGGAGAGCGCCTACGTCATCTTCGGCCCCGACAGCATCGACGGCGTCGCCGCGGTCTACGAGCGCATGGAGGCGAACCTCCGGGCCCGCCTCGGCGCCGCGGCGGAGGGCCTGCCGGTCCGGCGTTCATTCGACGGCCGCCTCGTCGGGCAGAGCTGGGAGATCCCGTTCGTCCAGATCCCCGAAGGCCCGATCACGGCGGAGACGCTGCCGACGATCGCGGGCGCGTTCCACGACGCGTACGAGGCGCGCAACGGCAACCGCTTCGACATGTTCCCCGTCGAGGGCGTCACGTACCGCGTCGAGATCGTCATCCCGGCCGAGAAGGTCGAGTACGGGCTCGCGCCCGAGGTCGAGCCGTTCCCGGCGGCGCCCGAGGGCACGCTCACGCTGAGCTATGTCGCGGCGGAGCCGATCCAGGCGGAGTGGTTCACTCGCGACGCCCTCGCGACCGGCGCGAGCATCACCGGTCCCGCGGTCATCCGCGAGAGCCTCAGCACGACGTACATCCCGCCGGGCCAGCAGGCCGTCATCGGCCGAGCCGGCGAGATCATCATCAAGGAGGTAGCGAAGTGAGCACGCTGACCGCGGCGCCGGGCCACGCCGAGCGCCGGCGCATCCGCGATCTCGACGAGACCGCGTTCTTCGAGCAGTACGCCTGCGACCGCTACACGGCGACGGTGCTCGGCAACCGCTTCGACTACCTCGTCGAGCACATGAGCGTCCGCCTGCTGACGGGTGCGTTCTCGCCGGTGCTGCGCGACTTCTACGACCTCGCCTGCACGATCTCGGGGCCGCCCGAGCTCGACTACCTCGTCCCGGCCGCGTCGAACGGCATCGTGCTGATGGCCGGCACGACGATCGACGCGGTGCCGAACATGGTGCGCGAGTACGGCCTGGAGAAGCTGCGGCACGGCGACGTGCTCATCGCGAACGACCCCTACCGGACCGGCAACCACAACAACGACCTGGTCTTCGTCCGCCCCGTCTTCCACGACGGGCGGATCGTGAGCTTCGTGACGCTCAACGCGCACCAGCTCGACATGGGCGGCACCGTGCCGGGCGGGTTCTCCGCGACGAAGCAGAACGTCTACGAGAACGGCCTCGTGCTCTCGCCGCGGCTGCTCGTGAGCGAGGGTCGCAACGTCGAGGAGTCGTTCTCGGTCATCTTCGACAACGTCCGGATGGCGGAGATCCTGCTGCCGGACATGCTCACCGTGCTGTCGAGCCTCGAGCTCGGCGAGAGCCTCGTGCTCGAGTCGATCGAGCGCTACGGCCTCGACGCCTTCCTCGGGTCGATGCGGTACTCGGTCGACGCGGCCGCGGAGCAGATGGCGCTCGGGCTCGCCGAGCTCCCGGACGGCGACTGGGAGGCGGAGCACGGCGTCGACGCCGACGGCGTCGACGACTCGGAGTCCTATCCGGTGCACGTCGCGATCCGCAAGCGCGGCGAGCGGATCGAGGTCGACCTCTCGGGGACGCACCGCCAGGCCAGGTCCTCGATCAACGCGACCGTCTGGGAGGTCAAGCTCGCGGTCGGCGTCGCGCTCAAGTACAACGTCGACCCGCACGGGCGCTTCAACTCGGGGATGTTCCGCAACATCGACGTCGTCATCCCCGAGGGCACGGTCGTCTCGGCGCTGCCGCCGGATGGCGCCGTCTTCCTTTACTTCGAGCAGTCCCAGGTCATGCTCGCGACGATCCTGATGGCGCTGGAGGAGGCGCTCGGGCAGAACGCGATCGCCGGCGACCGCGGGGGCACGAACCTCCACACGGCGTTCGGTGCCCGCGAGGACGGCAGCCCGTGGGCGGCGATCATGCAGCTCGGCGGCGAAGTGGGACCGTTCGGCGCGAACAAGTACGGCGACGCCGACAGCCAGTGCATGTCGTATCTCGCGAACGGCGTCGCGCCGAGCGTCGAGGCCGTCGAGAAGGACAGTCCCGTCGTCATGCTGCGGCATGAGCCGGTGGCGGACACGGCCGGCGCGGGCTTCCACCGCGGCGGCAACGCGGTGCTGCGTGACACGCTGTTCCTGACGGGCGCGTTCCATTCGATCATCGAGCTGCGGCACAAGTCGGAGACCGGCTTCGGTGTCCAGGGCGGCGGTGCGGGGCGCAACGGCGGCGTCTGGGTCTTCCCTCCCGGGGAGGACGGCGATGCCCGGATTCCGGCGACGAACGACTTCGCGGCGTCGACGCCGTGGGCGGGTGTGCTCGACCCGGAGACGAACGCGCCGTCGCGCGACGGGGTCTACCGCTACCCGTTCGACTCGGCGAAGACGAGCGGCCCGAACTCCGTCCTGCGCTACATCTGCAACGGCGCGGGCGGCTGGGGCGACCCGCTCGAGCGCGACCCCGAGCGCGTCCGCGTCGACGTTCGTGACGAATACGTGACGATCGAGGGCGCCGCACGCCTGTACGGTGTGGTCATCGTCGGCGACCCGCATGAGGATCCTGAGGGGGTCCGAGTGGACGAAGCGCGCACAGCGGCGCTCCGGGAGAAGCTGCTGGCCGATCGCCAGGAAACCTGAACGACAGGATTCCTGTCAATCGACCCGCAGTCTGTGTAACAATGAGCCGTTAGTCCGGCGAGATCGTCGGACAACACGACGAAGAAGTCACCAGAAAGCGAGCAATCACTATGCAACGACGCATCAAGGCCGCCTTCGGCGGTACTGCGGCAATCGCCTCGCTGGCGCTCGTCCTCACGGGCTGCGCCTCGGGCGGTTCCCCCACCCCGACCAGTGGCGGCGAGGCCGCGACGTTCGAGCTCCCCGGCTCGCTGCGTGACGCGGCCACCGGTGAGTGCACCATCGACCCGATCGAGGGCGTCGACGTCCAGGCCGCGGGCGACTACATCCAGCCGTGGCTGAACGCGGACAAGGAGATCGTCCCCACTGCGCTCGGCTGGGGTGCGCTCGAGGGCGAGGTGCCCGACGGCCTGATCATCGGCTACGCCAACAACATGACCCCGGTCGGCGACGCCCAGTGGCGTCCGTACATCGAGGCCGCGGCCGAGGCGGCCGGCGGGACGTTCGTGAACTACCCCACCGGCCCCGACCCGCAGTCGGCGCAGGCGGGCTTCAACACGATCCTCGCGGACGCGGCGGCCGGCAATCTCGACATCCTGATCGTCGGCGCGGTGTCGCCGCGCACCGTGCAGGCGCAGGCGGAGGAGCTGCTCAACGACTACCCGGATGTCCAGGTCGTGTGGGGCGCTGACCCGTACGCGAACCGGGATCTCGGCCTCGACGACTCGATCGGCGACTACGGCGGGTCCATCGTCAACGGCAACGTGCTCGCGGCGGCGGCGGTGTACTACACCTGCGGCGCGGCGACCGACTTCACGTGGTACACCACGAACGACCTCGAGTTCACCTCGGTGAACCTCCTGGCCGCGAACGAGTTCCTCGCGGAGCTCAACCCGACCGCGACGCTGCGCGAGGTCGTCGGCTCGATCACCTCGGCTGCGGCCACGGACCTGATCATCCCGGACCTGCAGGGCCACCCGAACTCGCAGTTCTTCGTGTCGCCGCTGGACCAGTACCAGATCGGTATCAAGGACGCGGCTGAAACCGCCGGCATCGACAACTGGTACGGCATCGGGCAGTCCTCGCTCCCGGCGAACGTCGATCAGATCAAGAACGGCGCCCAGTACGGCGGCTACACGCTGGACTTCGAGCAGTTCATGTTCCAGCTCGTCGACCAGGGTCTGCGTATGTACCTCGGCGAGTGGCCGGCCGACGGCTACGGCGAGGGCAACTGGGAGCTGATCAACTCCTCGATGTCCACGCTCATCACCCCCGGCAACGTCAACGACCTCGACATCGACGCCAGCGGGCACTACACCGCGGTGCCGGACACGGCGGCGAAGTACGTCGAGCTCTGGGGCAAGTGACCCGAGTCTGATTCACTGAGAGAGGTGCCGTCCGTCGGTTGACGGCGGACGGCGCCTCTTTCGCCGTTTCGAACCACACGAAGCCGCCACGCGATATCAAAGGAGACACCGCGGATCATGGACGCAACCACCACGGGTGACCTGCTGCTGCAGATCACCGGCATGTACAAGGAGTTCCCCGGCACGCGCGCGCTCGACGACGTCTCGCTCGACGTGCGAAGCGGCGAGATCGTCGCGGTCGTCGGGCACAACGGCTCGGGCAAGTCGACGCTCGTCAAGATCCTCGCGGGCGTCTACACGAAGGACGCCGGCGAGGTCGCCTTCCCGTCCTCGACCGAGGCGGAGCCGACCGAGCTGCACATCGTCCACCAGGACCTCGGACTCTCGATGCCGTTCAGCACGATCGAGAACCTCGGCCTCGTGAACCAGACCGGTGCGGGCCTCGCCCCGGTCAACAAGCGCCGCGAGCGCGCCCGCGCGATCGAGCTCGTGAGCCGATTCGGCGAGCCCTTCGACGTCACCGTGCCGGTCTCCGAGCTCGCGCCGGCCCAGCGCTCCATCATCGGCATCGCCCGCGCGCTCGACGGCTGGAAGCACTCGCGGAACATCATGATCCTCGACGAGCCGACGGAGGCGCTCGCCGCCGGCGAGGTCGAGGTGCTGTTCGACGCGGTGAAGAGGCTCGCGGCCGAGGGCGCCGGCATCATCTTCATCTCGCACCGCCTCGACGAGGTGCTCGACCTCGCCGACCGCATCGTCGTGCTGCGCAACGGCCAGAAGGTCGCCGACGAGGCGCGTGCGACCGTCGACCACGACCGGCTCGTCGAGTTCGTCACGGGCGCGTCCGCGCACGAGGGCGAGGTCGGCCGCACCGACCTCGGCTGGACCGACGAGGTCGTGCTCGAGGTGGAGAACCTCGCGGGCGCCGACATCGAGGACATCGACCTCGAGGTGCGCGCCGGCGAGATCGTCGGCGTCGCCGGCGTTCTCGGCTCCGGCCGGGAGGCGTTGCCCGCACTGCTCTTCGGCTCCGTCCCCGGCCGCGCCGACCGCTACCGCATCGCTGGCAAGGACTACCGCAAGCGCAGTCCGCGCGAGAGCATCCGGCGTGGCATGGCGTTCGTCCCCGGCGACCGCGCCAAGCTCGGCTCGATCCGGCCGATGACCGCCCGGGAGAACGTGACGCTGCCCGAGCTAAAGTCCGTGAGCGGTGCCGCGGGATCGATCAGCCCGCGCCGCGAGCGCGCTCAGGTGCAGTCGCTCATCGCGAAGTACGACGTCAAGCCGCCGCGTTCGGAGCAGGTCTTCTCGCAGTTCTCCGGCGGCAACCAGCAGAAGGTCGTCTTCGCGAAGTGGCTGCGCAACGACCCGAAGGTGCTGCTCCTGGAGGAGCCCACTCAGGGCGTCGACATCGGCGCGAAGCAGGCGCTCTACAGCGCGATCGACGCCGCCGCGGCAGACGGGGCGGGCGTCGTCGTCTGCTCCTCCGACGCGAAGGAACTGGTGCGCCTGTGCAATCGCGTGCTCGTCATGCGCGGCGGTCGTGTCGCGGCGGAGTTGTCCGGCGACGAGCTCACCGAGACGCGGATCGTACTTGAAGGCTACGGACTCGGAAACGAGGGGAACGAGTGAAGCAGACCGAAGCCATCCCGACCGTCGGCACTGCCGACGTCAAGGCGCCGAACCAGTGGAGCCGACTCTTCGGCTTCCAGAACATCAGCGCGGTCTACCTCTTCATCGTCATCTTCGTGATCTTCGCGATCTGGGTACCGCAGACCTTTCTGAAGCCGCAGACCTGGGCGAACCTGCTCGACACCCAGTCGCTCGTCGTGCTCGCGGCGCTCGCGGTCATGGTCCCGCTGGTCACGGGCGTCTTCAACCTGGCGGTCGGAGCCGAGATCTCCTTCGCGCTCATGCTCAGCGCGACGCTGCAGCAGACATCGCAGGATCAGCCGAACCTGCTGCTCGCACTCGGCCTGCCGTGGTGGGCTGCCGCGATCGTCGTGCTCATCGTCGCGGGACTCGTCGGGGCGCTCTCCGGCTTGATCGTGACGAAGCTGAAGATCGACTCCTTCATCGCGACCCTCGGTGTGGCGTCGATCCTCGCGGGCATCATGTACCTCGTCTCGCAGAACAAGCCGCTCAGCATCACACTCGACTACAAGGCGGTCACCGACTGGTACATCGACCTCGGCGGCTTCCGCCTGAAGCTGTCAGTGATCGTGCTCGTCGTCGTCGCGCTGATCATCTGGTACATCCTCGAGCGCACGATCGTCGGCCGCCGCATGTACGCCTCGGGCTTCAACCCGGACGGCGCTCGCCTCTCCGGCGTCAACGTCGACCGGCTGCAGTTCTGGTCGCTCGTCGCCGGCGGCGTGATCGCGGGCGTGGTGGGAGTCCTCGCGGCCTCGAAGTTCAGCGGCAACTCGACGATCGGCGGCACGATGCTGATCCCGGCGCTGTCCGCGGTGTTTCTCGGATCGACGCAGTTCAAGGGCGGCCGGTTCAACGTGTGGGGCACCGTCGTCGCGCTCTACGTGCTCGCGGTCGGCGTCCAGGGCCTGCTGCTCGTGCAGGTGCCCGACGTGCTTTCAGACTTCTTCTACGGCATCGCGCTCATCGGCGCGGTCGTGCTCTCCCGGTGGGGCGGCGGCAGGCGGCGGTTCCGGGCGGTCCGCCAGGCGACGACCTTCACCAAGGACGGCAAGGCCGCGCTCATCGCCGAGGCCGAGGCGGAGCCCTCGCAGTTCCACCCGACCGAGACGGCGCTCAAGCAGGACGGCATCGAGGACCAGGGCGAGCGTCCCTGACCCCGTGTGTGTCGGAGGCGGGCGCGGGGCCACGGCCTCGCGCCCGCCTCCACGCCTCGATCGTTGCAAGCTTGTTGCCGTTCTCGCGTTGTCGAACCCAAGTCAGATGTATTACTGTCAACTTGTCTGACATTGCAGTCGGGCTTTGGACAACGAAGTCACCAGAGAGAGAGCAATCATGCACGGACGCACCAAGGCCGCGCTCGGCGGATTCGCCGCTGTCGCAGCCGTTTCGCTCGCGCTCGCGGGTTGTGCCGCGGGCACGCCGAGCGAGCAGCCGACGACCGGCGGGGAGACCACCGCCGCCGGGGTCACCTACATGGACATGGCGACCGGCGAGTGCGCCGCGCCGCCGCTGGAGGGCGTCGACTTCGAGGGCGCGAAGGCCTACCTCGATTCGTTCTCCGCCCAGGTCGACGGACTGCTGACCGATGAGAAGCTGCCCGAGCCGATCACGTCGGACACGCTCGTCGTCTACCTCGACAACGCCTCGCCGTACTCGGCGATGCTCGCCGAGTTCATCGGCCAGGCCGCGAAGGCTGCCGGTGCGGAGTACCAGTCGGTCAACGTCGGCTCGGACGCCCAGAGCATCAACTCCGGCATGAACTCCGTCGTGACGCTCAACCCCGACGTCGTCATCACGTTCGCGACCGACCTGACGTTCTGGCAGGACCAGTACAAGGCGCTCACCGACGCGGGCACCGCGGTCGTCTACGCGGGCAACGGGAACGCGACGGAGTTCGGGCTCAACGAGACCTTCGGCACCGCCGACGCCTCGGTCGTCAACGGCAGCGTCATCGCGGCCGCGGCGATCGTCGCGACCTGCGGCACCGCGACGAACTTCGTCTACTACCCGGCGCCGGAGATCGTCGCCTCGGTCGACATGCTCGCGAGCTACGAGTCCTACATCAAGGACCACGTGCCCGGCGCGACGGTGCGCTCCGTCGACATCTCGATCATGGACACCGACGGTGCGAGCAAGATCGTCTCGGACCTCCAGGCCCACCCGGAGACCGAGTTCTGCTCGCCGTCGTCTGACCAGTGGCAGATCGGTCTCGCCGACAAGGCGAAGCTCGCCGGCATCACGAACGCCTACTGCTTCGGTGGCATCTCGCTCCCGCAGAACTACCAGCAGATCAAGGACGGCACCCAGGTCGGCACGCTCGCGTACGACCCGACGGTCCAGTCGTGGCAGGCGGTCGACGAGGGCTTCCGCAAGCTCCAGGGCGTCTTCAAGGACTACGACATGGATGCCCTCATCCGTCTCGTCGCACTCGCCGTGACCCAGCAGAACATTGACCGCGTCGACATCTCGACCGGCGCGTTCGACGCCCTCCCGGGCTACCAGGACATGTACCTGGAGCTCTGGAACGGCTGATCTAGTGCGAGTGGGGCGCCGTCCGGATCCCGGGCGGCGCCCCCTTTCGCGAGGCGCATGACGCGCTAGTGTCTGACAAGTCCCCGACGCGACGATGCGGTCGCAGGAAGTTGACGCCATGGCGGCCAGCAACGAACCACTCCTGAGAGTCACCGGGATGGTCAAGGAATTCCCGGGTCTTCGCGCCCTCGACGATGTGTCGCTCGAGGTCGGCGCCGGCGAGATCGTCGCAGTCGTGGGCCACAACGGCTCGGGCAAGTCGACGCTCGTGAAGATCCTCGCGGGGGTCTACACGAAGGACGCCGGCGAGGTCGAGTTCCCCGCCTCCACGCCGCAGGAGCAGACGGAGCTGCACATCATTCACCAGGACCTCGGCCTGGCGGTCCAGCTCAACGCGATCGAGAACCTCGGCATCCCGAAGTACCGCGGGCTGCGCGAATCCCTGTCGCCCTCGCCCGTCAAGCGGGAGAAGGAGAAGGCGCGCGCGCTCATCAGCCGCTTCGGCGAGCCGTTCGACGTGACCGTGCCGGTCGGCACCCTCTCGCCCGCGCAGCGCTCGATCATCGCGATCGCGCGGGCCCTCGACGGGTGGCAGCACCCGCGCAACATCCTCATCCTCGACGAGCCGACCGAGGCGCTGCACGCGTCCGAGGTGCGCGTGCTCTTCGAGGCGGTCAAGAAGCTCGCGGCCGAAGGCGCCGGCATCATCTTCATCTCGCACCGGCTCGACGAGGTGCTCGAGCTCGCGGACCGCATCGTCGTGCTCCGCGACGGCAAGAAGGTCGCCGACGACGCCCGCTCGACGATCGACCACGAGCGGCTCGTCGAGCTCGTCACCGGCGTCGAGGCCGGCGAGGCCGAGACGGGGCGCACCGATCGCACGCACGGCGAAGTCGTCCTCGACGTCGCGGGCCTGTGGGGCGAGGTGCTCGACGGCATCGACCTGACGATCCACGCGGGGGAGGTCGTCGGCGTAGCCGGCGTCCTCGGCTCGGGCCGCGAGGCGCTGCCGGCGATGGTCTTCGGCGAGCTACTCGCCGCGGCCGACGAGTTCACCCTCTCCGGCGAGCCGTACGAGCGCCGTAGGCCCGGCGAGTCGATCCGGCGCGGCATGGCGTTCGTCCCGGGCGATCGCGCGAAGTACGGGTCCATCCGGGACTTCACCGCGCGGGAGAACATGACGCTGCCGTCGATGCAAGCCGTCACGAACGCCGCGTTCTCCGTCAACGTGCGCCAGGAGAAGGCGCTCGCGCAGGAGCTCATCGCGAAGTACGACGTCAAGCCGGCACGTCCCGAGCAGATCTTCAAGCAGTTCTCCGGTGGGAACCAGCAGAAGATCGTCTTCGCGAAGTGGCTGCGCAACAAGCCGCAGGTGCTCCTGCTCGAGGAGCCGACGCAGGGCGTCGACATCGGCGCGAAGCAGGCGCTGTACGAGGCGATCGACGATGCCGCGGCGCAGGGTGCCGCCGTGCTCGTGTGCTCGTCGGAGGCGAAGGAGCTCGTGCGCCTGTGCGACCGGGTGCTCGTGCTGCGCGATGGCCGTGTGGCCGCGGATCTGCACGGGGAGGATCTCACGGAGACCCGCCTCGTGCTCGAAGGTTATGGACTTGCCGAGGGACACCACGGCGAAAGCGAGGGAGAGCAGTGAAGAAGACCGAGTCGATCCCGACTGTCACGGAGGGGACCAAGTCGGTCCCGCAGCCGGCGTCGCAGTGGCGGAGGATCCTGTCATTCCGTAACATCTCGGCGCTCTACATCTTCATCGCGATCTTCGCGATCTTCGCGATCTTGACGCCGAAGACGTTCCTGTCGCCGGGCACGTGGGTGCTCCTGCTCGATGAGCAGACGATCACGGTGCTCGCCGCGCTCGCGGTGCTCATCCCGCTCAACGTCGCGGTCTTCAACCTCGCGATCGGCGCCGAGGTTGGCTTCGCCGTCATCCTCGTCGCCGTCCTCCAGGTCAACGTGCAACTGCCGTGGCCCCTCGCGGTGGTCCTCGCGCTCGCCTGCGGCGCGCTCATCGGCACGATCTCGGGCCTTATCATCACGCGCCTAAAGATCGACTCCTTCATCGCGACCCTCGGCATGAGCTCCCTGCTCACGGCGGGCCTCGTCCTGCTGTCGGGCCAGCGGCAGGTCCTCGGTCTCGGTGAAGGCTTCCGCGACTTCGCGACGGGCGGCATCCCGCTCGGCGGTACGTTCAAGATCACCTGGCCCGTCATCATCATGCTCGCGGTCGCCTTCGTCCTCTGGTACGTCATGGAGAAGACCCCGCTCGGGCGCCGGATGTACGCGGCGGGGTTCAACCCCGACGGCGCGCGCCTGTCGGGCGTCAACGTCTCCCGGCTGCAGATCGGCTCGCTCGTCGCCGGCGGCATGGTCGCCGCGCTCGCGGGCACGCTGCTCGCCTCCCGCATCAACGCGGGCGACCCGACGGTCGGCCCCAACCTGCTGCTGCCCGCGCTCACCGCGGTGTTCCTCGGTTCGACGCAGTTCAAGGGCGGTCGGTTCAACGTCTGGGGCACGGTCGTCTCGGTGTACGTTCTCGCGGTCGGCGTCAAGGGCCTCCAGCTCCTCGGCGCGACCGACTGGGTCGAGAACGCGTTCAACGGCCTCGCGCTGCTCGGTGCCGTCGCGCTGTCGCGCTGGGAGCGCACCTCGAAGCGCACCGCGGCGATCAAGCGGGCGACGACGTTCGGGCGCAAGGCGCGAGCGGAACTCGCGGAGCAGCAGGCGGCGGACGACCCGGATCGCGCCCCCAAGGCCTGATCTCCGTTACAGTCGTCTGTATCGGCACCGCAGCCGGTCCACGATTCGAGGTATGACGTGACGTCGACGCTCCCGGAGCTTCGCGTGCAGCGTCACGCCCTGATCCGCGAGCAGGTGGCGGAGATCCTCCGCAACGCGATCGTCGGCATGGAGTTCCTGCCTGGCCAGCAGCTCGTCGAGCGCGAGCTCTGCGAGATCACCCAGGCGAGCCGGCCGTCGATCCGGGAGGCGCTGCGCCAGCTCGAGTCCGAGGGCCTCGTGGAATCTCGCAACGGGCGCGGCGCCGTCGTCGCCGCGCTCAGCAAGGTCCAGGCCCGTGAGCTCTACGAGCTGCGGGCCGAGCTCGAGGGGATGGCGGCCGAGTGGTTCACCCGTCGAGCGAGCCCCGCGCAGCGCGCCGAGCTGCACGAGGCGCTCGATGCGATCGCGGCGGCGGCGGCCCGCGACGGCGAGGGGATGCGCGCGGCCAAGGATGAGTTCTACCGAGTGCTCATCGACGGGGCGGGCAACGCGTTCCTCAGCGACACGCTCGCGGGGTTGCAGCGCCGCGTGTCATGGCTTCGAGCCCTGACGCTGCGCAGCCCGGGCCGACCCGCGCAGAGCGTCGCCGAGATCGGTCAGATCGTCGCGGCGATCGACGCTGGTGACGCGCTCAAGGCGCGGCGGATCGCGGTGCAGCACGTCGAGGCGGCGGCGAAGACGGCGCTGACCTTCGCGACCTGAGCACGGCCGGTCGGGGGAGCGCCCGGCTCAGTCGATCTCGATCGGCGGGTACTGCGCGAAGGCCGCCTCGATCCGATCGAAGCGCTCCTTGACGGCGGGCCAGCGGTCGGGGTGCGTCACCGCGAAGGCGTCGTCGTGCTCGATCGCGCGGACCGTGATCTGGCCGACGTGACGCGGCTCGAGCCAGCGCGACGAGTTCGAGAACTTGAGGTCGACCTTCATGTCGCTGAGCGCGCCCGTATTGCCGTCGGGCCGGTTGCGCGAGCTCTGGTTGATGTTCGTGCGGATCGATCCGGGCAGGAGCAGCGTCGCCTTGACCGGGCTGCCCGCGGTCGCGAGCTCGGCCTGGAGGACCTCGGTGAGCGCCGCGACGCCGAACTTCGTGACGGCGTAGGAGCCGATCGTCTGGAACGGGGTGAGCGCGGCCATCGACGCGGTGTTGACGATGTGGCCACCGCCGCGCGCCTCCAGCAGCGGGAGGAAGACATTGACGCCGTGGATCACGCCGTAGAGGTTGACGTCGATGATCCAGCGCCAGTCGTCCATCGTGAGGTCGGCGATGAGGCCCGAGGGGCCGATCCCCGCGTTGTTGACGACGATGTCGACGCCGCCGAAGCGCTCGACGACGGTGTCGGCGAGCTCCTGGACGGACTCCAGGCGGCTCACGTCGGTCACGACGGGCGTCGCGCCGATCTCGTCCGCCGTGCGCTCGACCGCACCGCGCTCGACGTCGGCGATGACGACGCTCGCCCCTGACGCGATGAGCTCCTCGGCGATGCCGCGACCGATGCCCGAGGCGCCGCCGGTGACGACGGCGATCGTGCCGGCGACGCGCGTCACTCGGCGGCCCCGCGGTAGCGCTGCGGCCAGACCCCGTACTTGCCGGCCGCGAGGATCCCGTTGGGGTCGACGGCGTCCTTGATCGACTCGACGAGCCCCCGGTAGGCGTAGTCGTTGACCGACAGCTGGTCGCTGATCGTGTCCATGAGGTCGATGTGCGCGCGGTACTCCGTGTAGCCGCGGCGACCCGCCTCGTCGATGAGCGTGCGGACGGTGTCGTACGCGCGACGGAACGTCGGCTCGTCCTCGACGTCGAACGT
>DATMFB010000248.1:0-5286 GCA_035556395.1 Microbacteriaceae bacterium
GGAGGCTCCGACACCGGCATCACTGTTTCGGCGAACGCGAGAGCACCCCTGACGGCCCCGTTCTACGCCATCGAGGTGCAGCCCTCCGTCACGTTCACGTTTGGCGGGATCGCCATCGACGACCAGGCACGGGCGATCGGCGCGCAGGGCGATCCGGTGCCCGGACTGTTCGCTGCGGGAGCAGACATCGGCGGACTGTCCAACTTCGGCTACGCCGGCGGACTTGCGCCTGCGTACATCACCGGTCGCTGGGCGGGGCGGAATGCCGCCGCGCTCGCGCGTCGAGAGACTGCCCGTCGTCGGTAATCCTGACGGGCCCGTCGCCAGCCGGCCAGTTACGCGATGGACGGGCGTCCGATGGCTAACAATGCATGCGAACGGGTGCAGTCCCGATGCAGGGGCTCAGGATCTGTGCGGGACGCGCTACTAGAATGTCCTGGCCGGACCGCGGTGACCCCGGGCTCCAATTTCAGCCGCTTCGAGCGGCCTTGCGCCGAGAGGCGTCGATCGCGGTCCGGCGTTCAACGCCTGGGAACGAAGTCCCAGTCGATCTCGGTGCGCTCGGGCTTCTCGGTGTGCACCGTCGCGGGCAGCACGTCCCCGACGGCCGGCCAGAAGTCGCGCCGGACGGTGTACTCGAGCTCCTGCTCGACGGAGCCGAACCGAGGCGCCTCGATCGTCGCCTCGATCCGGCAGGTCTGATAGCGCGGGCGCGGCGCGACCTCGTTGACCGACCGCACGGTCACCGTGCCGCGCTCGGTCGCGTCCTTGACGAAGCGCTCGAGCCATTCAGCCGCCTCGTCGAGCTCGTCGTCCGCCATGCGTCGAGGGTAGTCGGAAGCACTACCCGAACTTGCCGGAGACGTAGTCCTCCGTCGCCTGGACGCTCGGGTTGGAGAACATCTTCTGCGTCTCGTCGTACTCGATGAGCTTGCCGGGCTTGCCGGTCCCCGCGATGTTGAAGAACGCCGTGCGGTCGGACACGCGCGACGCCTGCTGCATGTTGTGCGTCACGATCACGATCGTGTACTCCTGCTTGAGCTCCTCGATGAGGTCCTCGATCGCGAGCGTCGAGATCGGGTCGAGCGCGGAGCACGGCTCGTCCATCAGGATGACGTCGGGGGAGACGGCGACGGCGCGGGCGATGCACAGGCGCTGCTGCTGGCCGCCGGACAGGCTCGAGCCGGGCTTGTCGAGGCGGTCCTTGACCTCCTCCCAGAGGTTCGCGCCGCGCAGCGAGCGCTCGACGAGCGAGTCCTGCTCGGATTTGGCCATCCGCTTGTTGTTGAGCTTGACGCCGGCGAGGACGTTCTCCCGGATCGACATCGTGGGGAACGGGTTCGGACGCTGGAAGACCATGCCGACCTGTCGCCGCACGAGCACGGGGTCGACGCCGGGGCCGTACAGGTCGTCGCCGTCGATGAGCACCGAGCCCTCGACGCGGGCGCCGGGGATGACCTCGTGCATGCGGTTGAGGGTCCGCAGGAACGTCGACTTCCCGCAGCCCGACGGCCCGATGAACGCCGTGACCGAGCGGGGCTCGATCTCCAGGGTGACGTCCTCGACGGCCTTGAACTTGCCGTAGTAGACGTTGAGGTCCTTGACCTCGATGCGCTTCGACACGGTGCTGGCTTCCTTCGGGTGGCGGCTCAGCGCCCGGTCTTCGGCGCGAAGAGCTTCGCGATGAGACGGGCGACGAGGTTGAGGATCATGACGATGAGGATGAGGACGAGCGCGCCGGTCCAGGCGCGCTCCGTGTAGGCGGCGAGGTCGGCACCCGGGTTCATGTACTGCGTGTAGACGAAGACGGGCAGCGTCGTCATCCGGCCGGAGAACGGGTCGTAGTTCATCGAGGTCGTGAAGCCGGCGACGATGAGCAGCGGCGCGGTCTCGCCGATGACGCGGGCGATCGCGAGCGTGACGCCCGTCGCGATGCCGGCGATCGCGGTCGGGATGACGACCTTGAGGATCGTCAGATACTTCGGGACGCCGAGCGCGTAGGCGGCCTCGCGCAGCTCGTTCGGCACGATCTTGAGCATCTCCTCGCTCGATCGCACGACGACGGGGATCATCAGGAGGGAGAGCGCGATCGCGCCGCCGATGCCGGACCGGTAGCCGGCGTTCCCGGTGATGAGGGCGAACATCGCGAAGGCGAAGAGGCCCGCGACGATCGACGGGATGCCCGTCATGACGTCGACGAAGAACGTGATCGCCCTGGCGAGCCAGCCGCGGCCGTACTCGACGAGGTAGATGGCGGCCAGCAGGCCGACCGGGATGGAGATGAGCGCGGCGATGCCGGTGATCTGGAGGGTGCCGACGATCGCGTGGAGCGCCCCGCCGCCCTCGCCCACGACATTGCGCATCGACTGCGAGAAGAACTCGATGTCGAAGCGCCCCGAGCCGTTCGCGATCACGGTGTACGCGAGCGAGATGAGGGGCAGCAGGGCGATGACGAACGCCGTGACGACGAGTCCCGTGACGAAGCGGTCGCGGGCCTGCCGGGCGCCCTCGACGAGGGACGTGATGACCCAGATCGCGATGAGGTAGAGGATCTGCCCGAGGAAGAGCGCGAGCGCGATGTTGAAGTCCTTCGCGCCCGAGGCGGCGCCGACGACCGCGACGATCGCGCACAGGACCGCCCAGGACCCCACCAGGATCGTCCAAGGAGCCCATTTGGGCAGACGGCCATGGGTGAGCCGGTTCGGGAGCTCCGTGCGCTTCGACGCCGTTGCGACCGCCATGTCAGTTCGCTCCCGAGAACGCGGCGCGGCGGGCGATGACCCAGCGCGCGAGTGAGTTGACGATGAGGGTGATGATGAAGAGGATCAGGCCGGTCGCGATGAGCGCGTTGACCGAGATGCCGTGCGCCTCGGGGAAGTTGAGCGCGATGTTGCCCGCGATGGTCGACGGGTTCTGACCGCTCGTCAGGACGAAGTTGATGACGAGCGCCGGCGAGAGCAGCATCGCGACGACCATCGTCTCGCCGAGCGCGCGACCCAGGCCGAGCATCGCGGCGGAGATGATGCCGGGGCGGCCGAATGGCAGCACCGCCATCTGGATCATCTCCCAGCGGGTGGCGCCGAGCGCGAGCGCCGCCTCCTCGTGGAGCTTCGGGGTCTGCAGGAAGACCTCGCGGCACAGGGACGTGATGATCGGGATGATCATGACCGCGAGGACGATCGCGACGGTCAGGATCGTCCGGCCCGTCGCGTCGACCTGACCGGCGAAGAATGGCAGCCAGCCGAGGTACTGGTTCAGCCAGTCGTAGATCGGGACGATCGCCGGCGCGAGGACCTTGATGCCCCAGAGGCCGAAGACGACCGAGGGGACCGCGGCGAGCAGGTCGATGACGTAGCCGAGGCCCTGGGCGATGCGCCGGGGGGCGTAGTGCGAGATGAAGAGCGCGATGCCGAGCGAGAGCGGGAGCGCGAAGAGCAGGGCGAGCGCGGCGGACCAGACCGTGCCGAACGCGAGCGGGCCGACGTAGACCCAGAAGTTGGCCGGGCTCCCGTTCATCGAGGACACGTCGCCGAACAGCGCGGGGTAGGCCTCGGCGATGAGGAAGACCGCGACGGCCGCGAGGGCGAGGAGGATGAGGCTGCCGGCGACCATGGCCGCGGTCGAGAACGTCCTGTCGCCGGGTCGGGTCTTCGCCTTGATCGGCGCCGGCTCGGTCTCGGTCGCTGCGGCGGTCATGGCCTGCTTTCCGGTCGCAAGTGGTGCTGAGAGGTCGGGCCGTCCCCGGCCCGATCGCGAGGTGCGGGCTGCGGCGGTCACCCGACCGCAGCCCGCACCTGCGTTTGATGCTACTTACTCGACGATCGTCGCGACGACCGACTGGATCGCGCTGATCTGCGAGGCCGAGAGCGGCGCGGCGCCGGTCTCGGCGGCGACCGCCTGGCCCTCCGCCGAGGTGACGAACTGGAGGTAGGCCTTCGCGACCGGTGCGACCGCGGCGTCCTGGTACTCGCCGCACGCGAGGAGGTACGAGACGAGGACGAGCGGGTACTCGGCCGGGTTCGTCGTGGTGCGGTTGAGCTTGATCGCGAGGTTGGTCGCCGACGCGTTGTCCGCGGCGGGCGAGCCCTCGACGACCGCGGCAGCGGCCTCATTCGAGAACGCGACGTACTCGTCGCCGACCTTGATCTTCGCGATGCCGAGCGTGCCGGCGCGCGACGCGGCCGCGTAGCCGATCGAGCCCGACGCCGACGTGACGGCCTCGATGACGCCCGAGGTGCCCTGCGCGCCGGTGCCGGTCGCGTACGGGAACGGGTCGGCGGCCTTCTCGGTCCAGATGTCACCGGCGTTCTTGTTCAGGTAGTCGGTGAAGTTCTTCGTGGTGCCCGAGTCGTCCGAGCGGTGGACGGCCGTGATCGGGCCGGAGAGCGCCGCGCCGGCGTTCTGCGCGGTGATCGCCGGGTCGTCCCAGCTCGTGATGTCGCCCTTGAAGATGCCGGCGAGGGTCACCGCGTCGAGGTTGAGCTCGTCGACGCCCGGGATGTTGAAGACGACCGCGATCGGGTCGATGAACGCGGGGACCTGGATGAACGAGTCGGCGACGCAGCCGGCGAAGCCGCCCGCGATCTCCTCGTCCGAGAGAGCCGAGTCGGTGCCGGCGAACGCGACGCCGCCGCCGATGAAGGCCTCACGGCCCGCGCCGGAGCCCGAGGGGTCGTAGGAGATGGTGACGGCCTCGTTGGCGGTCTGGAACGCGGCGATCCAGGACTCCTGCGCGGCGCCCTGCGAGGACGCGCCGGCGCCGGCGATCGTGCCGGAGAGCCCCGAGGCGACGGGCGCCTCGGACTGCGTGGGCGCAGGAGCTTCGTTGGTGGCGCAGCCGGTGAGCGCGAGTGCGCCGACGGCGACGATGGCACCCAGAGTGCCGAACTTCGTGAGCTTCACGAGTTTCCCTTCGGAATGGTGACGAGACACGGACCGGTGCGGTCCGGCCGTCACGGTACGCACGAAGAGTGACCGGATCGGGGTCGGCAGGTGAACGCCGGGTGAACGGTCCCTGGGGCTCCCTGAGTGCGCGAAGCGAGTCGAAGGGTCAGCCCGCCCCGTGGACCTCGACCTCGACGAGGTGGGGGCGCTTGGTGTCGCGGGTGATGTGCAGCACCGCGAACTCGCCGGTCGCGAGGTTCGCGGCGCGGAAGAGGCCGTCGCGATGCGCTGCGGTGGCGTGCCGGATCGCCTCGACGAGCTCGGGGATGACGGGTCCGTGGGAGCACAGCACGACGTTCTCCCGCTTTCGCAGCCGCTTCTCGACCTGCGGCAGGATCTTCG
>DATMFB010000249.1:0-2598 GCA_035556395.1 Microbacteriaceae bacterium
TCGCCCCAGTAGAGGACCGAGTTGATCTTCCCGTCCCCGCCGATCGCGCAGTCGGGGTACGGGATCCGCAGATCGCGGGGGAAGCTCACAGCGACGGCGCTCTGCTGGTCCTGCGCGACGTGCAGGAGGATGTTGACGTCGTTGAGGACGCTGCCCTCATCAGAGCCGTCGATGTTGTTGACGCCCTCACGGGTATCTGAGCCGACGATGAGGATATTGAACCCGCCCTCGATCGCACCGAGATCCGGGGGCGGCGCATCGGTCTCGGAGATCTTGACGATCGTCGCCTCGAGGCGCTTGGAGAACGTGTTCCAGACGACGGCGCCGACCGCGCCGCTGGCGATCAGGACGATCGCGAGGACGGAGGCGATGGTGCCGAGGATCAGGCCGGCCGGGTTCGGCCGAGCGCGATGCGCATGCCGCGCGGAGACGCGGCGCGCCCTCGACGCACCGCTGGCGTCCTCGACGCCCGTCTGCTCCTCGCTCATCCGGTAGACGATACCGACCCGACTATGGGAGCGAGTCGAGAACTCCGGCCAGCCCCGCCTCGCTCACCGGGGGGGCGATCTCCGTCGCGGCGGCCTTGACCTCGTCGGGAGCCTGGCCCATCGCGACGGCCCGTCCGGAGAGCGCCGCCCACTCGAACATCTCGATGTCGTTGCGACCGTCACCGACCGCGATGACACGACTCCGTGGCGCACCGAGCCAGGCGCGGACCCGCTCCATCGCCGTCGACTTGTTGACGCCGTCCGGCGCGATGTCGAGCCACGAGGTCCAGCCGACGGCGTACGAGACCCGGTGGAGGCCCATCCGCTCGACGACGCTGAGGAAGTCCTCGAGCTCATGGTCGGGGGACACGACGACGACGCGGGTCGCGAACGTGCCGAGCAGATCGTCGAATCCGACCTGGACCGCGTTCGTCAGGTCCCAGTCGAACATCCCGGCCGTGAACAGCCGCTGCCCGTCCGCGAGCTCGACCATGAACTTGCCGTCGGGGAGGTGGTCGCGGATCCGCATGAGCACCTCGGTCGGGTCGAAGGTCTCGACATGCGCGCGGACGTAGTCCGGAGCCTCCTGCCCGAACCCCTCGCCCTGGCGCCGCATCACGATCGCACCGTTGGAGCACACGACGTACTCGGGGCTCAGCCCGAGGGCGAGGAGGACCGGCTGCGTCGATTGCCACGAGCGGCCGGTCGCGAGCATGACCTCGTGGCCGCGCTCGCGAGCGCCTCGCACGGCGTCGGCGACCACCGCGTCGAGCGACTCGTCCTCGTGCAGGATCGTGCCGTCGACATCGAGCGCGACGAGCCAGCTCTCGTGGGCGCCCGGCATCACTTGACCGGGATGACGTCGGTGCCGAGGTAGGGCACCAGCGCCGCCGGCACCCGGACCGAGCCGTCCGCCTGCTGATGCGTCTCGAGGATCGCGACGAGCCAGCGCGTCGTCGCGAGGGTGCCGTTCAGCGTCGCCACTGGCGAGGTCTTCCCGTCCTCGCCGCGCGAGCGGATCCCGAGACGGCGGGCTTGGAACGTCGTGCAGTTGCTCGTCGAGGTGAGCTCGCGATACGTGCCCTGGGTCGGCACCCAGGCCTCGATGTCGAACTTCCGCGCCGCGCTCGAGCCGAGGTCGCCCGCGGCGACGTCGATGACCCGGTACGAGAGCTCGCACGCCTGCAGCATCCGCTCCTGGAGCCCGAGCAGCCGGAGGTGCTCGGCCTCGGCCTCCTCCGGGACGGCATAGCTGAACATCTCGAGCTTGTGGAACTGGTGGACCCGGAGAATCCCCCGGTTGTCCTTGCCGGCCGCCCCGGCCTCGCGCCGGTAGCAGGCCGACCAGCCCGCGTAGCGGATGGGACCGTCGGCGAGGTCGAGGATCTCGTCCGAGTGGTAGCCCGCGAGCGCGACCTCGCTCGTCCCGGTCAGATACAGGTCGTCGGCGGGCAGGTAGTAGATCTCGTCGGAGTGGGCACCGAGGAAGCCCGTGCCCGCCATGATCTCCGGCCGCACGAGCGTCGGGGTGATGAGCGGCTCGAAGCCGGCCTCGATCGCGGTGTCGAGCCCGAGGCGCATGAGCGCGAGCTCGAGCCGCGCGCCCCAGCCGCGCAGGAAGTAGAAGCGCGACCCGGAGACCTTCGTGCCCCGGGGGATGTCGATCGAGCGGGTGAGCTCGCCGATCTCGACGTGGTCACGCGGCGCGAAGTCGAACGTGCGCGGGGTGCCGACCTCGCGGATGAGCGCCCAGTCGTCCTCGCCGCCGGCCGGGACGCCGTCGATCACGACGTTCCCGATCCGCGCGATGAGCGCGTCGTATGCGGCCTCGGAGTCCGTCGCCGCCTGCTGCGCGGCCTTCACGCGGGCCGCGAGGTCCTGGGCCTGCGCGACGAGCGCGACCTTCTCGTCCTTCGGTGCCCTCGCGACGAGCTTCGAGTGGGCGTTCTGCTCCGCGCGCAGCGTCTCGAATGCGGTGAGGGCCGTGCGACGCGACGTGTCCGCCGCGAGCGCCTCGTCGACGATGCCGACATCGTCGCCGCGTGCCACCTGGGACGCGCGCACGCGGTCCGGTTCCGAGCGCAGCAGGACGGGGTCGATCATGCCGTCG
>DATMFB010000250.1:0-17796 GCA_035556395.1 Microbacteriaceae bacterium
GGCCGCGGACGGCCGCGTTCTGAACGAGGCCCGCCCGCTCGATCTCGGCGAGGACCGCGTCCGACACCGCGGTGACGAACGGGTTGCCACCGAAGGTCGAGCCGTGCTGGCCCGCGACGAGCAGGTCCGATGCCGCGCCGAACGTCACGAGCGCCCCGATGGGGACGCCGCCGCCGATGCCCTTCGCGAGCGCGACGGCGTCCGGCGTGACGCCCTCGTGCTGGTAGGCGAACCATGCGCCCGTGCGCCCGGCGCCCGTCTGGATCTCGTCGATGATGAGCAGAACGCCGTGCTCCGCGGTGATCGCGCGAGCGGCGGCGAGGTAGCCCTCCGGCAGCGGCAGCACGCCCGCCTCACCCTTGATCGGCTCGACGACGAGTGCCGCGACATCCGGGCCGATCGCGTTCTGCAGCGCCTCGATCGTCGAATCGATGTGCTCGACGTGCGGGATGAGCGGCTCGAACGGCTCGCGCAGCGCCGCCTTGCCGGTCAGCGCGAGCGATCCCATCGTGCGCCCGTGGAATGACTGCTCGAGCGCGAGGATGCGCGTGCGGCCCGTGCGCCGCGCGAGCTTGATGGCCGCCTCGATCGCCTCGGCGCCCGAGTTCGAGAAGAACACCCGTCCCCCGTCCCCGGCGCCGGTGAGCCGGCGCAACCGCTCGGCGAGGGCGAGCTGCGGCTCGGTCGCGAAGTAGTTCGAGACGTGCATGAGCGTCGCCGCCTGGCGGCTCGCCGCCTCGACGACGACGGGGTGCGCGTGGCCGAGCGAGTTGACCGCGATGCCAGCGAGGAAGTCGAGGTACTCGCGGCCATCGGCGTCCCAGACGCGGGCGCCCTCGCCGCGGGTGAGCTGAAGCAGCGGCGTGCCGAGGGAGCGCATCATGCGCTCGGAGAAGTCCTCGCGCCAGGTGGGGGCACCCTTCGACTCGCTGCGCTCGCTCAGGGAGCCGCTTGGCTCGACCAGCGGATTCATGCGACCACTTCCGTTCCGATTCCGGTGTCCGTGAAGATCTCGAGCAGCACCGAGTGGGGCTGCCGGCCGTCGATCACCGCGGCCTTCGCGACCCCGGCGTCGACGGCCGCGAGGCACGCCTCCATCTTCGGGATCATGCCCGACTCGAGGCCCGGCAGCATCGCGCGCAGGTCCTCCGCCGCGATGTGCGAGATGAGCGAGTCGGTGTCGGGCCAGTTCGCGTAGAGGCCCGCGACGTTCGTCAGCACGATGAGCTTCGCGGCGCCGAGGGCCGCGGCGATCGCGGCGGCGGCCGAGTCGGCGTTGACGTTGAGCAGCCGATCGGTGCCCTCCTCGCGCGCGAGGGTCGAGATGACGGGGACCTTGCCGGCCGCGAGCGCATCCTGGATCGCGGTCGCGTCGACCGAGGTCACCTCGCCGACGAGGCCCAGATCGACCTCTTCGCCGTCGACGACGACGCCCTTGCGCACGCCCGTCAGCACGCCCGCGTCGCCCGGCACCTTGACGCCGAGACTCCCGAACCGCTCGAGCTTCGCCGTGATGCCGCCCGCGACCTCCTCGACGAGCACGTCGCGCACGATCGGGATCGCCTCGGCCGTCGTGACCCGGTAGCCGCCGCGGAACTCGCTCGCGATCCCCCTCGCCTCGAGCGCGGCCGTGATCTGCGGGCCACCGCCGTGGACGACGACCGGTCGGATGCCGGCGAAGCGCAGGAACGCCATGTCCTGCGCGAATGCCCGCGTCAGGCTGAAGTCGACCATCGCGTTCCCGCCGAACTTCACGACGATGACGGCGTCGTGGAAGCGGTGCAGCCACGGCAGCGCCTCGATGAGGACCGCGGCCTTCTCCGCCGCCTCCGCCGCGGTCGTGATGCTGCGCACCGTCTGGGTGTCGGTGCCGACATACTCGCCCATGTCCTGTGTCATCCGTCCGGTCAGCTCGAGTAGGCCGAATTCTCGTGCACGTAGTCGTGCGTGAGATCGTTCGTCCAGATGGTCGCGGTCGCGGTGCCCGCGTTGAGCCCGATCTCCAGGTGCACGGCCCTCGGCGCCAGGTCGACCTCGGTCCGCGGCCGGTCCGGTCCGCCCTGGTGGCAGACCCGGACGCCGTTGATCGTCACGTCGACGTCGTACGGGTCGAACGCCGCGTCGGTGGTCCCGATCGCCGCGAGCACCCGGCCCCAGTTCGGGTCGTTGCCGAAGACGGCGGCCTTGAAGAGGTTGTTCCGCGCGACGCTGCGACCGACCACGACGGCGTCGGCCTCGCTCGCCGCACCCGTGACCTCGATCGTGATGTCGTGGCTCGCGCCCTCGGCGTCGCCCATGAGCTGCTGCGCGAGGTCGCGCGTGAGCGCGTCGAGCGCCGCCTGGAACGCAGCCGGGTCTGGTGCGAGCCCGCTGGCGCCGGACGCCATGAGCGTCACGTGGTCGTTCGTCGACATGCAGCCGTCGGAGTCGAGGCGGTCGAAGGACTGCCTCGTCGCAGCGCGCAGGTGCGCGTCGAGCTGCGCCGCATCGAGCACCGCGTCGGTCGTGATGACGACGAGCATCGTCGCGAGCGCGGGGGCGAGCATGCCGGCCCCCTTCGCCATCCCGCCGATCGTCCAGCCGTCCTCGCTCGTGAAGACGGCCCGCTTGGGGACCGTGTCCGTCGTCATGATCGCGAGGCTCGCGTTCTCCCCCGCCTCGGTCGTCCCGGCGAGCGCCGGGACCGCCGCCCGGACGCCGTCGAGGACCTTCCCGCGGAACACCTCGTCGCCCTCGCCGATGAGCCCCGTGCTCGCGACGAGCACGTCACCGGCCGACGTGCCGAGCAGCTCCGCGACGAGCTCCGCAGTCAGGTGCGTCGTCTGGAAGCCGAAGGCCCCCGTGAAGCAGTTCGCGCCGCCCGAGTTGAGGACGATCGCGGTCGCCCGGCCGTCCTTGATCGCCTCCTCGGACCAGATGATCGGGTTCGCCTTCGCGCGATTGCCGGTGAACACAGCGGCGGCGGCATCGAGCGGGCCGCGGTTGACGACGAGCGCGACGTCGGGACCGCCCTTCGACTTCAGGCCGACCGCGACGCCGGCCGCCTCGAAGCCCTTCGCCGCGGTGACGCCCGAGCTCCTTGTGATCATGGCGCGACCCCGTCCACGGTCAGGCCCGTCCCCTCAGGGATGCCGAGCGCGATGTTGAGCGACTGGATCGCGGCGCCGGCCGTGCCCTTGACGAGATTGTCCAGGACGGAGAACGTCGTGACCCGGCCCGCGCGATCGTCGACGGCGAGTCCGACCAGGCACGTGTTCGCTCCGACGGTGTCGGAGGTCCGCGCGACCATGCCCTCGGGAAGGAGCTGCACGAATGCCTCGTCGCCGTACGCCTCCTCGAAGGCCGCCCGCACGTCCGCCGCCGTCGCGCCCGATGCGAGCTTCGCGGCGTTCGTGGCGTGGATGCCCCTGGACATCGGGACGAGGACCGGCGTGAAGCTCAGCGTCGGGTCCTGGGCGCCCGCCTTCGCGAGGTTCTGCCGGATCTCGGGGTTGTGCCGGTGCGCGCCCCCCACGCCGTAGGCCTGGGCGGAGCCGAGCAGCTCGGCCGCGAGCAGGTCGGTCCGGAGCGTCTTGCCGGCGCCGGACGGACTGACGGCGAGGACGCTCACGAGGTCCTGCGCCTCGATGACGCCGGCCCGGATGGCGGGCGCGAGGCCGAGGGTGACGGCGGTGACGTTGCAGCCGGGGACGGCTATGCGCTTCGCGCCGCGGAGCGCCTCGCGCTGCTTGGACCCGTCGGCGAGGACGAGCTCGGGCATGCCGTAGCTCCACGCGCCGAAGTGCTCGCCGCCGTAGTAGGCGGCCCAGTCGGCCGCCGACTCGAGCCGGTGGTCGGCGCCCGCGTCGACGACGACTGTGTCGGGGTCGAGCGTGTCCGCGATCTCGCCGGACTTGCCATGCGGCAGGGCGAGGAAGACGACGTCGTGCCCCGCGAGGACCTCGGGGGTCGTCGGCTGGAGCTCGAGGTGCGCGAGCGAGCGGAGATGCGGCTGGTGCTGGATGAGCGGCGTGCCGGCGTTCTGATGCGCCGTCACAGTTGTGACGGCGAACTCCGGATGCGACGACAGGAGCCTAAGCAGCTCCCCGCCGGCATAACCGCTCGCGCCGGAGACGGCGACCGAGTAGGGCATGGTGTCAACCTTAGATTCTGGGTGCGGGCTGGGACCGATCGACGGCAGTCGACCTGGGGCGGCGACGCGTGGAGCGCACGCAATGTGCGCGCAGGACGCGTCGCCTAGCCTCGGCGCGCGGTGCGACGGCGCAGCTCGGAGCGGCGCGAAGCGCGCTCGACGATGGCTGCGGTGAAGGTCACGGGACCAGCGTAGCGGCTTTCCGGGCTCAGCTGCGAGAGAAGTAGCGCGCGGCCTTGCCCGCCCAGAGCAGCAGGATGCCGAGGATCGCGACGACGAGGCTGATCACACCGGCGAGGACAGAGCCGTTCACGAGCGCGATGATGGCGCCGATCAGCGAGATGATGAGCCAGATCGTCACGAGCGCCCGCGCGACCCTGCTGCCGCGCAGCAGGCCGCCCGCGATGAAGAACGCGATGATGCCGAACACGATCGAGACGATCCCGTTCCACAGGACGCCGAGCCCCCAGCCGAGGTCGATGATGATCGCGGGGATCCACAGCGCGAGTACCGAGAGCACGCCGAGGACGAGGTCGAAGAGCGCCCAGATCCAGATGATGACGGCGACGAGCGTGACGCCTCCGGGACGAGTACCAGCCATGCGCCCACGCTAGCGCTTCCATCCACGATCGCGCCCGCGTCCTCGCGAGATGGTCGCGCGGCCGCATGCGGGTTGCCCCGCTGCACCGTGTTTGAACGGGGTGCAGCGGGGCAACCCGCATGCACCTCCGCGTCGGGGGGAGGCAGGACGGCCCGCCGGTAGGCTTGGGCCTCGTGTCCAAGGTCCTCACCGCACTCCCCGTCGGCGAAAAGGTCGGCATCGCGTTCTCCGGCGGTCTCGACACGTCCACCGCCGTCGCGTGGATGCGCGCCAATGGCGCGATCCCCTGCACTTACACGGCCGACATCGGTCAGCCCGACGAGCCCGACATCGCGGGCGTGCCGGACCGGGCGATCCAGTACGGCGCCGAGATCGCACGCATCGTCGACGTCCGGCGCCAGCTCGTCGAGGAGGGCTTCGCGGCGCTCGCCTGCGGCGCCTTCCACATCCGCACGGGCGGGAAGACCTACTTCAACACGACGCCCCTCGGCCGTGCCGTCACGGGCACCATGCTCGTGCGCGCGATGCAGGAGGACGGCGTCTCGATCTGGGGCGACGGCTCGACCTACAAGGGGAACGACATCGAGCGGTTCTACCGCTACGGCCTGCTCGCGAACCCCGGCCTGCGCATCTACAAGCCCTGGCTCGACGCCGCGTTCGTCACCGAGCTCGGCGGCCGCAAGGAGATGAGCGAGTGGCTCGTCGCGCACGGCTACCCGTACCGCGACGCGACCGAGAAGGCGTACTCGACCGACTCGAACATCTGGGGCGCCACCCATGAGGCGAAGGACCTCGAGGAGCTCGGCACGCCCATGGACATCGTGGAGCCGATCATGGGCGTCGCCCACTGGCGAGACGACGTCGCGATCGCGGCCGAGGACGTCACCATCGGCTTCCGTGCCGGACGGCCCGTGTCGCTCAACGGCACGGAGTACGCCGATCCGGTCGCACTCGTCCTCGAGGCGAACGCGATCGGCGGGCGCCACGGGCTCGGCATGTCCGACCAGATCGAGAACCGCATCATCGAGGCGAAGTCGCGCGGCATCTACGAGGCGCCCGCCATGGCCCTGCTGCACATCGCCTACGAGCGCCTGCTGACGGCGATCCACAACGAGGACACCCTCGCGAACTACCACGCCGAGGGCCGCCGGCTCGGGCGGCTCATGTATGAGGGGCGCTGGCTCGACCCGCAGTCGCTCATGCTCCGCGAGAGCCTGCAGAAGTGGGTCGGCTCGGCCGTCACGGGCGAGGTCGTGCTGCGCCTGCGGCGCGGCGATGACTACACGATCGTCGACACCCGCGGGCCCGCGCTGAGCTACCACCCCGAGAAGCTCTCGATGGAGCGGGTGTCGGACGCCGCGTTCGGTCCCGAGGACCGGATCGGTCAGCTCACGATGCGCAACCTCGACATCGCCGACTCGCGCGCCCGCCTCGAGCAGTACGCGGAGCTCGGGATCGTCGGCGGGGAGACCGCCTCGCTCGTCGCGGACGTCGTCACCCCGCCCGAGCTCGACAATTAGTCGCCCGCGAGCCGATCAGGATCCCCGCGAGGGCGATCCCGATCCACTGCGGGGCCTGCCGAGGCGCTCCCCTCTTACGCCGCCTGCTGCCCCGCCCCGCCCTCCATCGACTGTGCACTTTTCCGCCGATTTCGACCCGGAATCGTCGAAAAGTGCACAGTCGATGAGCGGGAGCGTGTGGGACGGGCCTTCGCGGGGGCCTGGGCGGCGAGGATCCCGCCGAGCACGAGCCCGACGCCGAGCCACTGCGGCCAGCCGAGGAGCTCGCCCGCCGCGAGCGTCCCGAGCAGCACGCCCGTGACGGGATTGAGGAGCCCGACGATGCCGACGGTCGCCGCCGGGAGCTTCGAGAGCCCGGTGAACCAGGCCCAGTAGGCGAGGGCGGTCGCGATGAGCGTCATGAACGCGTAGCCCGCCCAACCGAGGCCATCCACGACCGGCGGCAGGCCTTCGAAGCCGAAGGCGAACGGCACGAGGAGCGCCCCGCCGATAACGAGCTGCCAGGCGGTCACGGCCATGACCGGGGTGCCGTCGGCCCAGCGCTTCGCGAGGACCCCCGAGAGCGAGGCGAGCAGCATCGAGGTCGCCGCGGCCGCGATCCCCCACCCGTCGAGCCTGCCGGTCCCCGCGCCGACGACGAGGAGCACGCCCCCGATGCCGAGGAGCGCCCCGAGCGCGATGCGCCGCGTCGGCCGCTCGGCGACGAGCGCCCACGCGAAGCCCGCGAGCGCCACCGGGGTCAGCGCCTGGACAGAGGAGGCGACGCTCGAGGGCAGCAGCTGCGCGGCGACGTAGACGAGGACGAAGAACACCGCGACGTTCATGACGCCGAGCAGCGTCGAGCGCCACCACCATGCCCCGCGCGGCATGCGCCGGGCGAACGCCATGAGCAGGAGCCCCGCGGGCAGCGCCCGGATGGCCGCGCCCCAGATCGGCGCGTCGGCCGGCAGTGTGTGGCTCGTCACGAAGTAGCTCGCGCCCCAGGCGATCGGGGCGATCGCGGTGAGGAGCAGCCAGCGCCATTTAACTTCCATGGAAGATATAATAGTTTCCAGGGAAGGTATTATTCCCACATGGCAGAATTCGATGCACGCGGCTCGGACCTCGTCGGCTGGATCCAGGCGCAGTGGCGCCGCGAGCGCCCCGACCTCGACGTCTCCCCGATCGGCGTCATCGGCCGGCTCCACCGCCTCGCCGCCCGCCTCGACGAGGAGCTCCTCCTCGTCTACGCCCGCTACGAGCTCGGCGAGGGCGAGTTCGACGTCCTCGCGACCCTCCGCCGTGCCGGCGAGCCCTACGAGCTCGTCGCCGGCGAGATCGCGCGCTACACGATCGTGACGTCCGGCACCGTGACGAAGCGCGTCGACCGGCTCGAGGCCGCCGGCCTCGTCACCCGGCGTCCGTCAGCCGACGACGGCCGGGTGCGCGTCGTCGCCCTCACGGAGGCCGGCGTTCGGGTCATCGACGCCGCGTTCACCGCGCACATGCGCAACGAGCATCGGCTCCTCGAGGCGATCACGCTTCAGGAGCGCGAGCAGCTCGAGGCGATCCTCAAGAAGTGGATCGCAGCCTTCGACGCCTGAGCGCCCCGGGGCGCGTCAGTACGCGAGGCCGATGTGCGAGCCGCCGCCGTGCTCGCCGCGCTCGATCGCGTCCACGATCGCCGTGCCGAAGTCCGCACCGGAGATCGCGCCCGCATCGCCCGCGAGCGAGACGTCGCCGCCGACGCGGTAGGCGCCGGTCCGCTCGCCCGGGGCATAGCCGCCGAACGCGGCCGGCGGGCTCACGAAGGTCCAGTCGAGCCCGGCGGGAGCGTCCGACTGCAGCCACTCGACCACGTCGGTCATCTCCTGTGCCTCCGCCTTGAAGGGGAAGTCGTCGGTCAGCGCCGCCGCGTACCGGGGGCCGCCTTCTTCGGCGCGCAGCCCGTTGAAGCCGCCGATCACGATGAAGCGGGCGCCGGCCTCCGCGGCCGCCGCCGCGAGCTCGCGATAGAGCGAGGCGACGCGGCCCTCCATGTCGCCACGCGGCGACAGCGCGGCGACGACGGCATCGGCGCCGGCGATCGCGTCGGCGACGAACGCCGCGTCATCGACGCTGCCCTGTCGGTAGTCGACGCCGGCGACCGGCTCGGCGGGGGCCGTCCGGCTCACCGCAGTGACCGCGTGCCCGCGGCTGGCCGCCTCGGCGACGATGTTCGAGCCGGCGTAGCCGGTGCCTCCGATGACGGTGATCGTGCTCATATCCGGGTCGCTCCTCAGCTTCGGTGGACGGCGTTCTCCCGACTCAGCGCCGGATCGCCGCCCGGTATTCCCGCACCGTCGTCACCAGCAGCGCGATGAGCAGTCCGACGAGCAGCACGTCGGCGACGATGTAGACGTTGTGCAGCCACGAGCCGCCCGCCTCCAGGCCCGCGAGCACGGCCTCGGTGCGCGCGTTGAGCAGCGGGCGCACGACCCCGACCTGCACGACGAGCACGAACCAGAGTCCGCCGAGGACCCACAGCGAGGGCTTGCCGACGCGGGGGCGCAGCAGCGCGAGGACCGTCGTCGCGACGAGGAGCACCGCGCCTGCGATGTCGGCGGCGGTGAGCACCAGGCGGCCGATGCCGAGCGCGATGTCGAGCGTCACCCCGGGCCCGAGGAACTTCAGCGGCGTCTCGATGAACGCGAGCGCGACGAGCAGACCGAGCCAGAACGAGGGGACGACGAGCCGCAGGGCGAAGCGCCCCGGGCCCGGCTCAGCCCGCACGGCCGACCTTCCAGTAGCCCGTGAAGACGATTCTCGCTTTCGGGACCCCCGCCGCGACGAGGTGCCGCCGGCTCTCGGCCACGAGCGCCTGCTCGCCCGCGAGATACGCGTGCAGCCCTTCCGGACGCTCCGGCGCGAACGCCCTGACCGCCTCGAGGGCGAGCGTGCCCGGTCGGTCGTGCGGGTCCGAGCGCGGCAGCCAGCGGATCTCGAAGCCCGGGGGCGCATCCACGGGCTGCGCGTCCTCCTCCGTGGGAATCTCGATGATCGCGAGTCCCCGCGCATCGCGCGCCAGATGCTCGAGGATGCCGACGATCGCAGGCAGCGCCGACTCGTCCCCCACGAGGAGGGTGAACTCGGCGTCGTCCACCGGATCGAACCCGCGCCCCTGGTCGATCACCGCGACCCGCTCCCCTGCGCTCGCGCGCTGCGCCCACGGTCCCGCGACGCCGGAGTCGCCGTGCGCGACGAAGTCGACGTCGAGCTCGCCGACGGCCGGGCGATGGCTGCGGATCGTGTAGTTGCGAAACGGTGGCCGCGTGCCGGACTTCGCCGTCAAGTACTTGAGATAGCCGCCGAAGCCGAACCGCTCCGGGACGGCGTCGAAGTCGGTCGTGCCGTCCTCCCGCGGCAGGAAGAGGCGGAACCACTGGTCGTAGCCTCGGACCGGGAGTTGCTTGATGTCCTCGCCGTGGAACGTCACCCGGACCATGTGCGGGGTCACGCGCTTCGTCTCGCGCACCTCGGCGAAGTAGACGCCGGCGAATTTCCGGCTCTCGTTGAACGCCATGGGTCGTCTCGCTTTCGGTATCGGCAGTGGGGCGCGGCCTCAGGCGTCCGCGCGGGGGTCGTGCAGGTGGACGTGATCGAAGCTCCAGGCGAGGCGCTCGCAGAGCTGGTCGATGCGGGTGCTCGACGCGCAGCCGAGCCACATGACGTACGGGATCTCTCGACCGCTTGCCGGGCCCGGCATCCACTCCGCGACCCACGCCGTGACCGCGCGCTCGATGAGCGCACCGCGCACCGCGGGGCGGCCGCGCGCGGCGGCGGCATCGCGGAAGAGCCAGGTGATCGAGACGCCGCGGGGCGTGGGCCAGCGCTCGACCTGGATCCCGGAGGCGACCTCGACGAAGACCTGTCCATACGCGTCGACCGGGAGCCGCTCGATCGCGCCCCGGACGGCGGCGCGATCCGAGCCCTCGCCGGCGATCAGGAAGTGCGCCCGTGGCGGCGCCCATGCCGCGCGCGCACCATCCGTCATGAAGGGTAGCCTAACCTATCTTTAGCGATGCTTTCACCCGCTTCAGCAGGTCGATCGCCAGATCGCAGCCGATGTCGGTGGCAGCGTGTTGGATGGTCCAGTGACCCCGCGCGGTATCGCCCTGTTCGCCGCCATCGGCGTCATCTGGGGCATCCCCTATCTGCTCATCAAGGTCTCGGTCACCGAGCTCGAGCCGGCCATGATCGTCTTCGCCCGCTGCGCGATCGCCGCGGTCGTGCTGCTGCCGATCGTGCTCGCGCGACGCCAGCTGCTCCCGGTCCTGCGCCGCTGGCGGGTCCTGCTCGTCTACACGGTCGTCGAGCTCGTCTTCCCCTGGTTCTTCCTGACCGCGGCGGAGCAGCGCCTCCCGAGCTCGACGACCGGGCTGCTCGTCGCGGCCGTCCCGCTCGTCGCCGTAGGCGTCGCGTTCGTCCTCGGGCGCCGCGCCCGCCTCGCATGGTGGAATTGGATCGGCATCGCCGCCGGGATGCTCGGCGTCGCGGCGATCGTCGGACTCGACGTCGCGGGCACCGATCTCGTCGGCGTGCTCCAGCTCGTCGTCGTCGTCGTGGGCTACGCGTTCGGGCCGGCGATCCTCTCCAAGTGGATGGGCGACCTGCCCGGGGTCGGCGTGACCGCCGCATCGCTCACGATCGCCGGCATCATCTATCTGCCGATCGTCCTGTTCACCGGCGGCTGGCCGACGGCCATCCCCTCTGCCCCCGTCATCGCCTCGGTGCTCGGTCTCGCGCTCATCTGCAGCGCCCTCGGGTTCATCGTCTTCATCGCGCTCATCGGCGAGGTCGGCCCGGTCGGCGCGACGGCGACGACCTACATCAACCCGGCGGTCGCGGTCCTCGCCGGCACGCTCATCCTCGGCGAGCAGATCACGATCTGGACGGGCGTCGGCTTCGTGCTCGTGCTGCTCGGCGCCTACTTCGTGACGAAGCCGCGGAAGGCGCGGCTCGCGATCGAGATCGAGCCGGCCGAAGGCGCCGCGGCCGTGCCGCCGCCGTTGCGCGACTGACCCCCGCTACTCGCGGATCGTCGCGCCGAACGCGCCGGCGACCGCCGCCACGCCCGCCAGCTTCGCCTCGGTCGCCTCCGCCTGCGTGAGCGTGCGATCCGGGGCGCGGAAGCGCAGCGAGAACGTCAGCGCCTTCGCACCCTCCGGCACGCCCTCGCCCCGGTAGTCGTCGACCAGGTGCGCCTCCTCGAGCAGCGACCCCGCGCCGTCGACGAACGCCGCGAGCAGCTCCCCGACGACCGTCCCCACCGGCGTGACCAGGGTCACGTCCTGCGTGGCCGCCGGGAATCCGGAGATGGGCGCGGTGCCGGCCGGCGCGACGGCCGTGATCAAGGCGTCGAGGTCGAGCTCCAGGACCGCGACGACGCGTGGCAGGTCGAGCTCGCCTGCGAGCGACGGGAGGATCTCCCCCGCCCAGCCGACGTGCTGGCCCGCGATCGAGAGCGATGCGGCGCGGCCGGGGTGCAGGGAGGGGTGGACGCCCTGCGCCACCTCGAGCGAGGCGCCGAGCGCCAGCGCGAGGTGGCGCGCGGAGCTCACCGCATCCGCGATGCCCGAGTGCACGGCGGCGACGCCCGGCTGCCGCGGGACGCGGTCGCCGAGGAAGATCGCGCCGACATGCCACGGCTGCGGCGGCACGCTCGCGTACAGGCCCCGAAGGAGATCGTCGCTCGGCCGCTCGCCGCCCACGGGAAGCGCATCCGAGCCGTAGGTCGTGCCGACCTCGGGCAGGAAGACGCGCCCGATCTCGAAGAGCGCGAGGTCGGTCAGGCCGCGGGAGAGATTCCGCCGCGCCGCCGCGACGAGTCCCGGCCAGAGCGAGGTCCGAAGACAGGGGGCGGCACCGTCGAGGGCGTTCGCGAGGCGCATCGCCGGGCGACCCGGCGTCCAGCGCTCCGCCTCCACCTCCGATGCGAAGGGGTAGGAGAGCACCTCGACGAGGCCGGAGCCCGCGAGCGATGCGGCGGCCGCGCGACGCAGGCGCTGCGAATCGGTGAGGCCACGGCCGGGCGGCGCGACCGGCAGGGCCGCGGGGATCCGGTCGTAGCCGACGACGCGCGCGACCTCCTCGGCGAGATCCGCCTTGGTGCGAAGGTCGGGTCGCCAGGTGGGAGGGTTGACGACCAGGGCGCCCTTCGACTCGCTGCGCTCGCTCAGGGAACCGTTTGCGGAGACCTCGCAGCCGATCGCGCGCAGGGCGCCCGCGATCTCGTCATCCGTGTAGTCGGCGCCGACGAGACCGTCGACATAGCCCGCGGGCAGCTCGATCGACGCCGACTCGTGCGGCTGCTCAAGCAGGCCGCCCGCGGCATCGTCCGCAACGCCGCCCGCGAACTCGACGAGGAGATCGACGACGCGCTGGGCCGCGGCGCGGCCCACAGCCGGATCGACGCCTCGCTCGTAGCGCTTCGAGGCCTCCGACCAGAGCTTGTGGCGACGCGCGGTCCGCGCGATCGAGACGGCGTCGAAGTGCGCGGCCTCGATGAGGATGTCGGTCGTCGCGTCGGTGATCTCCGTCGGACCGCCGCCCATCACGCCCGCGAGACCGATCGGCCCCGACTCGTCGGTGATGAGGAGGTCCTCCGGGTGCAGCGCCCGATCCTGGCCGTCGAGCGTCGTCAGGCGCTCTCCCGACCGCGCGCGGCGGACGGTGATGCCGCCGCGCAGCGTCGCGAGGTCGTAGCCGTGCGTCGGCTGGCCGAACTCGAGCATGACGTAGTTCGTGATGTCGACGGGCAGCGAGATCGAGCGGATGCCGGCGAGGCGCAGACGCGCGACCATCCACGGCGGGGTGGGACGCGTGATATCGACGCCGCGGACGATGCGTGCGACGAAGCCATCGCAGCCGACCCGGCCGCGGATGGGGGCATCGTCGCGCACGGCGAGGGGGAACCCTTCGACTCGGCCTTCGGCCTCGCTCAGGGCCCGGTGCGCCGCGTCCGCGCGGGCCTGCAACCCGGGCTCGAGCGCCGGGTCGCGGTACGCCGCACCGGTCGCGTGCGAGTACTCCCGCCCGACGCCGCGGATCGAGAGCGCATACCCGCGATCGGGCGTGACGTTGATCTCGACGGCGGCATCCGCGAGACCGAGGATCGGGATGAGATCCGTGCCCGGCGGCACGTCGATCCCGCGGCGAGTCAGCACGATGATGCCCCCGTGCTCGTCGCCGAGACCGAGCTCGCGCTCCGAGGCGATCATGCCGTCCGAGACGTGCCCATAGGTCTTGCGCGCGGCGATGCGGAACGGCTCATCGGGCGTCGGACCCGGCAGCACCGCGCCCGGGAGCGTCACCGCGACGAGGTCGCCCGCCTCGAAGTTGTGCGCACCGCAGACGATGCCGCGGACATCGCGTTCTCCCCCGGCCGCAGCGGGGTCGGCGCCGAGCGCGCCGACGTCGACCTGGCACCAGTTGATCGTCTTGCCGTTGGACTGCGGCTCCGGCGTGCGCTCCAGGACGCGGCCCGCGAGGATCGGTCCGGTCACGCCGAAGGCGTGGACCGCCTCCTCCTCGAAGCCGACCCGCACGAGCGCCTCGTGCAGATGCTCCAGGGTCACATCCTCGGGCAGGTCGACGACTTCGCCGAGCCAGCTGACGGGTACGCGCATCTCAGATCACCTGTCCGAACTGCCGGGAGAAGCGCACGTCGCCCTCGACCATGTCGCGCATGTCGTTCAGCCCGTGGCCGAACTGGAGGGTCCGCTCGATCCCCATCCCGAAGGCGAAGCCCTGGTACTCGTCAGGATCGATGCCAGCGGAGCGCAGGACGTTCGGGTTGACCATGCCGCAGCCACCCCACTCGACCCACCGCGCGCCGCCCTTCGCGTTCGGCTGCCAGACGTCCATCTCGGCGCTCGGCTCGGTGAACGGGAAGAAGTTCGCGCGCAGCCGGATCTGGGCGCCCTCGCCGAACATCGCCCTCGCGAGGTGCTCGAGCGTGCCGCGCAGGTGCGCCATCGTGAGGCCGCGGTCGATCGCGATGCCCTCGATCTGGTGGAAGACCGGCGTGTGCGTCGCATCGAGGTCGTCGGTGCGGAAGACGCGGCCCGGCGAGACGACGTAGACGGGCAGCTCCCGCGACAGCAGCGACCGGATCTGCACGGGCGAGGTCTGCGTGCGCAGCACGAGGTGGCGATCGGCGGGTTCGATCCAGAACGTGTCGGCCTCGCCGCGCGCGGGGTGGTCGGCGTCGATGTTGAGCGCGTCGAAGTTGAACCACTCGCTCTCGAGCTCCGGTCCGTCGCCGACCTCCCAGCCCATGCCGACGAAGACGTCGGCCATCCGCTCCATGAGCATGCTGAGCGGGTGGCGCGCGCCGAGCCGCTCGCGGTCGGGCAGCGCCGTGACGTCGAGCGCCTCCGCGGCGAGCCGGGTGCCCTCCTCGGCGAGGAGCACGACGGCCTCCTGCGCCTCGAGCGCCGCGGTCACGCTCGCCCGGGCCTGGCCGACGAGCCGCCCGGCCGACGCCTTCTCCTCGTTCGGCAGCGACTTGATCGCGGCACTGAAGCGCGCGATCGGGCTCGACTCCCCCGCATGCGCGGTGCGCGCGGCACGGAGGCTCGCCGAATCGTTCGCGGACTCGATCGCGGCGAGCGCTTCGTCCACCGCGGCCTGCACGGTGTCCTCGGTGATGGGCATCGACACGAGGGTCGAGTCTACCGAGCGAGGCGGGCCGGGTCGCGGACCACAGTTCGGATGTCTAGCCTGGGCTGGTGGAGCGCGTGGTCGACCAAACGCTGCGACCCATCTTCTCCTTGTGGACGTGGGCGCTGCTCACCCCGTTCCTCGTGACCGCCTACGGCGGTTTCGACGAGGCGCGCGGTCCCGTGGAGCAATGGCTCGGCCTCGGGATCGCGATCCTCACGCACCTCGCGCTCGGCCTGGCGTTCATCGGCGCGGCGGCGCTCGAGCGCCGGATCTCCTCCTACCCGATGTGGGTCGCGTTCGTCGCCGCCGTGCTCGTCGTGATGTCGCTGCTGCGGCCGGCCATGACGACCGGACTGCAGGTCCTCGTCGGCGTGCCGCCCGTCACGACGGACTGGTGGCTGCGCTTCCTGATGAACTACGTCCTCCTCAGCGGCGCCGTCATCGTCGTCGGGCTGTGGCTTCGCTCCTCGGACCGCAGCGCCCAGAGCCGCGATCGCCTCCGCCGCGTGCTCAAGGGCCGCACCGACGACATCCGAGCGGCCGAGCTCGCGACCGACCGCGTCGTCGAGGAGTTCACGGAGTCGATCGCCGCACCGGTGCTCGCCGCGCTCGAGGGCGCGCGGGTGCGGCCGTTCGACGCCGCCGCGCAGGCCGAACGGCTGCGGATCGTCGCGCACGAGGTCGTCCGCCCGCTCAGCCACCATGTCTTCGACGCCGCGACCCCGGTCGACATCCGCCTCGATGCGCCGACGATCGCGATCGAACGCGTCACGCGGCGCCGTCCGGCACTGCTGCCCGAGCGCGTCGTCCCGGCGCCCGCCTGGCTTCCCGTCCTGATCTTCCTCATCGTGGTGGCCCCGATCGTCCTGCACGTCTACGCCCTGCCCGCGGGCGCGCTGCGCCTGCTCGCCGCGGGCGCGTGCGGCATCGCGCTCACCTTCCTCGTCGCACTCGTCCCGGTCCGACGGCGATGGGCGGCGATCACGCTCTACACACTCGCGTATCTGGGCATCGGGATCGTGCTCGCGTGGTCGATCCTCGGCCAGTCGTCGCTCTGGCTGCCCGCGCCGGTCACCGCTGCCCCCCTCGCGTTCTGGTTCTACCTGCCCCTCGGCTACGCGATGATCGCCGTCGTCGCCTCGCTCGGCTTCAGCCTCCGTGCGGACGCGCGCGGCACGGAGCGCACACTCGCCCGAGCCCTAGCGTTCGCGGAGGCGGCCGCGACCGAGAGCCGCAACCGCTACGAGGAGACGGCGAACGACGTCGCCCGCGTCCTGCACAACCTCGTCCAGGGCGACATCCTCGCGACCTCCCTGCAGCTGCGGATGGGCGTCGTCGGCGAGCCCGCGATCGACGAGCTCATCGAGAACGTCGACCGCACGCTGCACGAGCCGGCCGCGACGCGCGCCATCGAGCGCACGGCGCAGGAGGTGCGGGACGCGGCGAACGCGGCGATCGTCTCCTGGGCGCGCGTCATGGACATCACCTCGGAGGCGACCGATGCCGAGTGCTGGCTCTGGCTCGCCAAGCATCCGGCCGCGACGGCCCTCTTCCTCGACGCGAAAGCCGAGGCGCTGACGAACGCGGCACGGCACGCCGCGGCGCCGACCGCGGACCTGCGCCTCGAGCGCATCGACGGCGGCGTGCGGATGCTCGCCCGAAACCCGGGCCGGCTCGGCTCAGGAGCCTCCGACGGGGTCGGGGTCAGCGACCTGCGCCGCCGCGGCGCGCAGGTGGAGCTGCGCCAGGAGGACCCCGGCACCGTGCTCCTCACGATCGACATCGTCGACCCCGACGAGCAGGAGACGGAGCGCCTCGGCGAGGCGGTGCCGGCGTGAACGGTCAGGCGCGCTGCGCGAACGCCGACTCGTAGAGGCAGACGCTCGCCGCCGTCGCGAGGTTGAGCGACTCCGCGCGGCCGTAGATCGGGAGCCGCAGCGAACGGTCGACGAGGGCGAGGCGCTCGGCATCGAGGCCGTGCGCCTCGTTCCCGAAGACCCAGGCGGTCGGTCGCGCGAGGTCGGCGCGGGCCTCGAGGAGGTCATCCCCGTCGACGTCGGCGGCGAGCACCTGGAGCCCTGCGGCGCGCAACGCCTCGGCCGCCTCGCCGAGCGACACCCCGACGACGTGCGGGACGTGGAAGAGCGAACCGGTCGTCGCGCGGACGACCTTCGGGTGGTAGGGGTCGACCGTGTGCCCCGAGAACACGACGGCATCGGCGCCCGCGGCGTCGGCGGCACGCAGGATCGTCCCGGCGTTCCCCGGATCGCGGATCTCCTCCAGGACCGCGACGAGCCTGGGGCCGGCCGCGACGATCTCCTGGAGCGACGAGGGGAACTGGCGGGCGACCGCGACGACGCCCTGGGGCGTGACGGTGTCGGCCATCGCCTCGAGCACCTTCTCCGTGACCGACGAGATGTCGACCCCGGCAGCCTTCGCGTCCCGCACGAGCTCGCCATGGCGTTCGAGCGCCGGCTTCGTCGCGTAGACCGCCTCGAGGAGGTCCGGGCGATACGCGAGGGCCTCCCCGACAGCCTGGGGCCCCTCGAGCAGGAACCGCCCGCTCTCGCGGCGGCCGTCGCGCTTCGCGAGCTTGGCGACCGCGCGGACCCGCGGGCTGCGCGGATTGTCGATCACGCCGACAGCCTAGGGCTGTGCGGGTGAACGCCCGGTGAACTCATCCATCGTCGAGTTGATGCCGAGGAGGTCGGTGACGGCGTCGAACGCGAGCGGCGGGAGGACGCGCAGCAGCGGCGTCAGGCGCGCGAATGGCGGGAGGATGAGCTGCTGACGCCCCGACTCGACCGCGTCGAGCACGCGCCGCGCGACGTCGCGCTCCTGGAGGATCGGCAGCAGCA